>CABUDS010000012.1 GCA_902490405.1 uncultured Collinsella sp.
CCAGCCCGTGGGAGGCCAGGGCGCCGCTGACCGGTGGACGGCACCGAGCCGTCATCGAGATTGAAGAAGGGGGAGGCCTCGCGGCCTCTCCCTTTTTTGTATCTCGGGCAATTTGTCTCACATAGTAGCTGTGTTTTATAACCCTCGTTTGTCGCATCTTCTGTGAACGGGCTACAATAACTTAGTCTGTGCGATATGGAGGTGAACATGGCTGAAGCTGGTATCGGCGTTGATATCGTCGAGATTTCCCGCATGAAATCAATTCTTGAAAAGACGCCGTCGTTTGCTCGGCGTGTGTTTACCGAAGAAGAGCGTGCGTATTGCGATGCATCATCGCGTCCCGCTGCTCACTATGCGAGCCGCTTTGCTTCGCGCGAGGCGGTGCTTAAAGCTCTCGGCACGGGTTTTAGTCAAGGTGTAGGTCGCAAGGATGTTTCGGTAACGCGTGATAAACTCGGCAAACCGAAGGCTCTGCTTTCGGGCCGTGCTCTCGAGATCGCTCAAGAACTGGGTGTTGTTGAGGTCGCTCTTTCCATTACGCTTACGGGAGACTTGGCCGTTGCGAATGCCATCGCGATTACCGAAGATGCTCGGCCTAAGCCAAAAGAGGAAAAGGTGAGTACCAAGAAACGCGTTGCGCAGACATTTAAAGAGGCTCGCTCTGTATTAGATGAGCTCGAGCAGCTGCAGAATTCAGCATTGGCGGAGCACCTGGGCGATGCTTCGCAAGATACGCTAGGAGCATAGATGAAACCGGTTTTGAGTACCGAAGAAGTCGTTCGTCTCGAGGATATCATCGAACGCGAAGGGACTTCGAAGGCCGAGCTTATGGAGCTAGCGGGTGAGTTTGCCGCTAACGAGGTCTTGAAGCTCAATCCCGATCGGGTTCTCGTTTTGGTCGGTTTTGGTAATAATGGCGGCGACGGTTGGGTTGCCGCCGATATCCTGAGCCATAAGGGTGTGGACGTGGATATCGTTTCTCCGGTTGAACCGGATGAGATTCCTGCTGCTCTGGCACGTCATGTTGCTCGTCGTACTGCCGGCCGCGATGTGCACGTTTGCGTCGGCCCCTCGCGTGATGAACTCGAGGTTTTGATCGATAAGGCCGATGTTGTTGTCGATGCCATTTTTGGTACCGGTTTTCACGGGAATCTGCGTGCGCCGTTCTCCATCTGGATTCCTACGGTCAATGAATGCGCCGATTGTGTCGTATCCATTGATGTCCCCTCGGGCCTGAATGCCGAGACGGGCGTTGTTGATGACGACTGCATTCGTGCCGAGCATACGGTGACGATGATTGCGCCCAAGATTGGTTTGTATAGCGCTGATGGCCCTGAGTATGCTGGCGATTTGATCTGCGGCAATCTTTACGACCGTCTTGATGAGGTCATCGATGATGTCGACCACGCCGCCGAGATTGTCGAGCCCGGTGACTTAGTTGATTACTTTGCTCCACTACCTACGAATATCGATAAGTATTCCCGTGGCTCTGTGCTTATTGTCGCCGGATCTGCGCAATATCCTGGTGCTGCCATTATGGCGGCCAAGTCTGCAGCTCGCGCGGGTGCTGGTTACGTGGCAGTTGCGGCTCCTGACGCCTGCGCCAATCTTATTCGCATGGCACTTCCTTCGATTCCCGTCTTTGCTATTCCGTCTGATTCCCGCGGCTCCTTTGGCGCCGCTGCGCGCATGACGGTGTGCGAGATTGCAAAGAAGTACAGCTGCGTACTGTGCGGTCCCGGTATGACGACGTCTGCCGGCGCTATGCAGGTGGTTTCGGGCTTGCTCGAGCTTGATGTGCCGCTTATTTTGGACGCCGATGCGCTCAACTGCCTTGCTAAGATTGCCATTGACGGTATTGATAGTAACCCCGAGATGTATCGTCGCGATCAGCCGTTGGTTATGACACCGCACTATCGTGAGCTTTCGCGTCTGGTTGCCGGTGACGAGGTGAACGACCTTGGTACCGCGATTGCGGCCGCGCAGAAGGTTGTCTGGGCTGCAGGCTCCGACAATCTGGTGGTCATTGCCAAGGGGCCGACGACGGCTATCTGTGGCGTTGAGCGTGTGCTGCTGCCGCTCTCGGGTCCGACTTCTCTGGCAACTGCCGGTTCGGGTGATGTTCTCGCGGGTATTTTGGCCGGCACGCTTGCCACCATGCGCGACGAGATGGATCGTTGGGAGTTGCTGTATTCGTACGCCGTCGCACTTCACAGCTACGCCGGTTTTGCCGCGGCGACGGAGTATGGTGAGAAGAGCGTCATCGCGACCGATCTTATCGACTTGATCGGTCCTGCCATGGAACTGGCGGCAAAGGATGCGCTCGAAGATCTGGGAATCATGGACGAAGGGTCGGATGACTAATCATGAATAAAGCCGATTTGACGCGCTGGTCCTGGGTCGAGATCGACCGCGGGGCGCTCCGTCGCAACACGAGGGCCTATAAGAACTTGCTGAATCCGCGTCAGCGCCTGTGCTGCGTGGTCAAGGCCGATGCTTATGGTCATGGAGCTGTTGAGTGCGCCAAGATCATGTATTCGGCCGGTGCCGACATGTTTGCCGTGGCGACGGTTAACGAGGGCGTTGAGCTCCGACAGGGCGGGATTACGAAACCCGTCCTCATCCTAAGCGAGCCGCCTATCGAGGCTATTCCGACGTTGCTCGAGTTTGATATCATGCCCTCGGTCTATACGTCTGACTTTGCTCTTGCGTATGGCGAATGCGCCGTCGCGGCGGGCAAGGTGGGCAAGTACCATCTCGCCATCGAGACGGGCATGAACCGCATTGGCGTTCACTACACACAGGTGCTCGACTTTGTCCGCGGCATCAGCTTCCATCGCGGTATTCAGTGCGACGGCGTATTTACGCACTTTGCCACGGCCGATGAACCTTCGGGCTGGGACTACAAGCTGCAGTGCCAGCGTTTTACCGAGGCCGTTCAGGCCATTAAGGACGCAGGTTTTGAATGCGGTATCGTGCATTGTGCCAATACGCCGTCCTCGATGCTCGATTCTTCAATGCACTTTGACATGATTCGTGCCGGCATCGGTTTGTATGGTCTGCAGCCATGTGAGCTGAGTGGTCGTGTGATGCAGCTTGATCCCGTCATGAGCGTCCACGCGCGTGTGACGCGCGTGGCGCATCCTGCGATGGGCGAGGGCGTGGGCTACGGCTTTACCTACCGCGTACCGCGCACGCGCGTTCAGATCTGCACCCTTCCGATCGGTTATGCCGATGGCCTTTCGCGTACGCTTTCCAATCGTATGGACGTGCTGTATCGCGGCGAGCGTGTGCGTCAGGTGGGCAATATCTGCATGGACCAGTTTATGGTCGCCATTCAGTCCAACCCGGCGCATGAGATTCCCGAGGCCGAGTATGGTGACGAGATGATCATTGTCGGCCGCGATGGAGATGCCGAGATTACCATGGACGAGATGGCGCGCCTACGCGGCACGATTAACTACGAGGTCGCTTGCGGCTTTGGTATGCGTCTCGACAAGGTCTACGTGTAGGAGTCGCTATGGGCGTCATGCACATTCCCGGCCATAGCCATCAGGCGCCGCGTGAGGTCGCACTCGAGGAGATCGAGGCCGTTCTGGGCGATTGTCACCTTTGCCAGCTTTACCAGTCGCGCCACAACATCGTGTTTGGCGTGGGAAACCCCCGCGCTCGCGTGATGTTTATTGGCGAGGCGCCGGGCCGTAATGAGGATTTGCAGGGCGAGCCCTTTGT
This sequence comes from uncultured Collinsella sp., assembly GCA_902490405.1. Lineage (GTDB taxonomy): Bacteria > Actinomycetota > Coriobacteriia > Coriobacteriales > Coriobacteriaceae > Collinsella. The sequence goes on from CABUDS010000012.1 coordinate 3,733, forward strand.
GGGGGCGGCAGGCGAGGACCTCAACGGCATTTTGTCGCTGGCGGGGCTCAAACGCGAAGACGTCTACATTGCCAACGTGCTTAAGTGCCGCCCGCCGGGAAACCGCAATCCGCGCCCCGAGGAAGTGCTGGCTTGCTCACCGTTTTTGCGCGAGCAGATTCGAAGCATCTGGCCCGATATCATCGTGACGCTCGGCAACCCCGCAACGCACTTTGTGCTCAAGACCGAGATCGGCATTACCAAGCTGCGCGGCAGGTTCCATCAGATGGGGCACTTTGTGGTGATGCCCACTTTCCATCCGGCAGCAGCGCTACGCAATCCGGCGTGGCAGGAGCTGCTGGAGGAAGACTTTAAGATGCTGGGCGACTATCTGGGGCGACATCCCGCACCAGAGGACGCCTCGGAATAATAAGGAGCATATATGTCCCTGGAACGCCTGGGGGTAGGTACTTACAAAACGACTTGCGCTGCCGATACGGAGTACTTTGGCGAGCTAATTGCACCGTGCCTTGAGGACGGCGATGTGCTCATCCTGACCGGTGGCCTGGGAGTGGGCAAAACTCACTTTACCAAGGGCGTCTCGCGCGGGCTGGGCGATGGGCATATGGTTACGAGTCCTACGTTTGCGCTCATGGCCGTTCACGATCAAGGTCGTATTCCGCTGTTTCACTTTGATCTATACCGCCTGGAGCATGCCTACGAGCTCGAGGATACGGGCATTTTCGATGTGCTGGGCTATGAGGGTGCTTGCCTGCTGGAATGGGGCGAACAATTCCAGGACGAGCTGACGGATGAGTATCTTTCGGTGACGCTCAAGCGTGATGAGGGCGACAGCGATGTGCGAACGATAACGCTTGAGGCGCACGGTGACCGCGCAATGGAGCTTTCCCATTTGATTGATAAGGCTGTACAAGATGAGCTTGCATAACGACAACGCGCTGGTGGTGGCGCTCGATACCTCGACCGACATGCTTGCCTGCGCGGCAAGCTGGATTGATGGGCAGACGGGTGAGACGAAGCTCGTGAGTGGCGACCACATGTGTCGCCGTCACGCCAACGTTGAGCTCGTGAATACCGTTGATGGCGTGCTGGCTCAAGCCGGTCTGGATCGCAGCGATGTTGGTTGCTATGTGGTCGGCCGCGGCCCGGGGTCCTTTACGGGTGTGCGCATCGGCATCTCCACTGCCAAGGGCCTCGCGCGTGGTGCCAATGTTCCGCTGCTGGGCGTGTCGACGCTCGACGCTTGCGCTTGGACGGCGTGGAAGGCTGGCGTGCGCGGCAAGCTTGGTATCTTGGCCGATGCTATGCGCGGTGAGGTATATCCGGCGCTGTATATGCTGGTCGATGAGGGTCCCGAGCGTCAATTTGAGCGCGAACACGTGGTCAAGGCCGCCGTGGCGCTCGATGAGTGGCGCCAAGCAGCGGACTGGGGCCAGGTTCAGCTGACCGGTGACGGTCTCGTGCGCTATGGCAAGCTGCTGGGTGAGGACGAGGCCGCCCGCTGCGTGGAGCGCGACCTGTGGTGGCCTTCGGGCGAGGGCTTGCTGCTCGCGCACGCTGCGGGTGACGGCGATCCGGCCCGCGTCCTGCCGATTTACACGCGCCTTTCGGATGCCGAGGAAAACGAGCGCAAGCGTCTTGGTCTTGCCGAGAGTGCGCAGAGCGAAATTACGGGTGTTGCCGATGAGCTCGCCGGTCGTCATCTGCAGTTCCGTCCCATGGGCGCGGCGGATGCCGAGGGCGCGAGCGCGCTGGAGGCTGCCTGCTTTGAAGGTGCCGGACACGAGGCATGGACGCCGGGCATGTTCCTGTCCGAACTGGGCGAGGACGTCGCTGCGCCGCGTAGTTGGTGGGTGGCACACGACGACGGCAAGCTGCTGGGCCTTGCCGGCGGTATGGTCGTGGACGGTGATGTGCAGATTCTGGATGTCGCCGTCGACCCGGCACATCGCCGTGAGGGCATTGCCCGCAAGCTGCTGTCGCACGTGAGCTATGATGCCCAGATGCTTGGCTGCACTACGGCTTCGCTCGAGGTCGAGGACGGTAACGAGGGAGCGACCGCGCTTTATAACGCTCTGGGCTTTACCGAGGCAGGACGGCGCCGCGGCTACTATGGTGCCGGCAAGGACGCCATTGTCATGACGGCTCCGCTGCCCCTGGTGCTTCCGGTCGATAATGCTTCGCCCGAGCCGACGGCGGCAGAGCAGCGCGTATGGCCGCTGCCTGCGCCTGGGCGCTCCGAGGGGGAGCGTGCCGAAATTGAGCGCCGCCGCCTAGTGCTCGCTATCGAGAGCTCCTGCGACGAGACGGCCGTGGCGATTATCGATGCGGATGGCAATATGCTGGCCAACCAGGTGTCGACACAGATTGATTTTCACGCCCGCTTTGGCGGCGTGGTGCCCGAGATCGCCTCGCGCAAACACGTTGAGGTGATTGTGAGTGTCGTGGATGCGGCGCTCGAGGATGCCGCAGCATCGCTTGGTCTTGAGGGTGGAGCCATCGCGCCGAGCGAACTCGCCGCTGTTGGCGTGACGCAGGGTCCGGGCCTGGTGGGTGCTCTGGTAGTGGGCGTCGCCTTCGCCAAGGGCTTTGCGTATGCTGCCGGCAAACCGCTGGTGTGCGTCAATCATCTGGAGGGCCACCTGTTTGCCAACCTGTTGGCGCAGCCCGACCTCAAGCCCCCGTTTATCTTTACGCTCGTTTCGGGCGGGCACACCATGCTCGTGCACGTAAAGGCATGGGGCGACTATGAAGTGCTTGGCGAGACGCTCGACGACGCCGTGGGCGAAGCCTTCGACAAGGTGGCAAAGGCACTGGGTCTTGGCTATCCCGGAGGCCCTATCATCTCCAAGCTTGCCGAGACGGGCAACCCCAAGGCGATCGATTTCCCCCGTGCGCTTAACAGCAGGGGGGACTATCGCTTCTCGCTTTCGGGCCTCAAGACGGCGGTGACGCTCTACATCGAGCAGGAGACCAAGGCCGGGCGCACGATTCACCTGCCCGACCTAGCGGCCTCGTTTGAGGCGGCGGTCTTTGACGTGCAGTACAAGAAGGCCAAAAACGCCCTGCACGCCACCGGGTGCAAGGAGTATTGCATCGGCGGTGGTGTCTCGGCTAATCCGCATCTGCGCGAGATGATGATCAAGAAGCTCGGGCGTCAGGGGATCCGCGTAACGGTGCCACCGCTTTCGGCGTGCACCGACAACGCCGCCATGATCGCAGAGGTTGCTCGCCGTAAATTCGACCGAGGAGAAATCTCGCCGTTCGACGTCGATGCCGATCCGAACATGACGCTGTAGCCGCAAAGGTGCGATCCCCGGCGCTGCCCGGGCGCCAACGGCCGCATATGAACTTTCCTGCTCTACAGTCCTGCTCACGACGGAGGCCACATTAAGTGGCCTCCTGTTCGTGCGGAACTCGCGATAAAGTTCATATGCGGCCGTTGGCGCCCGGGCAGCGCCGGGGACCTTTCTGTATCGATATAGCTTCTGAGCTGGATCGGCGTCGACAACGTCCAGCAAGGTTAACAAGCCAGCGTCGAATTTCCGGCGTGCTTTAGCTGAAAGAAAAGATGGCATGCGGAGCTTTGCTCCGCATTTGGGATGGGAGCCCCTCGGGAGCGGGCGGGCGTATACAAGGTTTATCGCGAGTTCCGCACGAGCCGGAGAGCACTTAATGTGCTCTCCGTGCGAGCAGGACTGTAGAGCAGGAAACCTTGTATACGCCCGCCCGCTCCCGAGGGGCATCTCTCATGCAAAAACTTTTGTTGGGTAAAGTCCGAGGTCAATGGCGTTTAATACCGAGAAATTCAAAAATAGTTGAAAATTCATTACAAATTTGCGTTGACTTTAGGTAACTAAAGTTTCATACTCCTTTTTCAACCACTGGGGGATGTGAACACGCACGGATCGTTCGCATCATGATTGAAGAGGATTTCTTAGACATGTTCACGCATCAACTAAACATTATCAGCGTAGTAATTATCTGATGCGGGTTAGCACATACAGCTAGCCCGTACGATAACGGGCGGCTGATGAAGATGAGGGCCGTCGAGCGCAACCGACGGCCCTCATTTTTTATGTCTAGGAAGTTCATTTTAGAGGAGGAAATGTAATGAACGGAGTTTTGCTCATGGTTGTGGCCGCGGCGGTGCTCGCCTGTGGCTATCTGGGCTACGGCCGCTGGCTGGCCAACAAGTGGGGCGTTGACAAAGAGGCCCTCACGCCGGCCAAGCGCATGAAGGACGGCAAGAGCTTCTCGCCCGTCTCCGCCTTTACCGCGTTCTCGCACCAGTTCAGCTCGATCTGCGGTGCTGGCCCTGTCACGGGTACGATCGTCGCCATGGCCTTTGGCTGGCTGCCCGTCGTGCTCTGGGTCCTCGTCGGCGGCATCTTCTTTGGCGCCGTCCACGACTTTGGTGCTCTGTACGCTTCGATGAAGAACAACGGCAAGTCCCTGGCCCAGCTCATCGAGAAATACATCGGCAAGACCGGCCGTCGCCTGTTCCTGCTGTTCTGCTGGCTGTTCTGCATCATCGTCATCGCCGCTTTCACCGACATGGTCTGCAAGACGTTCATGTTCACCTCGGTCGTTGACGCTTCTGGCGCTGCTACCGGTGCCATCGACTTCACCAAGTCCTATGCCGCCGGCTGCGCTGGTACCATCTCCATCCTGTTCACCTTCGTCGCTATCGCCTTTGGTTGGGCACAGAAGAAGTTCAACCTCACCGGTGCTGCCGAGTTCGTCACCGGCGTGGTGCTCATGGTCCTCATGTTCGCCGTCGGTATGCAGTTCCCGGTCTATCTGGACAAGTTCCAGTGGTTTGCCGTCGTCATGGTCTACCTGGTCTTTGCTGGCGCCATGCCCATCCAGATGCTCAAGACCCCTCGCGACTACCTCACTTCCATCATGATGATCGTCATGATCGCCTGCGCTGTCCTCGGTATCGTCGTCCTGGGTGTTAACGGCCAGGCCACCATCACCGCTCCGGCCTTTACCGGCTTCTCCAGCGCTTCTGGCATGATGTTCCCGGTCCTGTTTGTCTCCGTTGCCTGCGGTGCCCTCTCCGGCTTCCACAGCCTCGTTTCTTCTGGTACCTCCTCCAAGCAGGTCGAGAAGGAGCAGGACGCCGTCAAGGTCGGTTATGGCGCCATGATCGTCGAGTCCTTCGTCGGCATCCTTGCCATCATCGTCGCCGGCATCATGTTCTCCGATATGAACACCGCCGGCACTGGTGCCCTCAACGCCGGCGTCGCTTCCACCCCGTTCCAGATCTTCGCCGCTGGTATCTCCCGCGGTATGCAGGCCTTCGGTGTTGACGGCACGCTCGCTACCGTCTTCATGACCATGAACGTCTCCGCTCTGGCCCTGACCTCGCTCGATGCCGTCGCCCGCATCGCCCGCACCTCGTTCTCCGAGTTCTTTGCCCAGACCAACGACGCCCTGGCCATCGAGTCCAAGGCCGGCTACATGAAGGTTCTCGGCAACCCCTGGTTCGCCACGGTCGTCACCCTGCTTCCCGGTCTCGCCCTCGCCTTTGGCGGCTATGCCAACATCTGGCCGCTCTTTGGTGCTTCCAACCAGCTGCTCGGCGGCATGACCATGATCACCCTCGCCGTGTTCTGCAAGTGCACCGGCCGCAAGGGCTGGATGCTCTACGTGCCCGTCGCCTTCCTGCTCTGCTGCACCTTCACCTCGCTGGTCCAGAGCGCCATGGGCTGCATGACCGCTGTCCAGGCTTACGGCTTCTTCGGCACCATCCCGGCTACCGCCACCACGGCCGCCGTCTCCGTCGCCGCCACCAAGGGCCTGCAGCTCGTTTTCGCCGTCCTACTGATGGTCCTGGGCCTCATCGTTGCCGTCAACTGTCTCAAGGAGTTCTTCGGCAAGGAGGCCGGCTCCATGCCCGACGAGGAGCCCGAGTGGTCCGAGATGGGCAAGGCCGAGTACGGTCGCGCCGCTGCCGCTGAGGCTCCTGCCGACGCCGAGGCCGCTAAGGCCTAGTCGGTCGGACGGGTTGAATCTCCCATCTATTTGACTCGGAAAGACCGGGTCCGCAATCAAGCGGACCCGGTCTTTTTTCTTGTGATAACAGGTGGTGCAAGGGCGTTCTCGCAGATGTTTTGCGTGGATAGGCTCGTGCGTTGTACCATATGGACGTATATGTGTGCATATGAAAGGGGCCCCGTGGCCAAGACGGTATATTCCGATAATCAAAACAATGTCGATGCTCTGGCTGAGCGTCTGAGCAGCCAGACGTCGCTTTCTGCCGAGCGCGCCAAGCTGGTTGCCTACGACCTGCTCTGCCGCAAGGCGCTCAAGATTAAGTCGAGCGCGCTGGCGCAGATTTTCCGCTCCGTCGATAAGGAATGCGATACCAAGGCGATGCGCGATGAGCTTATCGCGGCAAATATCGTGACCAAGATCGAGGGCAGCGGCATTAACGGGCGCCCGGCGTTCTATACCATCAATGTCGAGATCCGCGATGCCCAGGAGCAGCCTGCCGAGTCCGTCGAAGATTTTGTCGTCGAGGATTCCGCTGACGTGCCTGCTGTGGAAGAAGTTGCTCCGCGTGAGCATGTTGATACCGATGAGTTGCTCGATGAGAACGTCGTGCGTGCCTTTACGGCCAAGGCAGGGCGCGGCGGTTTTGGCGGGGGTGGCAAGCGCGATGCGCAGCGTCGCGCCCAGCAGGAGCGCTTCCGTCGCGCCGTTGCTCGAAAGGGTGAGACGGATGCCGAGGCTGTTGAGAACGAGGTTGCTGCCGAGTCGCAGAGGCCCGCGAAGGAGCAAAAGCCCGTGGAGGCCCAGGAGCCCCAGCGTCGCCGTGGTGCCCACTTTAAGGCTGCGCAGCAGGATGTCGCGCATGAGGTTGAAGAGCTTTCCGAGGCCGCAGACGATGTTGAGGAGTCTGCCAAGAAGGCCCCGGGCTCATGTCGTCCCGGACGTGGTTTTGCGAGGCGCGCGTATCCCGTAAGGCGTCAGGAGAAGGGCGAGCCGGCTCCGACCGCTCAGGCCGAGAAGGCCGAACAAACCGAGAAAACCGTTGAGCCGGCGGCTCGCGAGCAGCAACCTTCCGAGTCGCAGCCTGCGGCTGACACTGAGGTCAAAGCTCAACAGACCGCTGATAAGCAGGCGGGGGAGAGCGCCTCAGGCAAGCCCCGCCGTCGTCGTCACCGCGGCGGTCGTGGCTCAAATGCCGAGGCCGCGGCCGAGAAGACAGCGACACAAAACGGAGATGAGAAGGCCGAGACTCCGGTGGATCAGGTCAAGCGCCAGCCGGCGAAGGAGGCCAAGTCCGATCGTCCGCAAAAGCGCTCGTCTGCGCCCAAGCAGGAACGTAATACCCGGGCAGATTCCAAGCGTAAGCCTCATGCACAGGCTGAGCCTGCCGCGGCTGATAGTGCTACCCAGCAGCCCGAGTCGGCCGTCCACGGCGAGGTATCGGCGTTTGCCCTTGCCCGCGTTTTGGGCAGGCAGCTGCTCAAAGTTGTCCCTACGCCTACGGCGCTCTCTAAGATCAAGGAACAGCAGACTCAAATTGTTAAGGTCGAGGGCAAGGACGGCAAAAAGGCGCCGCAGCGCACTCAGCACAACGAGATGTCCAACCGCAAGATTGCCGAGGAAATCGCAATCATCCAGGCTTGGATCGAGCAAAACCGAGGTGCCGATACGCCGGTTGCCTCGCGCCGCCAGCGTGCCTACCAGATTTTTAACGACGAGAAGGCTTTTGACGGCAAGCACGGTGAGCGCCTGATAAGGCGCATGACCGAAAAGGGCATCAGCATGCAGGCGATCAAGGTCGCCCCCAACCGCCCCGTGCACTTTACGGGTTTCTTTACGCTGGGCGCCGATAAGCCGTTCATTATGGTCGAGAACCTGGACACCTACGACGAGATCGTCAGGCTGCTGCGTGGCCGCAAGCACGCCAAGCTCTTTGGCATCAAGGTGGGCGGCGTGATTTTTGGCGGCGGATGCAAGGCGAGCGTCTCGCATGCCCTGGACGATTATCTGGCCGAGATCGGCTATCGCTTTAACTACGTCTACTACGTGGGCGATATCGACCGCGAGGGCGCGCGCATCGTCGAGCAGGCTCGCAATGCCAATGTGGTTGAGATTCGCCTGCATGCCGGTATGTACCGCGCCATGCTCGCCGAGCATAAGCGTCGCGTGAAGGCCGGCGGCGAGTGCGAGCGCGCGGCTGCCAACCAGGGCGTGCCGCAGAACTTGGCGGCGACGATCAAGGATCTGCCCATGGTCACGCGCGTGCAGTTCCGCAATGTGCTACGTGAAGGCGGGCGCATTCCGCAGGAGATTCTGATGACCGCCGACTATCGGGATGGCGACTCGGGAAGCTTCGACCGCATGCTTAACAACTAAATTCCGCCGGCCCCGGGAGAGCGGGGACACCGGCTTAGGTTTCCTGCTCTACAGTCCTGCTCACGACGGAGGCCACATTAAGTGGCCTTCTTTGCGTGCGGAACTCGCGACAAACTTAATGCCCGGCCGGCCGGGGCCACACGGCACTTTGTAGATGGCGGCTCGCTTTTCGGAACTGGGCTGATGTGGGACGGTGGGATTCCGCGTCTGCCTGGTCGGCGGCCGCGCCCCGCTGCGTCGCTTCGCTCCTTGCGTGCTGCGCTGGAAAACGCTTCGCGTTTCCTCAGCTCCGCACCCTTGCGGGCTCGAATTCCTCCGCTTGCCCACAAGAAAGCGCCCTGGGCCGTTATGGGCTTAGGGCGCTCAGTTTTAATGGCTGGGACGGAGGGATTCGAACCCCCAACAGCCGGCACCAAAAACCGGAGTTCTACCGTTGAACTACGTCCCAATGTGTGGTGTTGCCCAAAAGCAACTCGTCTAGTTTACCTAATCTGCGAGGGCATCGCAAACGCCGTCGAGTAGGCGTACGGCGAGCGTCTGCGCGTCGCTGGCCGTGAAGGTGCCGTTGTAGCGCGTCATGCCCGTGAGCTCAATGCGAATGCGAGCCGGCTTCTGCTGCGCGGCGACATTGGCGGTGCGGATGCGCTGGGCCAGGTTGTGGCACTCGGCGAGGGCAATCGTGGCGCGTGGCGCGGCGTCGGCGGGCAGCTCGTCGCTTGCGATCTCGAGCACCAGGTCAACGTCGGTTGGGACCTCGGAGTCGCAGAGCATCATGCCGCTGTTGTCGGTCGTTGCCGTGGCGATGTTCCACATGCGCGAAGCAACGCTGCGTGCGATGGGGTCCTCACCGATAACGGCGATCTGGAAGCGCTCGAGCACGTTGGCGGCGCGAGCAAAACCGATGCGGGACTCGGCTTCGGTGACCGAGGGCTTGCCCTCCCACACATGGTGCAGGCGGTTGATGTAGGCGTAGGTGTCCTGGAAGGCCATGCCGTCGGCAAACAGGCCGACATTTTCCTGGAACTGCTGCAGGGCGGCCTCGGTATGCGGACCAAAGTAGCCGTCGTCTTCGCCACAGGCAAAGCCCAAAACGTTGAGAGCGCGCTGCAGGGCCTGCACATCGGCGCCATGGAAATTGGGCATGCGCAGATACAGGGTGCGGTCGCCCAGCTTATACGAGGCGTCGACCAGGGCGCTCCAACAGGGGATATCGACGGCATGACCGGCAGCAAGGCCGCTGTCGAGCCTGAAGGTGCTGACGGCCTGCTCGGTGGTGGTGCCAAAGCGCTTGTCGACAACCTCGGCGTCATCGATTGTATAGCCGAGCTGCAGAAGGCGGGACTGAACATCCTCGACGGCTGCTCCCTGCATGCCCGTGGTAATAGGTTCCATGAACGAACCCCTTTCGGCGTACCATTCGTACTATTTTGAGCGTGTGTCGGATAGACAACGCGAGACAATTTATAAACATGCACTCAATAGTGTAGCAACTTGTACCCAAACTCGCTGCCCACAGGTTTTATGACCCCCGCTAGTTAAGACGCTCCACAAAGAAATCTGCCATTGAGAGGAAGAGCTCGCGCGCATGCGGGTCGAGCTCGACGCCTTCGATAGCGGCCTTGGCCTTAGCGGTCAGGTCGAGCGCATAGGTGTGGGCGTAATCGATGGAGCCGGTCTCCTGGAAGATCTCCACGGCGCGTGCGAGCTGCGCAGGGTCCTCGGTGCCCGAGGAAAGGATTGCCTCGATCTCGTCGTGATAGCGCTCGTCTGACAGGGCATGCACGGCAACGAGGGTGCGCTTGCCCTCGGTGATATCGGTGCGGAAGTCCTTGTTGGCGGCCTCCTTGGTGCCGATCAAGTTGAGCAGGTCGTCTTGAATCTGGAAGGCAAGGCCCGTGTGCAGCCCAAAGGCGCGCAGTGCCTCAATCTGCTCTTCGCTGCCGCCGCCGATAATGGCTCCGGCGGCAAGCGGCGTCGCTCCGCTGTAGTACGCGGTCTTGTGCGTCGCCATGTCCAGATAATCGTCGACCGAAATGTCAAAGCGCTCGTCGCGGACCCAGCCCAGGTCGAGCGCTTGGCCCTCGATGGTACGGACGATCATCTCGGTAAGCTCGTGGAGCACGTGAAGCTTCACGTCTGCGTTGAGTGTGGGGTCGTCGAGAACCGTCTTGGTGACCATGGTGAGCGCCAGGTCACCGCAGTTGATGGCAAGACCGGTGCCCTCGGTAAGGTGCATGCAGGGCTTGCCGCGACGAATCTGCCCGTTGTCGGCGATGTCGTCGTGGATGAGTGCGCCCGACTGAAAGTGCTCGATGGCCGCCGCTGCGCTGCGGGCGCTCTCAAAGCTGCCGCCTACCGCAGTGGCGGCGAGCATGCAGATGAGCGGGCGGTGGCGCTTGCCAGCGTTTGCCGTAAATGCCGAGAGCGGGGTATACAGGTAGCGCTCGATATCGGCGGAAGTCGCCTGTCCGTCAAAGAACGTGGCCAGATAGTCGTTAATCTGGTCAAAGTGCTGGGCTAAAAAGCTGGTAAACGGACTGGACACGGGTTCTCGCATTCTTTGATAGGTTGCATCGTTGCATTATGCAGACAACATATTGCCACATTAGGGCGTCGAGCGCGGCGGTTGAAGACGATTGGTCCATGCGGCCGCAAGTGCGGTAGGGGCTTGGCTAGATAAGCCCAAAGTGTTCGAGCGCGGTGACGACGCCGTCGTGGTCGATGCTGTCGGTGACATAGTCGGCCTTTTCCTTGAGGAAGTCCGGCGCATTGCCCATGGCGATACCGACATCGACGGCGTTCATCAGCGAGACGTCATTGCTGGCGTCGCCGATGCCGTATACGGTTCCGTGGTGGGGATCGAGGGCGTCGAGTACGGACTGGATACCCTCGCGCTTGGTGCATTCGCGAGGCGAAATCTCGGTCACTTCGAGCTCGAGCTCGTTAAAGCAGAGCAGCGGCTCAAACGCTTGATCCTGAGCGATGCGGCTGGCAAGCGACGTGGACATTAAGATCTTGTAGGCGCTGTAATGTTGCAGCTGCGTAATTGCATCGCCCACGGTGCGGGCGTATCCCGGGGCGTCGGGCGCATCGGCACTCATGCGAACGACGCCATTGAGTCCCTCAAAACGAATCACTTCGTCCGATTGCTCAAGAATGGGAGCAAGGCGCTGCAGCATGCCGGGCGTCATCGCCAAATCGCGAATCACGTGTCCCTCAAGTTCGACATAGCCACCCGCGAGGCAGACGATGCCGGTCCAGGGCAGCTCGAGCAGCTTTGGATGGATGCAGCTCAGCGTGCGCCCTGTGCAGATAAACGCCATATTGCCCTTGGCGACAAAATCACGGATGGCTTGCGAGACCGCTTCATTGGGATAGGGGGAGAGGTCTCGCTCGCTCTCGGGAAGCTCTTGTGCCACTCGAGGGTCTTGCCAGGCGAGTGTTCCGTCGATATCGAAGAAGCAGATATCGCCGCGCTTATGGGCTGCGCTGGCGGCAGGGGAGGCCGAGGTGGTGGGCACAAATCCCGGCTCGAGGCCCATGATCTGGTCAAAATGCTCTTTAACGCGGGGAACGGAGATGCCAATAATCACCTGGGCGGTCTTGCCCGTAATGATGAGGCCCTTGGCGCCCACCGCGACAAACGACGCATTATCTGCAACGATGGAAGGGTCTGCGACCTCGACGCGCAGGCGCGTGGCGCAGTTGGTTGCGCCCACGATATTGCCAACGCCACCTAAAAGCTGAATTACCCGCTCGGCGAGGACGTGATCTTGATCGGATTGAATACTGACCTCGCCATTGGGAGATTGCTCTTTGGCAAAGCCGCTTCCCGTTAAACGATCGATTGCCGCGCGATTGGAGACATGATCCTCGCGGCCCGGCGTCTTAAGGTCATAGACCAAGATGAGTGCTCGAAAACTAACAAAAAAGATGAGGCTAAAGGCAAGACCGATACCGAGCGCCAAAAGGTAGGAGCCGGCATGCATTCGCATGAGTGGGATGAAGTTGAAGGCCGTCATTTCCATGAGACCGCCCGAGAAGATGCCGACGATGCCAAAGAAGTTCATGGTCATGGCAAGGCAGGAGGATAGGACGGCGTAGAGCAAAAAGAGTCCAGGATAGGTGAACATAAAGAGAAACTCGAGCGGCTCGGTGACACCGCAGACCACCGAGGCGACGATGGCGGGCAAAAGGATGACCTTAAGGCCGGCGCGGCGTTCGGGTTTGGCGGTGAAATAGAATGCTGCCGCGATGGCGGGAAGGCCAAAGAGCTTGCCCCAGCCGGTGGCGGTAAAACCTGCCCAGGGCGCAAGTTCATTTAAAGGGCGCGTGCTATGGGAGAGAATGGGGAGCAGGTTGGTCCACGTGGCGTAAATACCGTCGTGAATGACCAGATTGTCGTAATAGATGGGCATATAGAGCAGGTGGTGCAGCCCCATGGGCTCGAGTGCTCGCTCCAAAAACACAAAGATGCCCACGCCGAAGGGGCCGACGCCCGCAAGTGCGTGGCGCAGCGTTTCGGTCACGGCGTATGCGAAGGGCACGATGGCGGCCGAGATGGCGGCAAGGGCAAACACGGCAAAAAAGCTGATGAGGTAGACCAGCGAGGAACCCGAGAAGGTGCCGAGCCAATCGGGAACCTTGGCATCGTAGAAGCGGTCATGGATGGCGACGACGGTTGCCGATACCGCCAGCGGGCCGATAATGCCGGTGTCGAGCGTCTTGATGCCGTCGATGACGGTGATACCGCTGGCGGGGGTCAAAGATGATGGGTACTTAAGCCCAAGGTTGTCTCCGCTCAGCTTAATGATCTCGCTCAAAAAGAAGCAATAGGCAAAATAGGCCACGAGTGCCTCGAGGCAGCAGCGTGCCGGCTGCTTTTGGGCAAGACCGATAGGCAGCGCTACGGCAAAAAGGAGCGGGAGACGTTTAAAGACCGTCCACGAGCCGCGCTGGATGATGGTCCAGAAAACGTACCAAGGGGTTCCGTATACGGCGAGGTCACCGACGATGTCTACGGTCGTGGCGAGGGCGGAGATGCCGACCATGAGGCCTGATATAGAAAACAGCATGGCGGGCGCGAACATTGCCCCGCCAAAGCGTTGGATTTTCTGCAGCATAATATGCCTTCCGGATGCAACATGCTGTGCGAGCAAGAACGTTTAAACAATGAACTCATTGTAGAGGACTGGCTGCTTGCCGCATTGACGGTTTTGATTCGGTCCGATTTGGGTTTCGGGGGAACCGTCGACGGTAAATAATCCGTACTTTACCGATAATCGGTTTAAACAACTTTAAGAAATGCTATCGTGCCTAGCCATACATATTCATTAGAGGTGAAGTTATGCCAAAAGCGATTTACGAAGGAATCTACCGCGAGATCCGTTCGCGCATCATTAACGGGACCTATGCGTTTCAGGAGATGCTGCCAACCGAAGCCGAGCTGACCGCGGAGTTTGGCTGCACGCGCAATACCGTTCGACGCGCCTTGAGCATGCTGGCCGACCAGATGTTTGTGCAGCCTATACACGGCAAGGGCGTGCGCGTTATTTGGCTTAAGGGCGAAACCGACATGCTGGGCGCACTCGAAGAGGTTGAGTCGTTTGGCGAGTTCGCAAAACGCAACAATGCCGTCGCATCGACCGAGGTCAAGTCTTTTGAACATTTGATTTGCACTGAGCAACTGTCGCGCCGCCTTGGCTTTAAGGTGGGCGAGGAGCTGATTCGCGTCGTGCGTGTCCGAAGCCTCAACGGCAGCGCGCGCCAGGTGGACCACGGCTACTTTTTGGAGTCGATCGCCAAGGGCCTGACCCCCGAGATTGCGGCAAGCTCTATCTACGACTATCTGGAGCACAAGCGTGGCGTCAAAGTGATGGCGAGCCGCCGTACGGTGAGCGTCGAGCTTGCCAACGATGAGGACTGCAGCTACTTGGACCTTGGCAAGTACAACTGCGTCGCCGTTATGGAGAGCCAGTCGTACACCTCGGACGGCATCTTATTTGAGGTGACGCATGCCCGCACGCATCCCGAGATCTTCCACTACCGCGTCAACTCCAAGCGATAGCCGGCTAGCTCGCAGCCTGACGAGACTCATGTCCTCAAAGAGAAAACGCCCGGTCAAACCGACGATGCATCGGCTTGACCGGGCGTTTTCTCTGCATTCGATAACAAGTAATTGTTTATACAAAACTTGTCAAGTATCAAGTTGAAATTACCGTTCACCGAAGTTTTTCTACCGCTCTAGTAATACTTGTTCAAACAACTAGCCAAATAGCGTATTGTACAAATCAGCAAAAGGGGCAAAGTCCCCGAGCCAATCTCCGAAGGCGGCGGCAAAGGGTGCCGCCACGGTGTGAAAGGGTGGATTGTAATGAAGAACGAAATGAGCAGAAGGCAGTTCCTGGGCTTCGCTGGCTCCGCGGCTGCGGTTCTTGGTCTGGGTCTCGTGGGCTGTGGTGGTTCTGCCGGCTCCGGCTCCTCTGCTTCTGGTGACGCTGCCGAGGTCTACTTCCTCCAATTTAAGCCTGAGGTCGACAAGGAGTGGAAGGAGATCGCCAAGGCGTACAAGAAGGAGAAGGGCGTCGAGGTCAAGATCGTGACCGCCGCCTCCAACACCTACGAGGAGAAGCTCAAGTCCGAGATGTCCAAGAGCTCCGCTCCGACGCTGTTCCAGGTCAACGGCCCCACCGGCCTTAAGAACTGGAAGGACTACTGCGCCGATCTTTCCGACACCAAGCTCCGCGGCGAGCTCATCGACGACTCCCTGGCGCTGCAGTCCGACGGCAAGGATCTGGGTATCGACTGGGTTCAGGAGAGCTACGGCATCATCTACAACAAGGAGCTCCTCGAGAAGGCCGGCTACAAGGCCGAGGACATCAACTCCTTCGACAAGCTGAAGGCTTGCGCCGATGACATCCAGGCCCGCAAGGACGAGCTCGGCGTTGACGGTGCCTTCACTTCCGCCGGCATGGATGACTCCTCCAGCTGGCGCTACACCACGCACCTCGCCAACCTCCCGCTCTACTACGAGTTCGAGAAGGAGCACAATCAGGAGGACGACGAGATCAAGGGCGAGTATCTCGACAACTTTAAGCAGATCTTCGACCTGTATATCACCGACTCCACCTGCGATCCTTCGCAGCTCGCCTCCAAGACCGGTGACGACGCCACCAACGAGTTCGCAACCGGCAAGGCCGTCTTCTACCAGAACGGCTCTTGGGCCTACGCCGACCTCACCAAGGCCGGTATGACCGACGACCAGCTCGGCATGCTGCCGATCTACATCGGCGTCGACGGCGAGGAGAACCAGGGCCTGTGCTCCGGCGGCGAGAACTACTGGTGCGTCAGCTCCCAGGCTTCCGAGGATGCCCAGAAGGCCACCGAGGACTTCATGTATTGGTGCGTCACTTCTGACACCGCCACCAGCATCATCGCTGACAAGATGGGTCTGACCGCCCCGTTCAAGAGCGCTAAGGAGACCACCAACGTCTTCTCGCAGCAGGCCGTTGCTATGGCCAAGGACGGCAAGAAGACCGTCGCTTGGGACTTCGTTTACATCCCCTCCGAGGAGTGGAAGAAGAACCTCAAGCAGGCTCTCATCGCTTATGCTGCCGACAACACCAAGTGGGACGGCGTCAAGAACGCCTTCGTCGATGGCTGGAAGACCGAGAAGGCTGCTTCCGAGTAAGCAGTTGCTGCCCAAGCTATCTGATTAGCGACAGGGGGCGGGCAGACGTAGGTTTGCCCGCCCCCTGCATATTGAAAGGACCCTTCTATGGGCAAAGCACTCAAGCGCTGGTGGCCGCTCTTTATGCTGCCCACGTGCCTGGCGTTTATGATCGGGTTCGTGATTCCCTTTATCCAGGGTTTCTATCTCTCGTTCTGCCAGTTTATTACCATCAATAACGCGCACTTTGTCGGTATCGAGAACTACGTGCGCGCGCTGTCCGATCCGCAGTTCTCCACGTCGTTCTTCTTTACCGTGGCGTTTGCCTTCCTGTCGACGGTGCTCATCAACGTGATCGCGCTGGCCATCGCGCAGGCGCTCACCCGCAAAGCGCTCAAGGGCACCAACATCTTCCGTACGATCTTCTTTATGCCTAACCTGATCGGCGGCATCGTGCTGGGCTACATTTGGCAGATTCTGATCAACTGCCTGCTCTCCAACGTGGGCGCCCAGCTCATCGCCCTTAACTCTGCTGCTGGCTTCTGGGGCCTTATCATCCTGACCCTGTGGCAGCAGGTCGGCTACATGATGATCATCTACATCGCCGGTCTGCAGTCCATCCCGTCTGACTACATCGAGGCCGCCAAGGTCGATGGCGCTACGGCATGGCAGACGTTTTGGAAGGTTAAGATCCCCAACCTGATGCCGACCATCACCATCTGCCTGTTCCTGTCCATCACCAACGGCTTTAAGCTGTTCGACCAGAACCTCGCCCTTACCGGTGGCGCCCCGGCGCACTCCACCGAGATGCTCGCCCTGAACATCTACAACACGTTCTATTCGCGTGCTGGCATCGCATGGCAGGGCATCGGTCAGGCCAAGGCAGTTATCTTCTGCATCCTGGTTGTCGCTATTTCTATGATCCAGCTTAAGGCCACGAGGTCCAAGGAGGTGCAGCAGTAATGAAACGCGATAAGGCTATTAACCGCGCGCTCTCGATCTTCTTTACGATTCTGTCGCTCGCGTGGATCTACCCTGTGTTCATGATTGCGCTCAATTCCTTTAAGAAGGGGACCGCAATCAGCACCACCACGGCGTTCGATCTGCTCACGCCCGAGACGTTCAACGGCCTCGCAAACTACGTACACGCTCTGAACGAGCAGGGCTTTGCCTCGGCGTTTATGTACTCGCTCATCATCACAGTCACGTCGGTCGTGCTGATTCTGGTGTGCTGCTCCATGTGCGCTTGGTACGTGGTTCGTGTCAACAACAAGATCTCGAACTTCTTCTATTACCTGTTCGTGTTCTCGATGGTCGTACCGTTCCAGATGCTGATGTTCACGCTGTCCAATTTGGCGGACCGCATCGGCTTTAATACGCCGTTCAACATCTGCTTTATCTATCTGGGCTTTGGCGCGGGCCTGGCGGTCTTTATGTTCGCCGGCTTTGTAAAGAACATCCCGCTCGAGATCGAGGAGGCGGCCATGATTGACGGCTGCAACCCGGTTCAGGTGTTCTTTAAGATCGTCCTTCCCATCATGAAGCCCACCTATCTTTCGGTCGGCATCCTCGAGACCATGTGGGTCTGGAACGACTACCTGCTGCCCTACCTTACGCTCGACTCCACCAAGTACAAGACCATTCCTATCTTGATCCAGTACTTCCGTGGCGGCTATGGCCACGTCGAGCTCGGCCCCATGATGGCCTGCATCATGATGGTCGTTGTCCCCATCGTCATCATGTACATCTTCTGCCAGAAGTACATCATCGACGGTGTGGTGGCAGGTGCCGTCAAGGGCTGATGCCGTAACTGTTTTGCAAGTTTCTGCGGCGCCCCTCAGCGCGGCGCCGCGTATCGAAAGGTAGAGACATGGCCGAGATCGTTCTCAAACATGTTCAGAAGGTGTATCCCAACAACGAGTCCAAAAAGAAGGGCTTCTTTGGCAAAAAGAAGAAGACTGAGGAGAAGAAGCACAACCTCAAGGTTACCGAGGACGGTGTGCTCGCTGTAGAGGACTTCAACCTCACCGTTCACGACCAGGAGTTCATCGTCCTCGTTGGCCCCTCTGGCTGCGGTAAGTCCACGACGATGCGCATGGTCGCCGGCCTGGAGGACATCACTTCGGGCGACGTGCTCATCGATGGCAAGCGCGTCAACGACGTCGCTCCCAAGGACCGCGACATCGCCATGGTGTTCCAGAGCTATGCTCTGTACCCCAATATGACGGTGTACGAGAACATGGCGTTTACGCTCGAGCTCAAGAAGGTCCCCAAGGACGAGATCGACCGTAAGGTTCGCTCCGCTGCCGAGATCCTGGGTATTACCGAGTACCTCGACCGTAAGCCTAAGGCGCTCTCCGGCGGTCAGCGTCAGCGCGTCGCCATCGGCCGCGCCATCGTGCGTGATCCTAAGGTCTTCCTGATGGACGAGCCGCTGTCCAACCTGGACGCCAAGCTGCGTAACCAGATGCGTGCCGAGCTCATCAAGCTGCGCCACGAGATCAAGGGCACGTTCATCTACGTCACTCATGACCAGACCGAGGCCATGACCCTCGGTGACCGTATCGTGGTCATGAAGGACGGCGTCGTCCAGCAGATCGCCACCCCGCAGGAGGTCTTCAACCATCCCGCGAACATCTTCGTCGCCGGCTTTATCGGCGTGCCGCAGATGAACTTCTTCGATGCCCAGCTGGTGCGCTCGGGCAACGGCTTTACCGTCAAGACCGAGGATATGAACGTGGCGCTCGCCCCCGAGACCTGCGCTCAGCTTGCTCTCAACTGGGACGGCGGCGACGTGAAGGAGATCACGGCCGGCGTGCGTCCCGAGCAGATTCTGCTTGCCGACAAGGACGAGGAGGGCGCGCTCCAGGGTACCGTCGAGGTGACCGAGCTCATGGGTTCGACCGAGCATGTCCACGTGACCGCTCCCGATGGCCAGTTCGTCCTGATCATTCCCGTTGTCGACCTCGAGGCCAAGGGTGCGCTCAAGGCGGGCGACCCCATCTGGTTCAAGTTTGAGAAGAACGCGACCCACCTCTTCGATAAGGTCTCTGGCAAGAACCTTATCTAGGCCCGGTGCAACCAGGCCCTTCCTTTGGGCGACTGCGGTATTGCCATCCTTTTGCCGCGGTCACATATAAGGCTCCCCTCCCGTCCACTGGGCGAGAGGGGAGCCTTTCTTTGTGTTGGGACTGCCTGACCGGTCGTTTGTCTCGATCTGTAACGGATAGGGCCGATTTCGGACGTTAGATGTTACAGATCGAGACGGTTCCGCTGAGCTAACCATTTCATCTAAATCTGTAACACCAAAGGCGAATTTCACCTGCTAGATGTTACAGATTGAGATAAACCCAAGGGGAGGGGCCGGTATGTCTCAATCTGTAACAGCTGGGACCGTTTTGGTTGAGTAGTTGTTATGGATCGAGATTGTTTGGCCGAGTCGGATCACAGGGTAACGTGCGAGCACAAAAAACGGAGCCGCGTTGCCGTGGCTCCGTTTTCAAGAGGATGGGCGATGAAACCGAATTAGCTCAGGTGCCAGATCTCGTCGTTGTACTGGGAGATCGTGCGGTCGGACGAGAAGGTGCCGGCGTTGGCGATGTTGATCAGCGCCTTGCGCATCCAAGCGTCCTGGTCCTCGTAGTCGGCCAGCACGCGCTCCTTGGTCTGGATGTACTCCTCAATGTCGAGTAGAGCCATAAACCAGTCCTTGCCCATGATGTCGTCGTGCAGGCGCTGCAGGCGCTCGGCGTTGCCGGTCGCCATAAAGGCGGGGTTGGTGATGAAGTCCACCAGCAGCTTGATGCCGGGCTTGCGGTAGAGCGCGCCGGCGTCATAGGTGCCGTCGGCGTAGAGCTGCTCGACCTGCTTGGACGAGGCGCCAAAGGTATAGATGTTCTCGTCGCCGACAAGCTCGGCAATCTCCACGTTGGCACCGTCGAGCGTGCACAGGGTCAAAGCGCCGTTGAGCATGAACTTCATGTTGGAGGTGCCGCTCGCCTCCTTGGAGGCCAGGCTGATCTGCTCGGAGATGTCAGCAGCGGGGATCACGCGCTCGGCAGCGGTGACGTTGTAGTTCTCGATCATGACAACCTGCAGGTAGGGAGCCACGTCGGGGTCGTTTGCAATCCACTGGGACAGCGTCAGGATCAGGTGAATGATGTCTTGGGCGATAGTGTAGGCAGGGGCCGCCTTGCCGCCAAAGATGATGGTGACGGGATGCTTAGGTCTGTTGCCGTTCTTGATATCGAGGTACTTCCAGATGATGTAGAGCGCGAGCATCTGCTGGCGCTTGTACTCGTGGATGCGCTTGACCTGGACGTCGATGATGGCGTTGGAGGGAATGGTCACGCCCTGCTCGAGCGCCATGAACTGGCGCATGATGGCCTTGGCCTCGGCCTTGGTGGCGGCCAGGCGCTCAAGAACATCTTTGTCGTCAACGAACTCGGCAAGCTTACTCAGGTCGCCGGTGCTGCGCCAATCGGTGCCGATCACATCGTCGAGCAGGCTGGCGAGCGCGGGGTTGGCGCCATGGATCCAACGGCGGAAGGTGATGCCGTTGGTCTTGTTGGAGAACTTCTCGGGGTAGATCTCGTAGAACGGATGAAGCTCGGTATCCTCCAGGATCTTGGTGTGCAGCGCGGCGACGCCGTTGATGGAGAAGCCAAAGTGGATGTCCATGTGGGCCATGTGGACGGTGTCGTATTCGTCGATGATGGCGACGCGTGGGTCGTCGTGCTCGGCCTTGGCGATCTCATCGAGCTTGACGATAATGTCGGCGATGGCAGGGGAGACCTTTTGCAGGCTGGCGAGCGGCCACTTCTCGAGGGCCTCGGCAAGAATCGTGTGGTTAGTGTAGGCGACCATGGACCGTACGATGGTCACGGCCTCGTCAAACTCGATGTCGTGCTCGGTGGTGAGCAGGCGAATGAGCTCGGGAATGACCATGGTGGGGTGCGTGTCATTGATCTGGACTACGGCGTAGTCGGCCAGGTCGTGCAAGTTGCTGCCGCGCTCGATGGCCTCGTCGATCAGGAGCTGGGCGGCGTTGCTCACCATGAAGTATTCCTGGTAGATGCGAAGCAGGCGGCCCTGCTCGTCGGAATCATCCGGATAGAGGAACAAGGTGAGGTTCTTGGCGATCTCGGTCTTGTCGAAGTCGATGGAGCTGCCGGGGACCAGGCCGTCGTCGACACTTGCCAGGTCGAACAGGCGTAGGCGGTTCTTGGTGGGCTGGCCATAACCGGGTACATCGATGTTGACGAGCTTGGAAGTAACGGCAAAATCACCGAACTCGACGGTGTAGGAGCGGTCGTCGTCGACTAGGATGTCCTGCTCACCGAGCCACTCGTCGGGGACGGCCTTCTGCTGGTTG
This sequence comes from uncultured Collinsella sp., assembly GCA_902490405.1. Lineage (GTDB taxonomy): Bacteria > Actinomycetota > Coriobacteriia > Coriobacteriales > Coriobacteriaceae > Collinsella. Next base: position 25,155 of record CABUDS010000012.1, read on the forward strand.
TCGACAAAGCGCTGGCGGAACAGGCCGTAATGGTAGTTGAGGCCCACGCCATCGCCGGTCAAGCCCAGCGTGGCGATGGAATCCAGGAAGCATGCGGCCAGACGGCCCAGGCCGCCGTTGCCGAGCGACGGTTCGACCTCGAACTCCTCGATCTTGTTGAGGTCGTGGCCCGCGGCGGTGAGCTGGTCCTTAACCTCGTCATAGATGCCAAGGTCGATCATATTGTTGATGAGCAGCTTGCCGATCAAAAACTCGGCAGAGATGTAGTAGAGCTTTTTCTTGCCGTTGTTGAGAGGACAGGCGGCAGAGCGCTCCTGCACGAGCTTGGCCAGCAGCTTATAAATACGACGGTCATCGAGCTGCTCGAGCGAGGTGCCAAAGGACTGCTCGGCAAGATCCGCAAGATTGATACGGGGCATGTTTCCTCCTGTGATGGGTTGATTACATGTCAGAAATTCAAAAGAAGCCCGCGCGAGGGATTGGAGTGGCCTCGCGCGGGGAAAACGGACGCGTCCGCACGATGGGGTGGGGTCGGGCGCGGTGGCTCCTATTGGGGAAGCTCAATTTCGTCTTCCGACGGGATGCGGAAGTAGGTCTCGGTCCAGCCGGTGAGCTTGTGCTCGAGCTCGCGGGTGATGGCGCCATCGAGCATGCGCCAGGTCCAGTTGCCGCCCATGGTGGCGGGAGTGTTGATGCGCGCCTCGTTGCCCAGGTTGAGCAGGTCCTGCATGGTGTAGATGCAGGTATCGCTTACGCTGGCGGCGATGGCGCGGTTGAGTGCATCGGCCATGGGCTCGCCTGCCTGCTGGTGGGTGTACAGGGCCGCCTGCTCGCGCTGACGCGGGGTGGCCGTTCCCTCAAACCAACCGCGCGCCGTCTCGTTGTCGTGTGTGCCCACATAGGCGACGGTGTTGGCAATGTAGTTGTGCGGCAGGTAGTACGAGTTGGTGCCCTCAAAGGCGAACTGCAAGATCTTCATGCCGGGGAAGCCCGAGTTGTCGCGCATGTCGATGACGCCGGGGGTGAGGAAGCCCAGGTCTTCGGCGATGATGGGCAGCGTGCCGAGCTTTTCCTCGAGCGTCTTGAAGAACTTGAGGCCGGGGCCCTGCGTCCACGAACCGTAGGACGAATCGGGTGAGGAGAACGGCACCTCCCAATAGGCCTCGAAGCCGCGGAAGTGATCCAGGCGGATGACATCGTACATGTCGAGGGCGGCGCGGATACGGCCCTCCCACCAGGAGAAACCGTCGGCTTCCATGGCGTCCCAGTCGTAGATGGGATTGCCCCAGTACTGGCCGGTGGCCGAGAACTGGTCGGGCGGCGTGCCGGCGACACTCACAGGATTACCGGCGGCGTCGATCTTAAAGAGCTCGGGCGTGGCCCACATCTCGACGGAGTCGCGCGAGACATAGATGGGCAGGTCGCCGATGATGAGGATATCGCGCTCGTTGGCATAGGCCTTGAGGCGGCTCCACTGACGATTGAAGAAGTACTGCGTCATCTGGTGGTAGAGCATGCGCGCGGGATGGGCGGCGCAGACCTTGGCAGAAGCCTCGCCGCGGGTACGGAGCTCTGCGGGCCACTCCCAAAAGGCCTTGAGACCGCACTCCTCCTTGACGGTCATGAACTCGCAGTAGGGGATGAGCCAGTCTTCGTTTGCTTGGACAAAGTCGTCGAAGTCGGCCGGCTTGTCGGCGGCAAAGCGCTCGGCGGCGCGGTCGAGAATCTGACGACGGCCACCAAAGATGGCACCATAGTCGACATTGCTGGGGTCGGAGCCCAGGTACACGCCGTCGATATCGCACTGCTCCAGATAGCCGGCCTCGATAAGCTCGGCAAAGTCGATGAAATTGGGGTTGCCCGCACGGGCCGAGAACGACTGATAGGGCGAGTCGCCATAGCTCGTTGTCGTAAGGGGGAGAATCTGCCAGTAATGTTGTTTGCACGAGGCGAGGAAATCGACAAAGTCATAGGCGTTCCAGCCAAAGCCGCCGATACCGTAAGGTCCGGGCAATGACGAAACGGGCATCAGAACGCCGCTTGCACGCTCCATGGATGCACTCACCGTCCTTTTGAATAAGGGGCTGCGCCGTAGATGGATAGACGGCTCGTCCCGAGTTTCCATTGCTATTGTCCCTATTGTAGAACATGTTGTTTAAACATGTATAGAGAGAATGAAAAAGTTGCCGACTTTCGGTGAATGGTAGTGCGCCATAGACGATATGAGTTGAACATTGGGAGCTCCTCCCCTTGCGGCTCTTTTGTGGGTCGGGCGACAATGGTCGTCGTCATTAAAGACCGGCTGCCAGCCAGGTTGCAACAATGCAAGAAGGGTTCACATTCAGTTGGCCGTTGACACAAACAATCGCGCGAAGACCTCGTCTTCTTCGGTAAGTCCAGGCGCGGCAAGACGCGCATGGCAGTCGCCCTCACGATGCGCGCGGTCGCCGCGGACATGTCGGTCAGGTTCTGGCAGACCGCGCAGCTGGTTCTCGAGCTCGGCAACGCGAAGCGCAAGGGAACGCTGTCGAAACTGTTGAACGACGTGTCGCCCGCGAGGCTGCTCGTGCTCGACGAGTTCGTCTACGTCCCCTGCGACGTAGACGGTGCGAGGGTTCTCTACCAGGTCATTTCCGTCCATGTAGTGCTCGTAGGCCGCGGCGTCGTCGGGCTCGTCGAAGGAGAGGGACTCCGTCCAGTCCCAGTAGGCCCCCGTCCAGGCGCCCCTGCGCCTGCCGGCCGGCGTCGTCTCGTCGAAGACGAGGCCGTGGCGCAGCAGGAACTTCGACATCCGCTGCTTGGCGTGTTGCAGGTCGTCGCGCGCGTCCTCGAGGGCGCTCGTCGGGGACCCACACCTCGACGACGTTGCGGCGCGCCAGCATGCGTGCCAGCCACTCGGCGTCGCGGCGGTCGTTCTTGCGGCCGCGGTCGGCCGCGGGCCGGTGCATCTTCGGGACCGCCCCGACGACGCAGCCGAGGCCGAGGGCCCGCAGCGCGCGGCCGCGGTTGATGGTACGACCATTGTCGCCCGACCCACGAGAGAGCTGCAAGGGGAGAGGCCCCAATGTTCAACTCATATCGTCTGTTGTGCCAGAGTCGCTCGGGAAAGCGCGACCGACGCAGCGCGCTGTTTTCCAGTCACATCCAGTTCGGGTTGATTTCAGCATGCGATAAGAAACTGGATTTGAATTTCGACTCGAAAGATGGGCAATGCTGATGAGAAACGCTTGGAGTTCGGGATTGCGCGGCGTGAAGCGACCCTCTTCTTATCGAGTTCGTTACAATGTAGGAAAAACAGTAAGTAAGAAGACCTCTGATTGCTTTAGGAGGAGCTGTGGTGAATAGCGCCCAGAAGATCGATAAGTCCATCCAGAAGATGATGACTCTCGGAAGAAGGCTTGGGATTCTGTTTACGGCGCTGTTTATAGCGGTGTGTTGCTGTTCGGTGGTGGTGGTTATTTCCATTGGGCTTATGGCTGCTCAAGGAAACCTATATGATCCATCAAAGACGGTTTCCGTAGTGGTTCCTTTGATGTATCTTCTGATTTCCGGAGGGGCCACATGGACCCTGCGGGGAATCAGCATGGACATGGCTCATGGCGAATCGCCCTTTACCCTTTCGCATGCTCGAAGAATCTCGATTATCGGGTGGCTGTTTGTTGCAGCGGCAATAGGTGACCTCTTGTTTTCTCCGGGGTTTCTTTCGATAGTGATTGGCCCCTTCGACTTGCTGGGGAACGCCTATTCGATGTTTGAAAACCTGGCCCTGCCCATAGATATTGGTGCTGTGCTGGGGGCCGTTTGCTGCTTCTCGATTTCTGCGATATGGCGCTACGGAGCTCTGCTTCAAGACCAGACCGAGGATTTGGTGTGAGGGGCGGCATGGACTATCTGATTATTGAGCTTGAAAGCTTATTGCTTCGACGCGGAAAGACGAGTACGGATATCATTCGGGCGACCGGGCACACACCGGCAAGTATCTCAAAAATACGAAATGGCAAGGTGAAGGCAATTAGGTTAAAGACATTGCTGGATATTTGCGTAGAGCTTGATTGCCAGCCTGGCGATCTTATTAAGCGCGTCAACGAAAGAGAACTTGAGGAACTGGCGACGCGGCGCGCCCGCAACGCGCTGAGCAGGGCGACCGCGACGGGTGATGACCCGGTCCTGGAGTCAGATCATGTTTACGTGGTCGATCTTAGAGACGACTGAGGCTGGAGAATAAAAAAGTATTGAGCAGGTGCAGCCCGTGAAAACAACGGTTTTCACGGGCTGTTCATTCAACGTCCTGCAGTGGCCTGTATTTCTCGCCGCGTCACTGGGGAACGAGAGAGTCATTTCCTGTGCTGGATGCAGGGGGGTGCTTACCTTGTGTAATATATAAATAAGCTTATATTGAAATATGATACATATCGAATTAGAATAACATTATCAATTCGGTATGCAAGGAAAGGAGGGAGAGATGGATTGGATTAACGAGCCGGAGGAAGGCGTTGCACCCGCGTGCGGCAACTGCTTCTTCTACGCGCACGGGGGATGCACGAAGAGGTGCCCCAATCAGTCCTGCACGTTCCGTTTCTAGGGGGCAGAGATGAACTGGCTTTCTACCGCGAAAGGAGGGGAATGAAATGGAATGGATTACCGAGCCGTCAGCCGGGGCTGAGCCCATGTGCAGCAATTGCTTCTTTTACGCGCACGGCAGCTGCAGCACCAAGTGTTCTTCACAGGAGTGCACTATCCGCTTTTAGCGGATAGTGCACGCCGTACGGCGTGCACAGACTGTTCAAAGATATTTTGGCCAGCAGCGCCTGAGGGGCGATGTGGCATTGCAATATGGGGGGCGAACCGACGTTACCTATAACCCCGCACAATTGCCATGTCGTCCCTTTTTATTGACGGGGAGGATGTCGTCCATGCGGGAAGTCCCAGTTGAATTGCGTGCCATATCCAAGAGATATGGCGGGTTTGAAGCGGTTAAATCAGTCTCGTTCTCTTTAATGGAAGGCGAGCTGTGTGCACTCATTGGGGAGAATGGTGCCGGCAAGAGCACGTTAATTCGATTGATCACGGGGCTTTCGGAGCCATCGTCAGGAACGATCTCGATGTTTGGGCAAACCGGGAGACGTGAAATACGGAGCTGCAGGGAAAGGCTGGGTTATATGCCCGACCTCAATGCTTCGTATCCTAATCTGACCGCGCGAGACAACTTGGTCGTTCGCTGTATTGAGTGGGGGCTTCCCACCGATCGTTCCATCGACGGTGTGTTATCAACCGTCGGTTTGGGGGAGGCCGGCGGGAAGAAAGTGAAGAACTTCTCAATGGGAATGAGGAGGCGTCTCGATCTGGCCATAGCGTTGCTGGGCGATCCGGAGCTGTTGATCCTGGACGAGCCGACAAACGGCCTGGATCCGATGGGGATAGTCGAAGTAAGAAAAATCCTTACGCATCTTAACAAAGATCAAGGTAAAACGATTCTCGTATCCAGCCACAATCTTGAGGAGATGCACAAGCTGGCAACTGATTACCTCTTCATAAGTCATGGTCGCCTCATTCGAAGGATGACCGCACCTCAGCTGGAAAAGTCATGCCGCGGTGGTTTCGTGTTGCATGTGGACGATCTGGAGCGAACGAGATCGGTTCTCGGAGATGAGACCTCACATTCTTTTCTGCCGGACGGCAGCGTCCTTATGCGCTATGAGGAGAAAAAGGAAGGGCGGGGCATTGCAATCGAAGCGCTCTCGACCGCAGGTGTGAGGGTTGCGGAGGCGTATTCTCATAGGAAGAGCCTTGAGGAGTTTTATTCGGAGCTCATCGGTCGAGAGAGCGAGCTGTGATGAAACGCGAGTTCATCTCAGCTTTTCGGAGCGAGGTATGGTTGCTCGCCAGGCACCCGGCGACCGCTCTGATGATTGCGCTTGCGGCTGTGCTGTATGTGGTTGCGGCTGCGACTTCGTCTGAGGTGCTGATCATGGTCGCCGGTGATGACCCGTATACGCTTGGAGGGGCTATAGGTTTTATTGGAAACCTAGTGGATGCAGGGGACGTTTTGGGCTCTGTTGCCCGGACGTCTTTTGCGTCTACAGTGGTCTGGATTCCGGTGACGATTCTCTACGCGGTTTACGCTACGTCGAGAGACTTTGAATCCGTGGCTTACGCCGTATCGAGATCGCGAGGGGTGTCGCAGGCGGCGATTGTGATCACGAAGCTGTTGGTGAACTGCACTCTGGTCGGTGCCGTGTATCTTCTTTCTACGACTGCGCTGTATTTAACCAAGATGGCCCAATGGGACGTTGGGGCCTCGTGCTCAGGGTTTGCCCAATTTGTATCGATTGCGCTGATGATCGCGCTGCTGCTCATTTCGATGTACGCCGCTACCTTCGCCCTGTATTTGCTCACGAGGAGTGTGGTGGCGAGCAGCGTCGTTGCAATAGCGGTTTCGACATTTGTGATGGTGTGGTTCCCAAGTACATACGGAAGCGGTCAGCCCAGCTTGCTGCTCATGCTCTCGCCCGTGTATTACCTGATGAACCTGTGTTCCCTGAGTATGCAGAATGTTGGTGTAATTCAGGTTTTGCTGTATGCGGGCGGCACTGTGCTTGTGTCGGTTGGAGTTGCGCTCGTCTCGCTATTTGTAAGGACGGCGGTTCGATGAATCTTGGGATGTCGGTCAGGGCGGAACTGTTCCGCGCAAGGAGAATGAAACTCGCCGTGATAATAGCGCTGATGTATTTGGGCATCGCGGGGATTTATGTGTTTGCCGGGTCCGGCGCATGGGTCTCCGCAGGGGGAGAGGGCCAGTTCTTTGGCTTTTCCGCCGATCCGGCCTATCTTTTCTCGATAGGGGTTGGGCCAACGGGTATCTCTTCCTGGCTAAGTGTCGTCTCCATGGCGCATACGGTGTTCTTCCCAATCGTCTCTGTTGTTGTGGCGGGGACGCTATTCGGTGATGCGACGAGCGTGTCGGCAAGGGGAGTTTCGATTGCTCGGGGCTTCCGCAGCTGGCAGCTGTTTGCGGCAAAGACATTGGCTTGCGAAGTGTATACGCTGTGCCCCTACATCGTGTTTACTCTCGGTGTCGCTGCGGTCTTTGCCGTGTGCTCCGGAAGCGGTCTAGACAGCCTTACGGTTGGTAATGTGACCTCGGCACTCCTGTCGAATATCGTTATAGACGCCGCTTATACGCTGATGGTTGCGGTTGCATATGAGGTGTTCAGGATCAGATCTCTTGTGTCGGGAGCCTTGCTGGTCGCAACGTTCGCGGGCCTTGTTATCGCGATGAGTTTCCCAACCGTTTTACCCCCGGTTCACATGGCTTATTGGATGAGGGCGTGCGGGGCTGCCGGCGGGACGGTCCTGATGGCTGCATGCGGCCATGCGGTCATCGTGTCGCTCGCATGTCTATTGCTGCTTTCGTGCAGTTTTTATCGAAGAAGGTAGTGCGCTGGCGTATGCGCAGCGTCTGAGGGTCGATATGGATTTGGTTGGAAATGGAGATGGTGCGAAGTGAAACTGTCGCAATTTAATGTGGTGCATGAACATAACGGAAGTCTTCTTATCATGAATGCGCGAACCGGCGGCATCCTGTCGTTAAATCCGGAATACGCGCAGAAATTCAAAAGGATTCAAGAAGGGGACGTTCGGGATGCCGATGATCTTGTCGCGGAGCTGATAAGGGGAGGCATCCTAGTCAATGAGGAGAGGGACGAGCTTGGGGAGATCAGGTTGCAAAGTCGCGCCGCGCGCTTTGCGAATACTGCTCTGTCCCTTACCATTGCGCCAACGATGGCTTGCAACTTTTGCTGTCCCTACTGCTATGAAAAGGGACAGGCGTACACGACGATGGGCGAGGAGGTTTTGACACAGCTCTCCAAGTTCGTGAAAGATTACTATCCTGGTATCGCAAGTCTCTCAGTTGGATGGTACGGCGGCGAGCCTCTGCTCGGAATGAAGATGATCGAACGGATTACGTCGGATCTGAAAGATGTCGTGGGGCCAACGTGTGAATATTCCGCATCGATAGTGACAAATGGCTATCTGCTGACGCCTGATGTTGCAAGGAGGCTCGCGGCATGTGGTGTGACGAGCGCGCAAGTGACTATAGATGGATCGAAGTCGGATCACGATTCGAGAAGGATTCTTCACGACGGAAGCCCTACATACGAACGTATTCTCAAGAACGTCAAAGAGTGTGCCGACATCATCGATATTTCGATAAGGAGCAACGTCGACAAGACCAACATCGAGGCCGCTCAAGAGCTATTGGATTATCTCGAGCTAAATGGCCTGATGAATAAGGTTCACTTCTATTTAGCCCCTGTTGACGATATCAATCAGGTATGTGCGAACGACAGCCACTGCTTTACTGTAAAAGAGTTCTCGTATGAGGAGACTGAGTTTTATAAAAGGGCAATTGCGCGGGGCTTCAAAGTTCAACCTTTTGGTGGGACGAATTTCGGGATATGTTGCGCCGCTGGAATCAACTCGTACGTGGTTGATCCCGTCGGAGATTTGTATAAGTGCTGGGATGACATTGGAATGAAGGAGCGGAGGGTCGGAACTATTTTCGAGCCGCCAATGTTGAGCAAGAACATGATTAACTGGATGGCATATGAGCCGGATGACCCGGAATGCCAAGAGTGCTTTGCTTTTCCCATGTGCATGGGAGGGTGCCCCAACCACGCCTTAAACGGTGAGGGGAAACGTTGCGTTTCCTTCCGGTATGATGCCGAGCAAAAAATGCTGCTCTCCCAGATGATGAATACGGCAAAACGGGGTGCGGGGCAAAATGAGGCTGATGCTTAATCTCTGTAGAAAATATATACTGGGCGGTCGATTCTACGCCTATCTTGTCGTAACAGTTTTGGTCGGGCTGCTTGCGCTTGCGGGTCCCTTTCTTACCGGCATAGTGGTAAACCGATTGGCGATGCCGGCCAGCGCCGATCTTGCCGCCGTTCTCGTTTGTTGCCTTATTTTGGTTGCGGTCCAAGCGGTTCGAGCGGGACTAGTGTATTGCTCAGAGATGCTGTACATCAACCTTCAGTCGCATGCGGGGTTCGGCTTAAATGCGGATACGCTTGAGCACGTGAAGCACCTTCCCCAGGCATTCTTCGAGGGCTTCAACGCGTCGTATTATAACCAGCAAATCAATCACGACGCTAATGACCTTGTCATCTTCGTAATCAACTCGGTTGTGGGGGTTTCAAGCAACGTTATCACCCTTTTGTCCGCCCTGTTTGTTCTCGGTAGCCTGAATATCAAGTTGAGTGTGGTCTGCCTTGTTCTTGCGGCAGCGAGTGCCGCTTTTTATGCGGTTTCACGCGCAAGGCTGTTTGAGAGAAGTTTTGACGTACAAGAGCAGAGCGCGAGGTTTTTTTCCTGTCTACAAGATCAGTTGGAGAAAGTTGATTTCATCCGCAAACATGCTTTGTTCGATAGGTCCCGCGCTGTACTGGTCGAAGCTTTTAATGGGCTCTATCCAACGATGAGAGCAAATCAGGAAGTAGGGTCTAGATTTACCTTTGGCAACGCGTTGGTCGCTTCCGCCGCTCAAGGATGTCTTCTTGCTGTGGGCGCGGTTGAAGTGATGGGCGGGAGACTGTTGCCTGGTTTTCTCGTGACTGCTGTTGGATATTATTCGAACTTAAGCTCAGCGGTACAGTATTTGTTGGGCTGGGGAAGGGATTACCAGACTAATCGCGTATGCTATGAGCGGCTGAAAAGAATTTGGGATGTCCCGGTGGAAGCGAATGGCAAATTGGCGCTTGGTCCGATTGAGGAAATCCGTCTAGAGAACATCAAGCTACGTTATCCAGGGGCGGAAAGGGTCGCGTTAAGCATTGAGGGGCTCGCGTTTTCCAGGGGTCGGCTATATGGAATCTCGGGGCCGAATGGTTCGGGGAAGAGCTCGCTGCTGTCAGTGATATTGGGGCTATATCCAGATGACACAGAAGGGGCCGTTCGCTACAACGGGGTGTCACAGCGTTGCATCGATCGATATGCATTGCGGCGGTGTCGAGTCAGCATTACGGAGCAAGAACCCCCTATCGTTGAGGGGACGATTCTCGATAATCTTACGCTGCTTTCTGATGATTACGAGATGGATAAGCTGAATCGGATGCTTGTCATATTGGGGCTAGACGAAATGGTTGCTTCTGTGGAGAACGGGGCAACGGCGATGCTTGACGGCGGGAAAGGAGGGGTGTCCGGCGGCGAGAAGCAAAAGATTGCAATTGTGAGACAGCTGTTGAAATCGCCGGACGTTATGCTTTTTGATGAACCGACCTCAGCACTTGATGCGAAGAGTCGAGGCGCGCTGATCAAATTGCTTCATGAAATTAAGAGAGACCATATTGTAATCGTTGTCACTCATGACGAGGAGATGCTTGCCGCCTGTGACGAGGTCATTTCGACGGCTGGATGATTATCGGATTGTGGCGTTGAAGACCAAGAAACTTGAAATGGCGTGGGCTCTGGGTAGGTCTCCACGGGTACGCCGTCGGTGCTGTACTCGACCGCCCGGCAAGAAGGTTTTATAGCGTGTTTCCCCAGAGAGGTCCCTTTGTCCGGTAGTGGCGAGGGGAGCCTCTCTTTTGCTCACCTCTTGCGGCGGAGGGGGACACCATGCGCCTATGCAGGACAAACTGCGCGTTCTTGTCGAATGATGGGCTATGTGTAGAGATGATGGTCTCGGGTAGAGGCCGTGTCGCGCTCGGCTGCGATGAGCCAGGCAATTCAATCTTCATCCGGGAGGGCCTTGGCAAGACAAGCAGGGCGAAGACCTTGGCGACGTTCGGGAGCCGTGTGGCGCCCGGCTCCGCGCTCATCCACGACATGGAGCCGGGCGCCACACGGCTCCCGTCAACAATCTGTCACTGAAGAGCCAGCACTACAACGCGAAGCTGCTCAAGGGCGTTCCCGACGGCCAGAACCCGCTGGGGCCCGTGAACCGGATGCGCTACTTCATGCAGTGCTTCCTGAGGGCTCATCCCGGCTCCAACCGGGACGACATGCGGGGCTGTGGCTATGAGTCCGCCCGAGGACAAGCTTGAGAAGGTCGCGATGGTGCTCGATCGGGCAATGCGATACCCGAAAACGCTCAGGTTCAGGCAGTTCTATGCAAGAAAGCCCAGTTCAGATGAGTTCGACGAGCAATATTTATCAACACAGTGCAAGGGGGGATTATATTTGTATTTCATCCGTGTTGAGCTTCACACGGTGCGCGACTCATCGCAAACTGGCGGGCGCAGCGGAAAGAAAACCGACTGCAGACGAACGATCGATATCGGGAGCAAATAGCCACCGGATGCTTTTCGGTCTCCTACGCGTCGACCTCCGCGATTTCTTCTGCGTCTCGCCAAGTTGAAAGGAGCGATGTCGAAAACTCCTTTTCGGTTAGCGTCAAGACATCCTTCACGCAAAAACCTTTCAATTTGTCAGGAAGCCCAAAACGCGCTTTTTTCCTAATCGAGCTGGCAACCCGCTTCAACGCGGTCTTGTTCTTGTCCTCGTTGTATACCAAAACAAAGACGCAGTGCTCGCGAAACCATCTCGTCCTCTTTCCCCACAGGTCCGAGCAGATCAAAACGCTGTCCTTGCACTTCTCGATGAGGGCGTCCCTTTGGCCAAGATTGATACCAAGCTCTTCGTCATCCTTGGGATTGAGCCTCTTCCCCAGCGTCTCCTTCAGACTGCCGTTTTTAAATTCGACTAGATATAACGTTTCCCGATCGCAATACAGCGCATCGGCGGAGCGCGGGAGTTGCATCCACCTATTGACCTTCTTGCAGTAGCATTCTTTAACAGAGTCAAAATTGACAACAGGCAAATCGTCATCCACAAGAGAGACGCTCCCGTCTCTGGATGTTTTGGAGATGGTCGACGTGCAGTCCCTTAGGATACAGGTCCTGCAACGGGAGCAACCATCGCTGCCATCTGGCACCGCGGGAGAGTTCGGATGAGGGCAGGAGGCGCACAGGTCGCTACTCAAGGCCGTACTCCTCCCTCTCAAGCGTATCAAAAGGAGCCGCCAGCTTCTCGTAGGCGACCTCAGTCGAGCCGGTTATATCGGCAAAGCGAGAGCGTCCATCAGTGCAGGTCTCCGCAAGATAATATGAGCACAATCCATCAACAGCGTGCTTCTTAGAATACACTTCGATCGCATTCAGGAAATATGGACTATGGGTGCTCATTAAGACGTGCATCCCGAGCTCTTTCTGGAGCAGCACGATTATCTCGGCGAAGGCCAGCTGCCATGCAGGATGAAGATGAATCTCGGGTTCATCGAGGATAATAGTCCCTCCGGCATCTAGCGCGCCGGACTTCAAGAGCACCTTCATGATGGCGAACGTCTTCAAGCCAGCAGAAAGGTTCCCAGGCTCCAACCCCCGAGCGAAGCCCTCTTCGAGATACGTAAGGTGACCGCGACTTTCGCTCCTCTCGAAATGCCCCGGACATAAGGAGGAAACCTTGTCCATGAGAACCTTCAGGTGTCGCTCCTTCGCGATCTCTTCGAACAGCGAGGACTCGCTGTCATCGTTACGGATGGTCGCCTGAATCAAATCTTGCCGCAGCTCCTCCTGGTGTCCAAGGAGGGGCTTGAACCGAAAAGCGGGGCCGTAGGGTCCTCCGAGAGAATCGATCAGGAACGGGTCGTCCAGATAATGCGCCCTGAATCGCAAAACCCTCCTATCGTGCACCTCCGCCACCTCGTCACTTGCAACCGAGAAAACCGTAGATGCGTCCTTTATCTGGAGTTCGACCTTCCCGGGCTCTTCGCCGAAAACCGAATTGATCTGGCCGTTGAACTCGCTTCGGAACCTGTTTGTCGCAATCGCACGAAATACCTCATCATCGGAGATATCCATGATCTCGATAATCTGATCGGCAACTCCTGCTACGCCATTCGTGAAATCGGATTCGATCTCACGGGAGATCTCCTCCCCGTAATACTCCTTTATCTCATCAATAAGCTCGTCCCTCGTGCACTCGCCCGAAAAAACCCTGTCGATGAAACTATTCATTCTTCCAGCAGTTCGCCTGTGGCGAGACGTGGAGTCGAGAGGGCTTCCCACATATGCCTTCCTGATGGCGCGCTCAACACTATTGCGCCTCATGCGGTCGATTTTGTTCTCCGAATCGGACATGCTGTTGAAGGCCGCATAAAGCGCTTTTCCAACCGTGCTTTTCCCCGTCCCGTTCTCCCCGGCGATCACGGCAATACCATTAATCTCGATATCGGCCTCAGCGACCCTGCCGATGTTTTTCATCTTGATTTTCAATGCATATCACCAGCTCTAAACTCGCGAGACTCAATAGCTCGATTATCGCACAGAGAGATCGACTTCTCGAGGACTCCCTAAATGGAACGCGCGGTGAGGACATGGCTCGCCGCCGTCCGCTTCGCGTTCGCGCGGGGGAAGGTGACGACCAGGGACCTCTCCGGGCTCATCGAGAGGAGCGCCAGATTCTCCTCGTCCATTTGAACTGTATCGTATTCAAGGACACTTGACTTAGAGGAATGGCGTTGAGCGGCGATAATCGTTTCAGCGCCAAAAAGAAAGGAGTGTCAGTCATGGCAGACGGGCCCTCCTACACAGCGGGGTACCGCGCCGAGGCCGCAGACTTCGCCGCCGCGTCGGGGAAGCCCATCGCCCAAGTGGCAGCCGACCTCGGCATCAACGAGAAGACCCTGGGAAGATGGGTGACGGTCAGGAAGAAGGAGCTGACCAACCACCCGGTCGCGGCGGCCGCAAGTGCATGCGCGAGCTCGAGCTCGAGAACGAGTTCCTAAAAAGCCCCGACCTCACATTGGAGGCCGGGGCCAGTAGATTTTTGGGACATGTCTAGAAATCTACCCATGCAGGAAGCGGCATGTGCCGAGCATGTCGCGTGCTAGGTTTTGAGGCATGCCACAAAACCTAGCACGGGGGAGTGGCTACTCGGCGTCGGCGAAGCCGTTGGGGTTATGGCTCTGCCAATTCCAGCTGTCGCGGCACATGTCCGCGATGTCGTACTGGGCCTTCCAGCCCATCATGCGTTCGGCCTTGGAGGCATCGCACCAGTTGGCGGCGATATCGCCGGCACGGCGCTCGCGAATCACGTAGGGCAGCTCCTTGCCGCAGGCCTTGGAGAAGGCGGCGACGACCTCGAGTACCGAGGTGCCGGTGCCGGTGCCCAGGTTAAAGATCTCGACGCCGGTCTTGCCGTTCATCCAGTTGAGGGCGGCAACGTGACCGGATGCCAGGTCGCACACGTGGATGTAGTCGCGCACGCCGGTGCCGTCGGGGGTGGGGTAGTCGTTGCCAAAGACCTGAACGGCCTCGAGCTTACCGACGGCGACCTGGGCGACGTAGGGCACCAGGTTGTTGGGGATGCCCTTGGGGTCCTCGCCGATCAGGCCCGACGGATGGGCACCGATGGGATTGAAATAACGGAGCAGCACGACGTCCCACTCGGGGTCGGCGGTGTGGACGTCCATGAGGATCTGCTCAATCATCCACTTGGTCCAACCATAGGGGTTGGTCGCGGGCTTCTTGGGGTCTTCCTCGGTGACGGGCGGATTGTCCGGATCGCCGTAGACGGTCGAAGAGCTCGAGAAGATGATGGACTTACAGCCGTGGTTGCGCATGACATCGATGAGCACCAGGGTGTTCTCGATATTGTTGTGGTAGTACTCGACGGGCTTGCTCACCGACTCGCCAACGGCCTTAAAGCCGGCGAAGTGGATGACGCGGTCGATCTGGTGGGTATCGAAGATCTTGTTCATCGCATCGCGGTCGAGCACGTTGGCCTCGTAGAAGGTGAGGTTCTTGGCGGCCTCGTCGCCCACGATGGTCTTGACGCGGTCGATGGCAACGGCGCTGGAGTTGGAGAGGTCATCGACGACGACAACCTGGTAGCCACCCTCGAGCAGCTGAACGACGGTGTGCGAGCCGATAAAGCCGGCGCCGCCGGTAACGAGGACGCAGGTGTCTTTGGGGTCGAGTGCTTTGGACATGTAGTCTCCTATCGAATCAGGAACACTTCTTGAGGGGAGTATAGCGCAGCTGGGGGCGCCCAAAACACGCGGGGCAGGAAAACCAGAGGATTGATGTTAACGTACTCATAGGGTGTTATTTGCATAATCCTTACCTTTGGTGTGGGACGTATTTGCGAGCCGCTGACCATGCTTTTCCAGCCGTTCGTGGAAATAGTTGGGACAAGCGCGATGTGCGTTAATATGTTTGAGTTGAGCGACATATAAATAAGCATGTAACGGAGTACATATGTCACCAAACAACGATTCCATCTTTACGCAGGAGCTTTCGCGCCGCACTGCCCTTAAGGCTCTTTTCGGCGCCGCTTCTGCGGCTGTTCTTTTTGGCCTGCCCGCCCGCGCCCATGCGGCTGAGGCCAGTCAAGAAACCACCGACAAACTGAATGCCGCCCAGGCCCAGCTCGACGAGGTCCAGGCTCAGCTCGACAGCATTGCCAATGAGTACGCGGCGCTCGCCAACAAGAATGCCCAGACCCTCAACGACATCGAGAATGTCCAGGGCAAGATTGACGACACGCAGGCCCAGATCGATGAAAAGAAGGCCGAGCTCAAGAAGAAGCGCAACGACCTTTCCGATCGCGTGGCCGCCAGCTACAAGTCCGGCGGTACGAACATCCTGTCGCTGCTGCTGGCCTCTGGCTCGTTTGAGGAACTCGTCGCCAACGCGCATTACGTTGAGAAGATCAACAAGAGCGACCGCGATGCCATCGAGGATATCCAGACGATTCAGGCTGAGCTCGACGCGCAGAAGACCGAGCTCGAAGCACAAAAGGCCAACCTGGAGAAACTCAAGGACCAGCAGACGGCTCAGATGCAGGATATGCAGGCCAAGCAGCAAGAAGTCCAGACCGTGCTGAACGGTCTTTCCGACGACGTCAAGGAGCTCATGGCTCAGCGCGATTCCGAGATTCTCGCTGCCGCCCAGGCCGAGGAGGCCGCTAGGAAGGCCGCCGCTGCCGCGGCCGCCGCGAACAAGAACAATTCCTACTCGGGTGGTTCGAGCTCGGGCGGTGGATCGTATGCGCCCGGAACTCCGCAGCAGAATGCTGGCTCGGGCAAGCAGCAGGCCGTCGTCAACGCGTGCTACTCCACGCCTTCGCCGGGTCAGAACTGGTGCGCGGCGTGGGTTACCAATGTCTTCCGCAATGCCGGCGTGGGCTATTTTGGCGGCAACGCGTGTGACATGTTCAACGCCTGGTGCTATAGCTCCGACCGCTCGGCGCTGCAGGTGGGCATGATCGTGGCCGATTCCTCGCACAGCGGCACGGGTGCTCCGGGCCTTATCTACGGTCATGTGGGTATCTACGTTGGCGGCGGCATCGTAATGAGCAACGAGGGCGCCATTACGTCTAAGTCGCTTGATTCGTTCATTAGCTTTTATGGTACTGGCTCTGGCGTGCGTTGGGGCTGGCTTGGCGGTATTGCGCTGTCGTAAAGCCGACTGGGCCGCGTGCCCGCCCGCAATATATTTGATTGCCTGCTCGGGCAGTCCTGCGCAAGACGAAGGCCACATTAAGTGGCCTTCTTTGCGTGCGGAACTCGCGATCAATCAAATATATTGCGGGCGGGCACGCGGCCCTCTCGGGTTCGGGGCGCTACGCACCGGATTGGTTGTCTGAATAAAAGAAAGTGAAGGCCCCTTTCGGGGCCTTCTTTTTTAGAGGAATTCGCCGACTCGGTGGACTTCGGGTTCGAGGTCTACGTCGAATTGGTTTTTGACGGTTGTTTGGATGTGGCGGATGAGTTCGTCGACGTCGGCGGCGGTGGCGTGGTCGGCGTTGACGATGAAGCCGCAGTGCTTTTCGCTCACCTGCGCGCCGCCGATGGCGTGTCCTCGCAGGCCGGCGTCCATGATGAGCTTGCCGGCAAAGTAGCCCTCGGGGCGCTTGAAGGTGGAGCCGGCACTCGGCATGTCGAGCGGCTGCTTGTCCTCGCGGCGCTGGTGGTAGTCGTCCATGTCGGCCTTGATCATCGCGGCGTTGCCCGGGGCGAGATTGAAAGTGGCCGAAAGCACGACGAAACCGTCGTCGGCAATGCGGCTCTTGCGATAGCCCAGGTTGAGCTCATCGACATCGAACTCAATAATGTTGCCGCTGCCGCGGGTGCCGTCGTCGAGCATGCGGGCGGGCTTGTAGACGCGCACAGACTCCAGCACATCGGCCATGCAGGCGCCATAGGCGCCGGCGTTCATATAACAGGCGCCGCCGACCGATCCGGGGATGCCCGAGATGGGCTCCATGCCGGTGAGGCCGGCCTCGGCTGCCGTCGCGGCGACATCGGAAAGCAAGGCGCCGGCTGCTGCCGTGACGTGCGTGCCGTTGACCGTAATGTCGGAGAGGCCCTCGCCCAACGCCACGACGACGCCGCGGATGCCCTTGTCGCCGACGAGTAGGTCGGAGCCGTTGCCCACGATGGTGAGGGGCAGGTCGCAGCGATAACAGGTGTCAAGCGTGGCGACGAGGCCCTGCTCGGTGTCGGGCGTGACAAAGACGTCGGCCGGGCCGCCGATCTTAAACGTGGTGTGGTCGCGCATGGGCTCGCTCATCAACACGTTGTCCTCGCCGGCAACACCGGCGAGCGCGCAGAGCAGGTCCTCGTTAAAAAAGTCATTCTCGTGCATACGAATATCCGCCTTATGGTGGTCGTTTTCATCAATCGAATGCAATATACCCCACCCGGATGGATTTGGTGCAAAGTAACCTGACCCCAATGCATCACATGGTGCAAAGGGGCCAGGTTACTTTGCACCAATCACGGCGGTAAAACAGCCGTCTACCGGATTGGTAAAGTGTTTATCATCGAGGTAGAGGGACGGTCGCTATACTTTCAAGAGATTGCGCGAATACTCGGAAGGAGCGAGATGGGCAACAAAGTCACCCTCAAGCAGATCGCCCAGGAGGTGGGGCTTTCCCCTTCGTCGGTCTCGCTTGTTCTCAACAATCGGCCTTGTCGCATCTCGGAAGAAAACCGCAAGCTCATCAAGGAGGTCGCGGCGCGCAACCACTATGTTCCCAACCAGATTGCGCGCAGCCTGGTCATGCGCGAGTCACGCACCCTGGGCCTTATCGTCCCCAACATCGAGAGCCGCTTTTTTGCCTCACTTGCCGGTAGCTTGGAAAAGCGCTGCCGCGAGGACGGCTATGCGCTCTTTATTACCAGCTCGGGCGGAAGCGCCGACGACGACTTGGAACTGCTGCGCCAGCTGGTGACGCGCGGCGTCGATGGTGTCTTCCTGGTGGTAGGCGACGAGTTCTCGGACGACCGTGCCCTGCGCGAAGAGGTCAGCCATCTACCCATCCCTGCCGTGATGGTCGACCGCGCCATTGAGGGGCTCGAGTGCGACAAGGTGATGTTCGACCACGAGATGGGTGGCTATATGGCTACCCGCTATCTGATCGAGCAGGGCCACCGTCGCATTGCCTGCTTGGTTAATGCGCGTCGTTCCAATACGGGTCGCAAGCGACTTGCCGGCTATGAGCGCGCGCTGCGCGAGGTTGGCCTGCCTATCGACGCGCGTTTGGAGTTTGAGAGCGAGTACTACATTCCGAGCGCCTACGAGGCCTCGGAGGCGGTGCTCGCAACCGACGCCACTGCCGTGTTCGCAAGCTCGGACAACATTGCCCTCGGTTTGCTCAAGCGATTGCACGAGATGGGGAAGAGCATCCCGGGCGATATTTCGGTGGTGAGCTATGACAACTCGGCGGCCGACGTTCTCTTTGAGCCGGCGCTGACCGCCATTGAGCAGGATCCTGGTGTCCTCGCGGAACATGCTTTTGGCTGCATGTCCAAGCGTCTTGCCGGTAGGGGCGGCAGGCGTGCCGAAGAGGTCGTCCTGGAGCCGGCGCTTATCGTTAAGGGCAGCGTGCTCGAACTTACTAAACATAACTAAACACGTTTATCAATTTGCAGAGACCGAATGTGGAGCACCTGTGGCAGACAATGCCGCAGGTGAATGTCGCGTTTTGTTGATCGATGTGATTGATAAGGGTGATAAAACGTTTTTTCACCATGATAAAACGTTTTAGGAAATATACTGGTCCCAACGAAAGGTTGCCGTATTGGAGGGTGACCGCACAGCGAAGGGACATAAACAATGGCTAAAACACTGGGGACGCCGTGGCAAAAGCTGGGCCACGAGGTGCCGGCTTCCGAGCTCGAGGGTGTCGACCTGTATTGGCGCGCATCGAACTATCTGTCCGTCGGTCAGATCTACCTTCGCTCCAACCCGCTGATGCGCACTGACTTTGTCGACGAGAAAACCGGTGAGATGCGCGATTTTGGTCGTCCGGACGTTAAGCACCGTCTGGTCGGTCACTGGGGCACCACGCCTGGCATCAACTTCCTGTTCGGCCACGTCAACCGCCTCATCGCCGATCACAACCAGAACGCCATTTTCTTGATGGGCCCGGGCCACGGTGGCCCTGCCGGCACCGCCCAGTCGCTGCTCGATGGCACCTACCGTGAGATCCGCCCCGACATCACCAACGACGAGGCTGGTCTGCAGAAGTTCTTCCGCCAGTTCTCTTATCCCGGCGGCATCCCGAGCCACTTTGCGCCCGAGACGCCCGGCTCCATCCACGAGGGCGGCGAGCTCGGCTACACGCTCAGCCACGCCTACGGCGCCGTCATGGACAACCCGAGCCTGTTGGCCGTGGCCGTGGTGGGCGACGGCGAGTCCGAGACCGGTCCGCTCGCGACCTCTTGGCAGTCCAACAAGCTCGTGAACCCGGCAACCGACGGTATCGTCCTGCCGATCCTGCACCTCAACGGCTACAAGATCGCCAACCCCACCATCCTCGCCCGCGTGTCCGACGAGGAGCTCACCAAGTTCTTTGAGGGCATGGGCTATAAGCCGCACTTCTTTGTCGCGGGCTTTGACGACGAGAGCCACGCAAGCATTCACGCGCGTTTTGCCGCTCTGTTCGAGCAGGTCTTCGATGAGATCTGCGACATCAAGGCCACCGCTATGGCCCAGGCCGCCGCGGGTGAGACCGTGGTCCGTCCGGCCTATCCCATGATCGTGTTCCGTACGCCCAAGGGCTGGACTTGCCCCAAGCACATCGACGGCAAGAAGACCGAGGACTCCTGGCGCGCGCATCAGGTGCCGCTGGCGAGTGCCAAGGACACCCACGAGCACTTCCGCGTGCTGCGCGAGTGGCTGCGCTCCTACAAGCCCGAGGAACTCTTTACGCCCGAGGGCCAGGTGCGCCCCGAGGTGACGGCCTTTATGCCGACCGGCGAGCTGCGCATTGGCGCCAACCCCAACGCGAACGGCGGCAAGGTCCGTCGCGAGCTCGAGCTGCCCGATATCCACGCCCACGAGATCCCCGTTGCCGAGAAGGGCCATGGCTGGGGCTCCACCGAGGCCGCCCGCGTCTTTGGTGAGTACACTGCCGATGTTCTGGCCAAAAACATGGAGGACTTCCGTATCTTTGGCCCCGACGAGACCGCGTCCAACCGCCTACAGGCTGCCTACAAGGTGACCAAGAAGC
The DNA here is from genome assembly GCA_902490405.1 of uncultured Collinsella sp. Taxonomy (GTDB): domain Bacteria; phylum Actinomycetota; class Coriobacteriia; order Coriobacteriales; family Coriobacteriaceae; genus Collinsella. Next base: position 45,681 of record CABUDS010000012.1, read on the forward strand.
AGTGGGATGCCGGCTTCTATGAGGACGATGCCAACGATGAGCTGCTCGCCGGATCCGGTAAGGTTGTCGAGCAGCTGTCCGAGCATCAGTGCGAGGGTTTCCTCGAGGCCTACGTGCTTACCGGCCGCTCCGGTGTGTGGAGCTCCTACGAGAGCTTTGTCCACGTGGTCGATTCCATGGTCAACCAGCACTGCAAGTGGCTCGAGGCCACCAAGCGCGAGATTCCGTGGCGTGCTCCCATTAGCGGCCTCAACATTTTGCTGTCGAGCCATGTCTGGCGTCAGGACCACAACGGCTTCTCGCACCAGGACCCCGGCTTTATCGACCTGCTGCTCAACAAGGCCAACGACACGCATATCGTGAATGCCTACTATCCGGCCGATGCCAACATGGCCCTCGCCGTGGCCGAGCGCGTCTACCAGTCCACCGACTGCGTCAACGCCATCTTCTGTGGCAAGCAGCCCGCCCCCACATTCCAGACGGTCGACGAGGCCAAGTCCGAGCTCGCCGAGGGCGTGGCGACCTGGGAGTGGGCATCGACTGCCAGCTCGCTCGCCGAGGCCGACGTCGTGGTCGCCACGTGCGGCGACGTGCCGACGCTCGAGGCCCTGGCTGCAACCGATATGCTGCGCGAGCTAGGCATTAAGGTGTGGTTCGTTAACGTGGTCGATCTGCTCAAGATCCAGAACGTCTGCGAGAACGACCAGGCCATCAGCGATGAGCGCTGGGCCGAGCTGTTTGGCCGCGGTGAGAAGCCCGTGCTCTTTGCGTTCCACGCCTATGCCGGCACGATTCGCCGCCTGATCTGGAACCGCCCCGGCCACGACGCCTTCCGCGTCCACGGCTACGAGGAGAAGGGCTCCACGACCACTCCCTTCGATATGCTGCGTCTGAACAACATGGACCGCTGGGCCCTGGCCGCCGACGTGCTGCGCATGGTCGACGCCGATAAGTTTGCCGAGCAGATTGATGAGTGGGAGGCCTTCCGCACCGAGGCCTTTGAGTTCGCGTGCAACGAGGGCTTCGATCACCCGGCCTTTACCGACTGGGTCTGGCCCGACGCTGCAGCTGCAACTGCTGCCGACGGCACGCTCTCCGCAACGCAGATGACCGCAGGCGACAACGAATAGCATCCGGGACGGCCTCGCGCTGGGGCCGCCTCCGGGCGGGTGCCTTCCTCTGAGAAGTGGGCTTCGCGAACTTCTCAGAGGAAGGCACCCGCCCGGAGGCGGCCCTCTCGACCGTTTCGATCTGCGGCGCTGATATTTTTTTATGTAATGGGGACTTGGCTGTTGCTGCCTTGGAAACCGTGCATCTAACTATGGTCAGCCAAAATTACATTGCCGGGGCCGGGGAGGCATACTCTGTTTTGAGAAGTTCGCGAAGCCCACTTCTCAAAACAGAGTATGCCTCCCCGGCCCTCGTCCGTGAACTTTTCCGCTGGGCGAGCCATAGACGCCGCGTACCGATAGGGTGAGGTGGCGGCTTGAAATTGGTGCTATATTCAGCTTGAGTTGTTAAATGTTAGTAGGAGAGGCTGATATGGGGCTGTTCAAGAAGAAAAACCCGCAGGATGCCTTTGATCCCGATGTGTTTACCATCACGGATACGATTTTGGACCCGCCGCGGTTTACGTTTTTGCCGGCTATCTACCAGGATGCCACGCGTCGCAAGTGGGCCGTACATCAGCGCGGCGGCGAGCCGAAGATTTTTGACTATGCGGACGTGTTGCAGTGCGAAGTGGCCGAGGCGGGCGATCCGGAGGCCGATGAAGCGGTCTCTAAACAGGAATTTGCCCAGCGTATTCTGGCAAATCCCGCTAAGGCGGCAAAAATGAACGCAGCCAAGCGTAATATGTGTCTTGGTATGGGCGTTGTTGTGGCGGTTCAGACGGGAAAAGACGAGGTTTCCAAACTAGAGATTCCCGTTATGACCGATGAAGTCAAACGCGATTCAAGCCTGTATAAGTCGTATCGGAATGTCGCCGAGAAGATCAAGGTCGAATTTGATGCCATGGGTGGTCTGGCCTAATTTTGGCGACATACGTTTCTGAACGAGGAGTCTGTGCAATGGCAGGCGAATCTTATGCAATTCCTCCCAAAGATCGTGCTGTTGAGGGGATTCTTTGGTATATCCAGCACCATCAGCTTGCCGGCGGCGATCGCCTGCCGGCCGAGCGCGTGCTGTGCGAAGAGATTGGCGTTTCGCGTACGGCGTTGCGCGCCGGTATCACGCGGCTCATCTCGTGTGGAACGCTCGAGAGCCGTCGCGGATCGGGTACGTATGTGTGTCCTCCCAAACCGCTCAATATCTTTCAGGAAACGTATAACTTCTCCGATGCTGTGCGGACTGCCGGCCTGCACCCCTCTTCTCGTCTGGTTTCCACCGGGGCCATCGAGGCGGATGAGGCGCTTGCCGACAAGCTTGGGGTTGCTGTAGGCGCTCCTTTGCTCCGCATGCAGCGTGTTCGACTTATTGAGGGCGAGCCGGCGTCAATTGAGACGGCTCACGTTAACCTGTCCCTGTGCCCCTCGCTTCCCGATCACGATTTTGAGTGTGAGAGCCTTTACGATGTCTTGCTCAAAGAAGGCGGCGTGCGCGTTGAGCATGGACGTGAGCATATCTCCATCTCGCGTTTGAACGCCGAAGAGGCCGAGTTGCTCCAGCAAGAAGAGGGAACGCCGGTGTTCTGTGAGAGCACGATAGAATTTGATAAGGACATGCGTTTTGTGGAGCATTGCAAATCGGTGATTTTGCCCACAAAGTTCCGCTTTGCCGATAACGGCGAGAAGAACGGCATGAGGAGCGTGGCAGGTGAACAATGGCTGAAACAGTAGATGCCACCCCGGTTTATATGCGCATTCGGCGCCGCATCGAGGAGCGTATCGAGCGCGGTATATATCCCACGGGTTCCATGATTCCGTCCGAAAAAGACCTCGCCGAGGAATTTGGTACGACGCGCTTGACCATCCGAAGCGCTGTCGATGAGCTGGTTCGGCGTGGGCAGATTCGACGCGTCCGCGGAAAGGGCGCGTTTGTGGCACAGAAAGTGCCCGTTGCCTACGAGCGAACGGGAGGCTTTCGCGAATCAGTTCGTGCTTCGGGCGGCGAGCCGTCCGTCCGCATCCTCGCGCGTTCCAAGCGTTATGCGGGTCCATATTATGCCAACCTGTTTGGCATTGCCGAGGACGATTTACTGTATTCGATTCGGCGTTTGAACTGCGTCAACGGCGATCCCGTATCGATTGAGATGGCGTTCATCCCGTGCCTGCTGTTTCCCACAATCGAAGATATTGACGTGTCGGTCTTCAGTTTGTACGAGACCTATGAGATGTTGGGCCGAAAGCCGGTCATGGCACAGGAAAAGCTCGATATCGAAGCGCTGGGCGCGCGAGATGCCGGTCTGCTTGGACTGGAGCAGGGCGATCTTGCCTTGACGCTTGAGTGCGTGAGCTTCGATGCGAGCGGCCAGGCAATCGAGTACGTCAAGTCGTTTAACCGCGGTGATGCGGGTGGATATACCTATACGTACTAGCTGGTTTTTAGCATAACGGGCTGAAAAGCTGACGGAATTTTGATTCGTTGAGCAAACTGCATATACAACCTTACATGGCTCAAAATCAACCGTTCGCCGATGGGGATAAATTAATCGACAAAGAGGTATCAAAAAGCCGTAACCTGTAACTGTGATTGGTATCGAATACTAATGATTTGTTACGAGGTGAGACGATGAAGATGCTCGATTACGTTCAGCTTGCCCATGTGCGTATGGGAGAGAACCTCGAGCGTTCGTCTGAGCTGGTAGCGCAGCTCGTTGATATTTTCCAGTCCGGTTCTTTTGACGCGCTGCGCATCGTTGCTTCGGGTTCGTCGCGCCATGCCGCCGATTGCGCCCGCGATTACCTGCAAGATACCCTGCAAATGCAGGTGTCCGTTGTGACGCCCGAGGCCTTCGTCGATTTTGAGCACACCTATCCGCAGCATGCGCTCAACATTGCCGTTTCGCAGAGCGGCTATTCGACCAATACGATCGCGGCTCTTGATTACATGCGCGCGCACGATATGGCTGCAGTTGCGCTCACGGCAAACGTCGAGGCACCCATCAAGGAACACGCTGACATCGTTCTTGACTACGGTGTGGGTGTCGAGTCGGTGGACTTTGTGACTCTGGGCGTCGAGGTTCTCGTTGAGTACCTGGTGCTCTTTGGTATTTACGGCGGCCAGGCGCGCGGAACGATTGACGCCAAGGGCGTTGCCCAGCGTCTTGACGACCTGCGCGAGGCTATCCAGGCCAATGCCGTGATGTGCAAGATCGCCGAGGCATATGTCCAAGACCACATGCTCGAGCTTTCTGAGCACATGCCCGCCATGGTCGTCGGCAACGGCCCCAACTATGGCGTTGCCGAAGAAGCGGCCCTCAAGCTGAGCGAGACCATCAAGATTCCTGCCATGCATCACGAGGGCGAGGAGTTCGTCCACGGTCCCGAGATGCAGATAACCCCAGGCTACCACGTGTTTATCGTCGACGATCCGCAGGGGTCGGAGCGTCTTGCGAATATCGCCGATGCGCTATCGAACGTTACGACAAAAACGGTGCTGCTCACGGCCCATCCCAGGGGTAGGGCTCACGAGGTTGCGGTGCCTCAGGTGGCTCCGCTGCTCAGCGCAATTCCCAATCTTGTGTTCTTCCAGACGATTGCGGCCATAATCGCCGAGCGTCTGAAGTCATGGGACGTACACCCGTATCTCGATGCCGTCTCCAAACAGATGGAGGTTAAGGCGGAGGGCTACGAAGAGTCAGTCAATGCGCTTAAGGCCAAAGCGGCCGAGTGTTACGGAATGTAAGCGGGTTTTGATGCCCGTTGGCATGGGGGATGTGGAGACAACCCCAGAAAGGAGAGACAAATGAAGGAAACCGAGAAGATCGAGATCATGCATTTCGACCAGGAGGGCTACCTCGAGGACGGCAAGGCGCTCTACGAGACCGGCAAGAAGATGACCGCGCTCGCCGACAAGGTCGCCGACGAGGGCTACGACGCCGTGTTCCTGATGGGTGTCGGCGGCACCTGGGACGAGCTCATGCAGCTCGAGTACCTCATGAACAAGTTCGGCGACCGCGACCTCGAGGTCTACCTGATCCACGCCGCCGAGTGGAACGTCATGGGCCACAAGCGCATGACCGAGAAGTCCGTCGTGCTCACCGCCTCCGAGTCCGGCACCACCCCCGAGGTCCTCGAGGCCGTCAAGAAGATGAAGGAGATGGGCGTGCGCGTCTACGCCATGACCAAGCCCGATGGCCTCATCGGCCAGGCTGTCGGCGCCGAGAACTGCGTCGCCATGGCTTCTGACCATGGCTCGGGCGGCTGCGAGAAGGGCTACTACCTCGCCGACTGCTTCGGCCTGCGCCTGCTCAACCGCCGCGGCTGCTTCCCCAAGTTCGATCTGTTTATCGAGCAGACCAAGGACATCTGGAAGGACATGCTCGATATCCGCAAGCGCTTCGAGCCGCGCGCCGAGGAGCTCGCCAAGAAGTACGCCCTGGCCCCCTACACCATGTTCATCGGCTCCGGCGCCCTGTGGGGCGAGACCATCCTGTTCTCGATGTGCATCCTCGAGGAGATGCAGTGGAAGCGCACCCGCTACATCACCTCGGCCGACTTCTTCCACGGCACCCTCGAGCTCGTGGAGCCCGGCGTCCCCGTGTTCCTGTTCATGGGCGAGGACGAGAACCGCAAGCTCGACGAGCGCGTCCGCGCGTTCCTCAACCGCGGCGTGACCGGCGACACCGACATCAACATCATCGACACCGCCGAGTTCGCGATCCCCGGCCTTGACGACGAGTTCCGCGTCATCGTCTCCCCGTGGATTCTGACGGTGCTCGTGACCGACCGCCTGGCTCGCTACTACGAGACGGTCACCAAGCACAACCTCAAGTATCGTCGCTACTATCACCAGTTCGACTACTAAAGAAAACGGGTGCGGGAACGTGCCGGGCTATTGAGAGGAACACAGAATGAGACAGTACATCATCGCCAGCCATGCGCACTTCGCTACCGGCATCAAGGAGAGCGTCGAGCTGCTCTCGGGCGCGCGCGACAACGTCCACGATCTTTCGATGTTCGTCGATGACCGCATGGACGTGGCCGAGGAGGCCCAAAAACTGCTGGCGGGCATGTCTGCCGACGACGATGTCGTTGTCTGCACCGACCTCTTTGGCGGCAGCGTCAACAACGAGTTCACCAAGATCGTCCAGACACGTCCCCGCACGTACCTCGTTACCAACATGAACCTTCCTCTGCTCATCCAGCTGCTGTTCTCTGAAGAGTCGGCGCCGGTTGAGGAGACGATTCGCACCATCGTCGCTGCGGACGATACGCGCGTGAAGTTTGTCAACGACCTGTTGGTCGATGACGACGAGGAGGAAGAGTTCTAATCCGCAGCACCTATTGACATGCCGTAAGACGGCGCAAGACCTTTGGGGGGTCACATTATGATTCAGCTACTTCGCGTTGACCATCGCCTGCTTCATGGCCAGGTCGCAGTTTCCTGGGTTCAGGGCCTTGGCTCCAACTGCATTTTCTGCGTGGGCGATAAGGTCGCCAACGACCCGGTGTGGAAGACGACACTCAAGATGGGCAAGCCTGCCGGCTGCAAGCTCGTCATTAAAGATATGGAGCATGCCATCGAAGCTATCAATTCGGGCGTGACTGACAAGTACAAGATGATCATCTGCGTCGCCACCATCGCTGAGGCAAAGCAGCTTGTTGAGGGCTGCCCGCAGATCAAGTCGGTCAACCTGGGCAACACCAAGCCGAAGGATGAGAAGCGCCCCGATGCTCGTCAGGTCTCTCGTCAGATCTTCCTGACCGCGGCCGAGGAAGCCGATGTGCGCGAGATGATGGATCGTGGCGTTGAGGTCGAGATCCGTCCTCTGGCCGATGACCCCAAGGTCGACTGCGCAAGCGTGCTCTAGGCGTTTGAATTCGAAGAGTCTGAGCTCTTCGTAGTGTCCTATTAGGAAAGGGGGATGTATGCTTACCCAAGCAATCCTCATCGGACTTATCGCCGCATTTGGTAAGTTCGACTGCCAGCTCGGTACGCTCTATGCGTTCCGTCCCATCGTCCTGTGCCCGCTCGTGGGCCTGGTCCTGGGGGACCTGCAGTCCGGTCTCGCGATCGGTGCGAGCCTGGAGCTGCTGTTCATGGGCTCGATCTCCATCGGCGCCTACGTGCCGCCTGATGAGACGATCGGCGGCGTGCTTGCCTGTGCCTTCGCTATCCAGCTCGGTCAGGGTACCGAGGCAGCCATCGCGCTTGCCATGCCCATCGCCACGCTGTGCCTTGCCATCAAGAACATCCTCAACGCCGCCCTGCCGATCCTGGTTGACCGCGCTGATGTCTTCTCCGGCCAGGGCAACCTTAAGGGTGTCTATGCGATGCACTTCCTGATCGGTTCCACCGGTGTCATCATGGCGTTCCTGCTGTGCTCGCTGTCGTTCTATCTGGGTGCTGACGCCATCCAGGGCATGCTCGACTTCATCCCGCCCTTTGTCCTTGCTGGCTTTGGCGTTGCCGCCAACATCCTGCCGGCCATGGGCTTCGCCATGCTCGGCCGCCTGGTGCTCACCAAGCAGCTCGTGCCCTTCTACTTCCTGGGCTTCCTGCTGTGCTCCTACGCCAACGTGCCCGTCCTGGGCGTCGCCCTGATCGCCATCATCATCGGCATCGACAAGTTCGACCTGCTCGGCCTGGGCGGAGCCCAGCCCCAGCTCTCCGCGGAAGGGGATGAGGACGATGACTTCTAGTCCCGAGAACAAGATCACGCGCTCCGACCTCGTCAAGAGCGCCCTCAACACCGGCGCCCTGGGCATGGAGTTCTCCTGGACCTACTACAAGCAGATGAACATCGCCTTCTGCCTGATGGTCGCCAACATGCTCAAGAAGATCTACGCCGGCCGCCCCGACGACTACGCCGAGGCCCTGCACCGCCACTGCGCGTTCTTCAACATCACCGTCCAGTTCGCCCCGTTCGTCGGCGGCATCGCGATGGCCATGGAGGAGAAGGTCGCCCGCGGCGAGATCGAGCCCGAGAGCGTCAACGACGTCAAGGCCGCCCTCATGGGCCCGCTGTCCGGCATCGGCGACTCCATCTTCCTGTCGACGCTGCGCGTGGTCGCCGCCGCGGTGGGCATCAGCCTGTGCCAGGCCGGCAACCCCTTCGGCCCCATCGCCTTTCTGCTCATCTACAACGTCCCCGGCTTCGCGCTGCGCGTCTGGGGCGCCGTCAAGGGCTACGAGCTGGGCGTGGGCTTCCTGGACGAGGCCCAGAGGACCGGCCTCATGCAGAAGATCATGACCTGCGTCGGCATCGTGGGCGTCATGGTCGTGGGCGCCATGTGCAAGGACATGTTCTGGGCCAGCATCCCGGTGGCCATCGGCTCGGGCGAGGATGCCCAGACCCTCCAGGACATCCTGGACGGCATCATGCCCGGCATGCTCGGCATGCTCGCCTTCTGGCTGTACTACTGGCTGCTGTCCAAGAAGATCAACCCCATGGTGCTGATCGTGGCCACCATGGTCGTGGGCATCGTCGGCGCGTTCTTCGGCGTGCTGGCGTAAGGGCCCGGCCTATTATCTGCCCCCAAGGGAAACGGCGACCCGTTGTGGTCGCCGTTTTTTATTATCGAAAGCTAGCTGGAGGTGCTTCGTGATTCAATCTGACAATCCACCCGATAATGGCGTGAGCGGGGCGATGTATCTATTTGGCACGGCGCTCTTGTGGAGCTTTATCGGCATCCTCGTTCACGCCAATTCGCAGTCAGCTCTTTTGATCGGTGCCGTCACGGCAATATTTATGGCGCTCTTTATTCTGCTCGTCGGCAGGCCTGTCCTCCGCGTCAGCCGTCTTATTGTCCTTGTGGCCGTCTGCAACTTCGTGACGGGCACCACGTTTAACTATGCCAACCAGCTCACGACGGTCGGCAACGCAATCGTTCTGCAGTACACCTCGATGATTTTCGTTATCGTGTATCAATCGCTCGCAACTCACACGTTGCCCTCGCCTGCGAAGATTGCCTCCGTGGTGGTTGCTTTTACGGGTATGGGTCTTTTCTTTTTAGGTGATTTGAGTGTCGAGGGCATGCTCGGCAACCTGCTTGCCGTCATTTCGGGCGCCACCTTTGGGCTGTGTTTCTTTTTGAACTCTCGCCCCGATGCGTCGCCCATGGTGTCCTCGCTCATCTCCTGTGGTATCTCGATGCTGCCGATTGTCTATTTTGCCGGCACCCTAGACTCCGTGAAACCCTTTGAGTGGGGGCTCATGCTGGTGCATGGCCTCCTTTGCAGTGGTCTTGCGAGCGTGCTGTATGCCAAGGGGATTGCGCGCACCAACGCGTTTGCGGCCAACTTGGTCTGCATGAGCGAGGTCGTGCTCGCTCCCTGCTGGTCGGCGCTCCTCTTTGGCGAGGTCTTTCACTGGAACGAGTTTTTGGGCGCGGCGATTATCGTTTTGGTGATTGTAGCCAACTTGGCATCCGATGCCTTTGGCGATGGCTTTCTGGTGGCGCTTGTCCGCCATCGAAACAAAGAGCGTGCCTGATGGGATACGTCTGCCGTTTACGGTAAAAAACACCCCGCTGAGCGAGTGGTATTAAATAGTAAGAACCTGCATACCTATAATTGGTATCAAATCATTTGTACCTGGCATGGGTGTTAGCAGCACACCAGGTACGCTTCGAGCCGTGTAATCGAACTCCCGGAATTGATATCAACAACGCGCGCGACGGGAGTGACGACGGTTCGAGATTCCTTATTGGGAGGAACTATGCTTGTCCAAGCAATCCTCGTCGGCTTAGTCGGAGCGTTTGGATGTCTCGACTACCAGCTCGGCACCCTCTATGCGTTCCGCCCCATCGTCCTGTGCCCGCTCGTGGGCCTGGTGCTGGGGGACCTGCAGACTGGCCTTGCCGTAGGTGCAAGCCTTGAGCTGCTGTTCATGGGCTCGATCTCCATCGGCGCTTACGTACCGCCTAACGAAACCGTTGGCGGCGTGCTTGCCTGCGCGTTTGCCATTCAGCTCGGTCAGGGTACCGAGACGGCCATCGCGCTCGCCATGCCCATCGCCGTCCTTTCGCTGACGATCGGCAACATTACCAATGCCTTGTTCCCCGTGTTTGTCGATATGGCAGACAAGTTCGCCCTCAAGGGAAACCTCAAAGGCATCTACGCCGTTCATTGGGGAATTGGAATTTGGGGCTGCATCGAGTACTTCCTGCTGTGTGGCGGCGCATTCTACTTGGGCTCCGACGCCATCCAGGGCCTACTCGACTTCATCCCGCCCTTCATCATTGACGGTTGCGGCGTTGCCGCCAACATCCTGCCGGCCATGGGCTTCGCCATGCTCGGCCGCCTGG
>CABUDS010000013.1 GCA_902490405.1 uncultured Collinsella sp.
GGACTTGCAGCGACGGACCTCGGGACGCTCTTACACCACGTCTGCGCGCGCCACCAACTTGCGGTGGAATACGGACTGTTTTGGCCAAAAAAGCCGCCAAACAGTCCGCATTTCACCGCAACTCAATAGGAGCCGTGTGGGTTTGGCTAGGTTCGGGCGCTGTCCGTGCCGTGGGGTAAAATCGTTCAGTCAGAACACGAACCCGCATCGGAGCTCATCACATGGCATTCGTCCATCTGCACAATCACACTGTTTTCTCCATGCTCGACGGCGCAACCCGTATCCAGGATATGGTCAATCGTGCCGTTGAGCTGGGCATGCCCGCCGTGGCCATTACCGACCACGGCTACATGTATGGCGTACCCGACCTGGCGCTGGCCTGCGACGCCGTCAACCACAACACGCCCGAGTACAAAACCTGGAGCCACGACAAGGCCTTCTTGGAAAAGGACCGCCGCGACGAGCTGGTGGAGCCCGATCCCGAGTCCAGCCCGCGCGAGCATGCCCAGTATGTGAAGGACATGGCCATGTGGGACGAGAAGGGCAACATCGACGAGCTCAAGCCGCCTCTGGTCATCAAGCCCATCTTTGGCTGCGAGGTCTACTTTACGCCGGACGAGACGCTTGCCCGCGACCATAAGCCCGAGCTCTACCACATGATCCTTCTGGCCAAGGACCAGGAGGGATACGTCAACCTGATGCAGACGGTCTCCGAGGCCGCCGTGCAGGGCTTTTACTATAAGCCGCGCGTGACGCTCGACAACCTGCGCCGCCACGCCAAGGGCATGATCTGCACGAGCGCCTGCATCGCGGGCATCATCCCCAAATACATCGACCGCGGTGACATGGAGGGCGCCATCAAGTGGGCCGAGACCTTCCGCGATACCTTCGAACCCGGCGACTTTTACATCGAGATCCAGGAACACGGCATCACTACCGACAATGGTCTGACCGACGAGCAGATGGACCGTACGCTCATCGATATCGCCAAGCAGGTGGGCGTCAAGGTCATCGCCACCAACGACTTCCACTACCTGCGCCGCGAGGACGCGCCCGTGCAGGACGTCATCATGTGCATTGGCATGAACGCCAAGGTCGACGACCCTAACCGCATGCGCATGACTGGCTCGGAGTTTTACATGAAGACCGAGGAGGAGATGCGGGCGATGTTCCCGTATTGCCCCGAGGCCTGCGACAACACGCTCGAGATCGCCGACAAGTGCTACGTTGAGCTGGACTGGGACTCCATCATCCTGCCGCGCTTCCCGCTGCTCGATCCCGGCGAGACGCACGAGAGCCAGTTCCGCCGCGAGTGCGAGAAGGGCCTGCGCCAGCACTACGGCGACGACTGGGCCACGCGCGAGATTGGTGGCGTCAACATCAAAGAGCGCTTTGAGTACGAATACAAAGTCATCTGCGACAAGGGCTTTGCCGCCTACTTCTTGATTGTTGCCGAGTACGTGCAATGGGCCAAGGACAACGGCATCGGCGTCGGCCCCGGCCGTGGCTCGGCCGCCGGCGCTATCGTCGCCTACGCCATGAACATCACCGCGTTCGACCCGCTCGAGAACGGTCTGATGTTCGAGAGGTTCCTGTCCCCGCAGCGTACCGAGATGCCCGATATCGATATGGACTTCGACGATGAGCGGCGCCTCGAGGTCGTGGAGCACGTTCGCCAGCTCTACGGCCCCGAGAAGGTCACCCACGTCATCACCTACTCGACCATTAAGGCCAAGCAGGCCATCAACGACGCCGCTCGCGTCCTGGACTACCCGGTCTACATGGGCCAGCGTCTGTCCAAGATGGTCTCGAGCGACCCCAAGGTCAAGCTCAAGCAGGTGCTCGAAAAGCAACCCGGCAAAGAGGACCTGTTTAACCCCGATTTTGCCGAGGCATATAAAAAGGACGACGACGCCCGCCGCATCATCGACACGGCGCTCTCAATCGAGGGCCTCACCCGTGGCGAGGGCGTGCATGCGTGCGCCGTTCTGATCTGCCGCGACCCCGTCAACGAGCACGTGCCCACCAAGCTCGACACCAAGGGCGGCGTCGAGATTACCCAGTACGAGGGCCATACCGTTGCCGACATGGGCTTGCTCAAGATGGACTTCTTGGGCCTGCGCACGCTGACTGTTATCTCCAAGGCCAAGGCAAACATCAAAAAGAACTTCGGCATCGACATCAAAGAGGAAGAGATTCCCTTTGACGATCCCGAGATCTTTAAGCTCATGGGTTCCGGCCACACCGCCGGCGTCTTCCAAGTCGAGTCCGCCGGCATGACGGCCACGATCAAGAACATGAAGCCCACCGAGTACAAGCACGTCGTAGCATTGATCGCCCTGTACCGCCCGGGCCCGCTGGGCGCCGGCATGGTTTCGTCCTACATCAACCGTATGAACGGCAAGGAGCCGGCGGTCTCCTACGACGACCGCCTGGACGACATCCTGGGCGAAACCTACGGCACCATGGTCTACCAGGAGCAGGTTATGCTCATCTCCGTCGAGATGTGCGGCTTCTCCAAGGGCGAATCGGACTCGCGTATCCGTAAGCCCGTGGCTAAGAAGAAAATCAAGCTGCTCACGTCGACGGTGCTCCACTGGGAGGATGGCTCCGACGAGACCACCTACGACCACTGGATGAACGGCGCCATCAAGAACAACTATACGCGCGAGGTCGCCCAGAAGATTTGGGACGATGTTCTCGAGTTCGCGTCCTACGCCTTCAACAAGTCGCACTCCGCCGGCTACGCCATCTTGGTTATGCAGACGGCGTGGCTCAAGGCGCACTATCCGCACGAGTACATGGCGGCCGTTCTGACGTCCTATACGGGCAAGACCGACAAGATCGTGCACTACGTCTCGGCATGCCGTCACGACGGCATCCCCGTGCTGTCGCCAGATGTCAACGAGTCCGGTACCGAGTTCACGGCTACCAAGGAGGGCGTGCGCTTTGGTCTGGCCGGCATCCGCGGCGTGGGCACCGGCGTGGCGCAGGCGATTATCGCCGAGCGCGAGGCGGGCGGCCCGTTTAAGACGCTGCACGACTTTGTCGAGCGCGTGGACTCGAGCCAGGCCAACCGCCGCGTGATCGAATCGCTCATCAAGGCAGGCGCCTTCGACTCCACGGGGTATCCGCGTCGCCAGATGATGCACTTTGTGGATAAGAACAACCCCGAGAACATCATCGATGCCGCGGTGAAGCGCCAGAAGGATCGCGCGAGCGGTCAGACGTCGTTCTTTGATATGTTTGGCGACGTTGAGGGCTCGGGCTTTGAGGTGAGCGTGCCCGATCCGGATGGTCAGGAGTGGGACCGCCACCTTAAGCTGAGCCAGGAGAAGGAGGTTCTGGGCATCTATGTCTCGGACCACCCGCTGCGCCCGTTTGAGTATGCACTAGCCAAGGCGCGCGACTTCTCGTTCTCGCAGATCGATACCGGCTACGAAGTCCAGAATCCTACGGGCGGCACCATCAACCAGGAGATTCCCGAGGGCAAGGCGCTGTGGTGGGCTGGCATGGTCTCGAGCGTGTCCAAACGCGTGACCAAAAACGGTGACCCCATGGGCATCGTGCAGCTCGAGGACATGGAAGGCGAGGCCACCGTCGTCGTGTTCCCCAAGACCTATAAAGAGGCCGAGGGGTACCTGTACGGCGAGGTCGATCCCGAGACCGGCGCGCAGCTGTCCGATGCCTTTGTGCGCATTAAGGGCAAACTCGAGCGCTCGGACCGCGGCGACCAGATCATCGCGCAGGAGATCGTGCCGCTCGAGCTCAACGAGGAGAACAACAAGCCCAAGGTGTTTGAGGTCATGGTGCCCAACAGCCGCTTTAGCCAGGGCAATATGGCGCGCCTGGCCACGGTGCTCACCGCTAACCCGGGCGGCGACCGCGTGGAGATCTTTATCGAGCAGGTGGACGGGCGCGTGCTGCGTGCCGAGGTACCTGCCAAGGTCAACGCGCGTTCGATTCCGCTGCTGGCCGAGGCCAAGGCCATTGTGGGTAACCAGGGCCGCGTGACGGTGATCTAAGCTACCCCGGGTGAGATTGGAGGAAGTGATGGCGCAGGGGACGTTTGTGCAGGCGCTTCGCAAAGAGGCGGCGTTGAGCGGCACCTTTATGAAGGGGCGTTCGCTCATGCTCAACGGCGCCGTGCTGTCGATCGAGGACAGCGGCTCGCGCTTCTCCAAAAACGTGACGGTTGAGGGCTCGGTGCGCGGCTCGCGCGGCGACCTGTACAAGACGCACGTGGCGCTCGACATGGACGAGCACGAGGTGATCGACTACGACTGCGATTGTCCCGCCGCCTATCGTTACCCCGGTATGTGTAAGCACGCTATTGCCACGGCGCTGGCGTATTTGGATGCCAGCGGCGCCGAGCCCGTCGAAGGTTTGCGCACGCCGGTTCGCACGTTTACGGCGCAGCCGAAACAGCCCGCGCGCGCCGCGTCCGCCGCGCCGGCCGTCAACCCCAACTTTCCCTTCCCGGCGCCCGTCCCCACGAGCCCGAGCCTTGTGGCGGCGCTTTCCGATCTTTCGGACGCGCGCATGGATGAGCTGGCGAGCATGCGCCGCAAGCTTGCCGGTGCCGTTGATCCCGACGCCCCCAAAGCGGCGTTGGAGCCCTCGTTGGTGCCGTACTACAATCCGCTGTTCGCTGACCGCTTTAGCTGGGCGCTCGAGTTCCGCATTCGCTGTGGATCGGTCTCCTACGTGGTCAAGGACATCGACGGCATGGCCGATGCCTACGTGCGCGGCGGCACGTTCTCCTATGGCAAGAAGCTCACGTTTGTCCATTCACCTGAGGCCTTTGACGAAACATCGGCAAAGCTGCTCAACCTTGTTGCGACGACAGTTGCCTATCTCGATGACATCACAAGCTCGCGTTCGGCGTCGTACGACTTTGTCCGCAGCGGTTTTGTTGCCGAGCGTCAGTTGCCGCTGTCCGAGCATAGCATCGTATATGTGCTGGACCTGCTGCGCGGCCAGACCATCTCCTTTGAGCCCGCCTGGTCGCGGGGGATGACGACGCATCGCACCTACGACGTGGCGGTTGAGCTGTCTCCGCAAGGGGAGGACGGGGCATCCGCTAAGCGTCCACCGCTGCTTGCCGCCAAAATCGCGCCGGCGGCTGGTGGTAGCTATGACCTGCGCCTGCCCGCCGATATGTACTGCTTTGCGTCGGGCGATGCCGCCTACTTGGTTGACACGCGCCGCGCGCGCCGTACCGACGCTGCATTTGCTCAGCATGCCGCACCTTTTTTGTCGCGCTTGCTGCCGTGCCGCACGCCCGCCCATATCGCCGCCGAGCAGGTGGGGGAGTTCTGCCGTATGGCGCTGCCCATTTTGCGCGACTATACCGACCTTACCGCGCCCGCTGCGCTCGATACCGTGGCGCCCGAGCCGAGCTTTGCCATGGCAATCGGCGTCGACGATGGGCTCGTGACCTGCAAGATTACGGTTACCTACGGTGACTGGTCGGCGGATCTCTTTGGCCTGGGCGCTCCGGGCAGCCCCTTCGAAGAGCAGCGCCCCGGTGTGCCACCCCGCGACGAGGTGGCGGAGTTTCGCGTTATGGATACGGCGGCCCTGTACTTCGATTTCTACGAGGGCGGTCTGGCGTTTGAGGAGCGCGATGACGCCCGCTTGTTCTGCCTGCTGACCGAGGGCCTGTCCGCCCTGTCCGAGCTGGGTGAGGTCATGCTTAGCGACCGTCTGCGCCAGATCTCGGTCCGCCCCGCGCCCAAGCTCTCGGTTCGTGCGACCGTTAAGAGCAATCTGCTCGATGTCGAGCTGGGCGCGAGCGGGCTTTCGGCCGCGGACCTTGCCGTCTATCTCGATTCGTACAAGCGCCATCAAACGTTTGCGCGCCTTACGTCCGGCGACATCATTCGCCTGGACGAGGGGGCGCGCGCCGCGTTTGGCCTTGCCGAGGACCTGGGTGTCGATGCCGTCGACCTGCTCGACGGCGTGTCGCTTCCCGCGTCGAGTACCCTGTTCGTCGACAGCATGCTCGCACGCACGCCGGCGCTCGAGGCCGATCGCGACGCTGCGTTCCGCCGTACCGTCGAGCGCCTGGATACGCTCGGCAAGATGGACTTTACGGTGCCGGCATCGCTCAAGGCAACGATGCGCGGCTACCAGGTCGACGGATACCAGTGGCTCGGCTCGCTCGAACACCTGGGCCTTGGCGGCATCTTGGCCGACGACATGGGCCTGGGCAAAACGCTCCAGATGATTGCGCATATTCTGGCGCGCGTGGAGGCGGGGGACACCAAGCCCACGCTCGTGGTATGCCCGGCCTCACTCGTGTACAACTGGACTGCCGAGCTGGAGCGCTTTGCCCCGTCGCTCGATGTGTGCGCCATTGTGGGCGCCAAGGCTCAACGCCGCGTGCAGATCGCCGGCGTGGCCGAGCATAGCGTGGTCGTGACGTCGTATGACCTTATGCGGCGCGATATCGACGAGTACGTCGAGCAGGATTTTGCCCGCGTGGTGCTCGATGAGGCCCAGTACATTAAAAATCCGCTCACGCAGGTGGCGCGCGCCGCCAAGCGCCTGCCTGCCGGCGTGCGCTTTGCCCTGACGGGCACGCCCATCGAAAACCGCCTGTCCGAGCTCTGGAGCATCTTCGACTTTTTGATGCCGGGCCTTTTGGGGACGCGCGAGTCGTTTGCCAAGCGCTTTGAGAGCCCCGTCGAGCATGCCGAGGGCGATAGCGCCGCTCGCCTGCAGGCGCTCGTGTCGCCGTTTGTGCTGCGTCGCGTTAAGGAAGACGTGGTGGCCGACCTGCCCGAAAAGATCGAAGACACGGTGATGGCACAGCTTACCGGCGAGCAACGCAAGCTCTACCTGGCCAACCAGGACCGCATCGCCCAGCAGGTGCAGCACCGCGAGGCTGGGGAGTTTAAGAAGGACAAGCTCAAGGTGCTCGCCGAGCTCACCAAGCTGCGCCAGATCTGCTGCGACCCGCGTCTACACTACGAGGATTACAAGGCGGGGAGCGCCAAGCTCGATACGTGTATGGAGCTCGTGCACGGCGCACTCGACGGCGGGCATCGCATCCTGTTGTTCAGCCAGTTTACGGGTATGCTCGATATCATCGGTAAGCGCTTGGCCAAGGAGGACATCGCCTTCCTTAAGCTCACGGGCGCTTCGTCTAAGGAGAGCCGCGCCAAGATGGTCGCGCAGTTCCAAGCGGGCGAGGTTCCGGTCTTTTTGATTTCGCTCAAGGCGGGCGGCGTGGGCCTTAACCTGACGGCGGCCGACGTGGTCATCCACTACGACCCGTGGTGGAACGTGGCAGCGCAGGACCAGGCGACCGACCGCGCGCACCGTATTGGCCAGCAACATACCGTGACCGTGTACAAGCTCATCGCCAAGGACACGATCGAGGAGCGCATTATGCAGATGCAGGAGTCCAAGCGCGACCTGGTCAACAGCGTGCTCGGCGGCGACGGCATCTCGTCGGCGCTGTTTACCCGCGAAGATGTTCTGGCGCTGCTGGGCGGCGACGGGCGCTAACCCGCTCGGGTGGGGCCGCCAGGGCGGATAGCGCACGCTGCCCCATCGTCCCCGCCCGTTATGTGTTCATTTGCAATGCCGTGGATGGTTTGTCTGCCTTTGGGCATAAGAACCATCAAGAACATTGGCACGTCAGCAAAGGAGAACATCATGGCGAAATTCTTTAAGGACCCCGACGGTAAGCTCATTGCCGCCCTTGGCAACGACGTTGCAACCCCTGCCGGTTGCACGGAACTGACCGCAAACACTGAGGACGCGGCGCACGAGAAGCACGTGCCTGTTGTCGAGACCGAGCGCGACGGTCACGTGATTCGCGCACGCGTTGGCTCGGTCGAGCACCCCAGCCTGCCCGAGCACTATATTGAGTGGATCGCCCTTGAGGCCGAGGGCCGCTTAGAGGTCCATTACCTTGAGCCCGGCATGAAGCCCGCGACGTTTTTTGCCGGCGGTTCCAAGACCGGTACCGTCTATGCCTACTGCAACCTGCACGGGCTGTGGTCCGCGACGTTCTAGGAGCGCGCCCCCGCTCGGGGTATCATAGCTAGCATATGCACATGCGAGCGCCGACTGCATCATGCGGCCGGCGCTTTTACTACGATTTCGATGGTTTACGACGGAAAGGGCTGAGCCATGAAGCTCGCGCTTGCACAGATCGATATGCGCCTGGGTGATATTGAGGGCATTTGCGGCCGCATCGAGGACCAGGCTCGTCTGGCCCACGAGCGCGGGGCGCGCGTGCTGTGCGTTCCGGCTCCGCTCTTTATGGGCGCCATGCCCGGTGGCCTGGTGGGCGCTGCCGACTTTGAGCACGACGTGCTTGCCGGCTTGACTGGTGTCGCCGAGCGCATCCAGGAGCTTGACATGATCTGCATCGTGCCCGCGGCGGTTTCGTTTGAGGGTCAGCCGCTGCTCGACTACATGATGCTCAAGGACGGTCATGTGGTGCCGGCGCGTTCGAGCATTGCCCTGCAGCGTGGCGAGAACAACGACACGCGTTGGGCGCCGCCGGTGTTCGACGTGGACGGCGTGCGCATCGCCGTGATTTTTGACTTGGACCGCGAACTCGAGATGTTGCCGACCGGTGTTGACCTCATTGCGTATTTCCAATTCAATGCGTTTGACATGACCGACCGCGAGACTGCCGCCATTGCCGCCGTTCGCAGCGGCGCCTACCGCAAGATCGCATCCAAGCGCAGCGTGTGGTTTGCCTGTATGGCGCCGGTCGGTGCCTATGACGAGTCGGTGTATACCGGCGGTTCGTTTGTGCTCGACGACTGCGGTCGCGTGGTGGCCCAAGCGCCGTGTTTTGAGGAGAGCCTGCTGGTTCAGGAGATTCAGCGCGGCGTGATGCTCGATGCCCTGGAAGATCACGAACTGACCGAGTTCCGTTCCGAGGAGTGGCTGTGGCAGGCACTGGTGCTCGCCGTGCGCGACAACGCCCGGGCCCACGGTGC
Organism: uncultured Collinsella sp.; assembly: GCA_902490405.1. Taxonomy (GTDB): domain Bacteria; phylum Actinomycetota; class Coriobacteriia; order Coriobacteriales; family Coriobacteriaceae; genus Collinsella. The sequence goes on from CABUDS010000013.1 coordinate 8,973, forward strand.
GTCGCGCGCCGTGGTGGCACTCGAGGGCGACTTGCCGTCGTCCCTGCTGGCGGCGCTGGCCGTCGACGCTCTGGGCCCGCGTAATGTGATTGGCCTGGTGCTGGGGCGCAACCGTATCTTTACGCCGGCGCAGGAAGAGGCCGAGGCTGCCCGCTGTGCCGCCGTCCGCGCCATCGCCGAGCGTCTGCACATTCGCACCGTCGAGCGCGATGCACCGGATGCGGCGCGTGTGCTCGATCGCGACGTGTCGGCGGGCGATGCAGAGCGCCTGCGCTCGCGCACGCTGGGCCTCATGCTGGAGGACACGGCGCTCGAGCTGGGTGCGATGGCGCTGAGCCCGCTGTCCAAAACCGAGTACGCGCTGGCGGCGCCGGCGCTTTGCGGCGGCTACCAGGGCGATTACGCGCCCTTTGGCGATGTGTACCTGTCGACGCTTGAGTTTGTGGCGCGTGTGCGCAATCGCACGTCTGCCGTGGTACCCCAAGAGCTCGTGACGCTCAACGCGGTGGAAGATTGTATGGAGCGAGTGCTGGCGCAGGCGCTCTCGACGCTCGACGGTCCGGTCGATATGCTCGACCGCGCGGCACAGCTGCTCGGCGGGCTCGAGCCGGGTGAGATCGATGGCGCGCTTGAGGCGCACGTGGACCGCAATCGATCTTTCGACGACATCCCGATGGCCGCTGGCAAGCCTGAGGCCTGCTCGCTGCTGCTGATGCTCGTTCGACAGGGTGAGGCTGCCCGCCGCATGTTGCCGACGGCGCCGATCGTTTCGTCCCGTTCGTTTGCCGAGCGCTCCTGGCCGTACATGCTCGCGTGGTCCGACCTGGGGCTTAACGGCAAGGAGCGTATGACGGTCGATTCGCTGGCGCGCGCCGAGGTGCGCCGTTTTGCTGACGAGGATACGAGCGAGCGCGTGCGAAACGAGATGATGGGCGTGCTGGGCGAGCTACTGGGTATTTCGCCCGAACAAATGGAGGAGTTGCGCTCTGAAGACGGTCAGCGTCGTTTACACGAGGGAATGAAAAAGTTCGAGGGCGAGGTTCAGGACGCCATCGATAAGATGATGGGCGGCCAGGGCGGACCGCAAGGTGGTCCTCAGGGTGGCCCGATGCCGCATCCGCCGGTTAATCCCCGACAGTTCCCATTCTTCTCGCAGAACTAAACTGGGGATGGGATTCGCTCTCAACCCCGATACTTCAACTAAGCATCTTGACCCCGTTGTGTTATTCTAGAACAGACGTTCGTGAGTAGTGCGCGGGGCCTTGCCTTGCGCTTGGTAAAAGACGAGGGGAGGTTGGCTTGGTTATTTTGGGCATCGACCCCGGTTTGGCTCATACGGGTTGGGGGATTATCGAGGAGCGGCGTGGCGAGGTTCGCTGCCGTGCCTATGGCTGCATCGAGACCAGCGCAGGCAGTCCGCTCGCGGTGCGCCTGTCGCATATCGCCCGCGACCTCAAGGGTGTCGTGGAGCGTTATCGACCCGATACCGCTGCCATCGAGAGCATCTACTTTGGCGCTAATGTCCGCTCGGCAATCCCCACGGCACATGCCCGCGGTGCCGCGCTCGTGGCGCTTTCGGAGTGCGCGCTCGAGATCGGCGAGTACACGCCTATGCAGATCAAGCAGGCTGTGGTGGGTACCGGTGCCGCAGATAAGCGGCAGGTCGCCTACATGGTGCGCACGCTCACGCAGCTCGATCACGACCCGCATCCCGACCATGCCGCCGATGCCCTGGCCTGCGCCATCTGCCACGTTAACCTCAGCCGTACCCGGGCGCTTACCGGCGGCGAGTTCTATCAACAGAGAGGAACCGGATACTGATGATCTCCCAGCTCCACGGAACGCTTGTCGAGGCCACGATGAGCTCTGCTGTCGTCGATGTGTCGGGCGTTGGCTTTGAGCTCGGCATCTCGGGCAGCACTGCGGCCACGTTGCCGACGCCCGGCGGCGAGGTCCGCCTCTACACGCGTATGCAGGTGCGCGAGGACGCCATGACACTTTTCGGTTTTTCCTCTAAGGATGAGCGCACGATGTTCGATCGGCTCGTGTCTGTCTCGGGCGTTGGCCCGCGCTTGGCGCTCGCCGTGCTTTCCACCTATACCGTGGGGCAATTGTGCTCGCTGGTGATGGCCGAGGACGACAAGGGCATGGCCAAGGTGCCCGGTGTGGGCAAAAAGACAGCTCAGCGTCTGATCCTGGAGCTCAAGAGCACCTTTGCCAAGGACAAGGGCTTTGTGCCGGTCGACGTGATTCCCGGCCAGGTTGCGATGCCCGTGCCCGCTGCCGCTCCCTCAGCCATCGATGACGCCCGTGCGGCGCTCCTTTCCATGGGCTTTAGCCCGCAGGAGACCGATGTTGCCCTGAGCGGGTATGATGGGCAGGATATGCGTGTCGAGGATTTGCTCGGCGCGGCGCTTAAGCGACTCGGAATGGATGCGTGATGTGGGAAGCCGATGACTCTCAGGACCTGTGGGCGACGCCCGGCAACTCGCCGGCGGCATCCATGGCGCACGGCGAGCGCATGGTGGGCTCGGAGCTGACGGCCGAGGACCTCGATGTCGATCGCACTTTGCGCCCCCAGCGCCTGGACGATTACTGCGGCCAGGAGCATATCAAGCAGAGCCTGCGCGTGTTGATCGAAGCGGCGCAGAGCCGTGGCGAGACGCTCGACCACGTGATCTTCTCGGGCCCTCCGGGTCTGGGCAAGACCACGCTGGCTACGGTTATCGCCAACGAGCTGGGCGCTCAGATCAAGACCACGAGTGGCCCCGCCATCGCGCGCACGGGCGACCTGGCGGCCATCCTTACTAACTTGCAGCCGGGTGATGTGCTGTTTATCGACGAGATCCACCGCCTCAACCGTTCGGTCGAGGAAGTCCTGTACCCCGCGATGGAGGACTTTGCCCTCGATATCGTGATTGGCAAGGGTCCGGCGGCGCGCTCGATTCGCCTGGATATCCCCAAGTTTACGCTGGTAGCAGCAACGACCCGCTCAGGCATGTTGACCGGCCCGTTGCGCGACCGCTTTGGCATTTCATATCGCCTGGATTACTACACGGTCGAGGAACTCGCGCAGATTGTGACGCGCTCGGCGACTATCCTGAGCGTGACGATCGACCATCCCAGTGCACTCGAGATCGGCTCGCGTTCGCGCGGCACGCCACGTCTTGCCAACCGCCTGCTCAAGCGCGTGCGCGATTACGCACAGGTGCGCGGCAACGGCCCCATCGAGCTCGATATCTGTCGCCAGGCGCTCGAGTTCTTCGAGATCGACGAGCTCGGTCTGGACTGGATGGATATTCGCATTTTGGAGACGCTCGCTAAGACGTTCTCCGGTCGTGCCGTGGGACTTACGACCCTTGCCAGCGCGGTGGGCGAGGACCCGGGCACGCTCGAGGATGTCTATGAGCCGTATCTGCTGCAGTGCGGGTTGATGATTCGCACGCCCCAGGGCCGCCAGGCAACGCTTCGCACCTTTGAGCACTTGGGGATTGAACCTACCGTTTAGGGCGCTTTGTTTTGGCGGGTTGTTAAGCTATCGCTGAGCATCGGATAAACATATCGCCATTCATCGGTTACGGGTGTTTTACTATTGCGCGCCCGTGCTATGCTGAATTGGTCTTTTTCTCATTCGGTAACGAAAGGACCGCCCATGCCTACTGACATCGAAATCGCACGTTCTGTCACGCCGCTGCCTATTACCGAGGTGGCCAAGAACGCCGGCGTCGACGTTAAGCACCTGATTCCGTACGGCTTCGACAAGGCTAAGGTCGATTATTCCCTGCTCAACGAGCCGACTGATCACCAGGCCAAGCTCGTCCTCGTGACCGCTATCAACCCAACGCCTGCGGGCGAGGGCAAGACCACCACGACCATCGGTCTGGCCGACGGCCTGCGCCGTCGCGGCGTCAAGAGCGCCGTGGCCCTGCGCGAGCCTTCGCTTGGCCCCGTCTTTGGCGTTAAGGGCGGTGCTGCCGGCGGCGGCTGGGCTCAGGTCATCCCCATGGAGGATATCAACCTGCACTTTACCGGTGACTTCCATGCCATCGGTGCTGCCAACAACCTGCTGGCCGCCATGCTCGACAACCACATTCAGCAGGGCAACCAGCTCGGTATTGACGTTAAGCGCATCACTTGGAAGCGCGTCGTCGATATGAACGACCGTCAGCTGCGCCACGTCATCGACGGCATTGGCGGTAAGGCCCAGGGCGTGCCGCGCGAGGACGGCTTCGATATCACCGTCGCCTCCGAGGTCATGGCAATCCTGTGCCTGTCTACGAGCATTAACGACCTCAAGGAGCGCCTGGGCGAGATCGTCGTCGGCTACAGCTTTGCCGGCGAGCCCGTCCGTGCCCGCGACCTTAAGGCCCAGGGTGCCATGGCCGCGTTGCTTAAGGACGCGCTCAAGCCCAACTTGGTGCAAACGCTCGAGGGCACGCCCGCGTTTGTCCACGGCGGTCCCTTCGCCAACATTGCCCACGGCTGCAACTCTATCATGGCCACGCGTATGGCGATGCGCTTTGGCGATGTCGCCATTACCGAGGCCGGCTTCGGTGCCGATCTGGGTGCCGAGAAGTTCCTCGACATCAAGTGCCGCATGACGGGCGTTCGCCCCAGCGCCGTCGTGGTCGTCGCGACCGCTCGTGCGCTGAAGTACAACGGTGGCGTCGCCAAGGCCGACCTCAACGAGGAGAACCTCGAGGCACTCAAGGCCGGCATGCCCAACCTGCTGCGTCACGTCGACAACATCCAGAACGTTTATGGTCTGCCCTGCGTAGTCGCCATCAACCGCTTCCCGACGGACACCGAGGCCGAGCTTGCGCTCATCGAGTCCGAGTGCCAGAAGCTCGGCGTCAACGTTAAGCTTTCCGAGGTCTGGGCCAAGGGCGGCGAGGGCGCGCTCGAGCTTGCCGATGAGGTCATGCGTCTGATTGAGCAGCCGAGCGAGCTCAAGTTTGCCTATGAGGACGGCGCCGATGTGGCCGACGCTCTTGAGGCCATTGCCACCAAGGTCTACCGCGCCGACGGTGTTGACTTTACGCCGGCCGCCAAGCGCCAGCTCGCCGAGCTGCGCGAGAACGGCTTTGGCAACCTGCCGGTGTGCGTGGCCAAGACGCAGTACAGCTTTAGCGACAACGCCAAGGCCCTGGGCGCTCCCGAGAACTTCCGCATCACGGTGCGCGAGCTCAAGGTTTCCGCCGGTGCCCACTTTGTGGTCGCACTGACTGGCAGTGTTCTGACCATGCCGGGCCTGCCCAAGGTCCCTGCGGCCGAGAACATCGACGTCGACAACGACGGCAACATCACCGGCCTGTTCTAAGCCTGCTGCCCATAGCTGCTTGTCCGCCCCGCCGTGCCCACAAGGCCCGGCGGGGCTTTTTTATCCTTAGGCCCGCGCATGTCTTGTAGATACCGACGGGCTCTGCCCATCATAGGCTTTTGCGCGGGTAGAATGCATGGATAACTTGATGCTCACGCGCGACGGAAAGGAATCGTTGCATGGATCAGGACAAGACAACCGTGATGGGCGGCTACGGCTCCGCGCAGGCTGGCGATAGCGCCGATGCGACCCGCGTTGTTCCCAACCCCGGTTATACCGACCCCGCCGCGACGCAGCCTTCTGCCGAGCCCACCCGGGTTATGGGCTATGGCGACACGGCGCAGGATTCTTACGCTGCATCTTCGCAAGGCCCCTATGGCAATGCAGCTCCGGACCCGTTTGATTACGCGCCGCAGGATTCTTATGCCGCCTCGACGCCGAATCCCTATGATGACCTGCCACAAAATCCCATTCCGCAGCCTCAGCAGACGACGTATATGCCTCGCACGGCGCAGTCTCGCTACGAGTCGCGCGAGCCGTATCGCGAGTACCCCAAGTCGATTCCGCAATATGGCGAGGACGAGGAGAAGAAGCCGTCGCGTTCGTCGAGCGTGATCAAGAAGATCCTCATCGTGCTGGCGATCTTCTTTGCGCTGTCGGTTGTGTTTGCCATTGTGTCGGGCATGCTCAACAAACGAGGGAGTTCAACGGCCGATACCGCTGCCGAGCAAACCGAGTCCGCCTCGTCTAGCACCGTCGATCTGAGCGATATCCCGGGGCAGTACTGGTCCAACGCCAAGAAACTTCTCAAGTCGCGCGGCGCCAATCTTTCGAATGCCGTGGTCCTGACTGATGATGGCTCAACGCCCGTCATCGATGCCAACTGGGTCGTTACTTCTGCTTACTATAACGACAGCGGCAACCTCGAAATTCAACTCACGCACAAGAATAGCTCGGGCAACTCGCCCGACGGCCAAAGCGGTACCGACAGCTCGAGTTCCAATACGCTGGAGGACTTGAGCAACAAGGCACAGGAGCTTGGGGATAAGGCCCAAGAGCTGGGCGACACGGCCCAGAACCTGGGCGACACCGCTCAGAACTTGGGCGGCATGGCGACGGATGCCTGGAACGCTCTGCAAAACGGCATCTCGGGCGCTCAGGGAAACTAGCTGTTAAGCGGGCTACAGCTGCTCGGCCGGACGGTCGGGCGAGCTAAAGCCCGAGTCAAACGTAACGACGCATGAGGCATTGGGTCGGCGCTCGTGCACGATGCGCGTGACGAGCTCCAGCAGCTCCTCGTCGGATATGTCAAAGCCGTCGGGACGCACAAGGTCAAACGAAACGAACCCGTCGTGCTCGTGCAGGTCGTGGATGGAGAGCGCGGGGTCGATCTGCATGATGCCGCGCTTGACCCAGCCGCGCTGGTCGTCGCCGGTGGTGGCGATGGGGTCACAGTGCAACGTGATGCCGATGCCCATCTGGCGCTTGATGTCGTGCTCGATGGTGTCCAAAATCTCGTGGTGCTCAAATGCGTCGCCCTCGCCGGGCATCTCCACGTGGGCGCTGGCAAACTGACGACCGGGGCCGTAGTCGTGCACCATCAGGTCGTGTGTGCCCAAGACCTGCGGATAGGACATGATCTTGTCGCGGATTGCCTGAACGAGCTTGGGGTCGGGCGCTTGTCCCAGCAACGGGCTGATGGCGTCGCGCACTAGACCCATGCCGCTGATGCAGATGAAGATGCCCACACCCAGGCCTGCCCAGCCATCGAGGTCAAAGCCGGTCGTCTGCGAAATAAGCGCCGCCATCAAGACCGAACCCGAGGTGATGACGTCGTTTTTGGAGTCCTGCGCTGTGGCAATGAGTGTTTCGGAATCGATACGGTTGCCCAGCGCGCGGTTGAATGCGGCCATCCAGAATTTGACGAGCATGGATGTAGCCAGTGCCGCAAGGGAAACGAGCGTGTAAGCGGTGGGGGAAGGCTTGATGATCTTGGTGACCGACTCGAGGATCAGGTTGATGCCGACGGCGCAAACCAGGACGGCGACAAACAAGCCGGCGAGGTACTCGTAGCGGCCGTGGCCATAGGGGTGGCCTTCGTCTGCCGGGCGGCTGGCGAGGCGGAACCCGAGCAGGCTCACGATGTTGCTCGAGGCATCGGAGAGGTTGTTGAAAGCGTCGGCGATGAGGGAGACGGAGCCAGCGAGCAGGCCCGCGATGCCCTTGGCCAGGCACAAGGTGATGTTGAGGCCAATGCAGATGAGGCTTGCGGCGAAGCCCGCGTTGGTGCGGCGGGAGGTATCGACCGGCTCGCCCTCGCTGCCGGGAACAAGCGTATGTACCAGCCGATTTACAAATAGCATAGCGGTCGTCCTCACAATCATGTTTAAGGGGATAGTGTAGCTCGCGCGGGGGCGCCGTGCACCGATGCTCAGAAAATGCAGCAATAGTCTGCCGGTGCTAACGAGCGAGCCTTCTCGTCTGCCTGGGTGCTCGATTTTGGGCCACATGGGTATGGGCACGTGCTTACCTGCCCGACATACTTAATGTCGACAGCCCCAGTGCAAAGGAGGACGTATTCATGGACGAGATGTTTGCCATTAAATGCCAAAACTGCGGCGGCCCTATGTACTCACACCAGGCTAAACGCAGCTTTGAGTGCGCCTATTGCGGCACGGTCGTTCCGTGGCAGGCCGATGCGGGGGAGCCCAAGAGCGCCCTGGGCATTCGCCATACGCCACTGACGGTTGTCGATGGGCTGCTTAAGCTCACGCATGTGTCGCAGCTCGAGCGCCCGGTGGACCCCGACTGGTATTTCTTTAATGAGCACTGGCGCAATCAGTCGGTTCTGGAGCATCTGCTGTGGGAAGACCGCGGCACGGCCCAGGAGTTCCAAGAGGCCACGCACGTGAGCATCTCCTGTCCCTTCTGCGGAGCGTCCTTTGAGGGCGAGTCGACCCAGCGCGTGTTTGAGTGCCCGTCCTGCGGCAATAAGATCGGTGTCGCCGACCTGCTCAAACCGGGGACGTTTAGCAAGCGCCTGACCATGGGCGTTGGTGCGGAATATGTGCCCGAGCAGGGTATTCCCTGCGAGATAACGCCGCAGCAGGCGCGCGCCAATGCGCTTGAGCTGGTGCGCCGATATCCAGACGCCTTTGCCGGTCACGATGTGGAAGACGCGATTCAAAACGACATGATGCTCTTCTACTTCCCCATGGCGCTCGCGGACCTGCGCATGATGGCGTCCTTCCCGGGCAAGGGCCTGAGCAAGGAGACCCTGGTGTACTACGAGGTGCTCGACTGGGCATATCCCAGGGCAAACTACCTGGACGTTCGCCTTATGGGCATTCTGGAGCCATGGGACTTTGCCAAGGTTGGGTCGTTCGACCCGGCCATGCAGGAAGGCGACTTCCGCGTTGTCTCCGTCGATGCGTCCACCAAGGACCAGGTGGTCATTGACAAGCTGGCGTTCGACATTGTTGGCAACGATGCCGAGACTTTCCTGGGGCTCAATAAAAAGAGCATCCGCACCTGGGCGCGCAAGGCCCGCAAGCACAAGGACGGCCTGGTTATGGTGCCGGTCTACTTTGTCGATCGTCCCGCGTCGGATGGACGTAATGGCGAGCAGGTGCGCATTGCCGTGAACGGCCAGACGGGCCGTGCGGCGGCGGTGGTGTTTAGCGACAAGCGCGAGACGCATATTGTGGCGCCGCTCAATCCGAGCCTGCATCTGTCCGGCGAAAGCACCGTTCACGCCACGCCCGTCGAGGTCAAATACATCAAATCGCCCTTCCTATACCAGATCGTACGCCGTGGAGGCGGCGAGCAGCAGCATCAGGTGGCAGCGGTCGCCGAGGGTTCTTACCGAGAAGAAAAGCCCAAACGCAAGGGCTTGTTCGCTGCGATCTTTGGTAAGTAGGGGAGTGGTGCCGGTTGGCTCGCGAGAGTGCGCAACATCCCGCCCGTGATGGCAGATGTAAATAAACGGTGGAACGGCTGTAAAAGAGCCTTGCCACTGGGTAAAATCAGGATGTGCCGCGGAACCCGCTCCTCAGCTACTCAAACTTCGGAGACGCGGGCAACGCAGGTGCTATCGTCTTAAAGGGTCGGCTGCAACCGGCCCTTTTCTATGACTCCCTTCGCTATCCGTTACTGCTTATATTCCCGCCAGATCGAGTAGAGGTTCCGGGCAATGCCGGTCACATACATCGAGAGGCGCAGGATTTCAAGAAACAAGTTCATAGGCTTCACCCCAATCGGAGATCGGAGCGTTGCCCGCAGGCGGATTCCGCGGCAGGCTTAATCCTACCTCACGGGCCGCGGTGGAGGATAGCCGGCCCCCTGGTTTTGAGCAGTGTCGATCTAACGGGCAATCAAGCCTCTAGCTCTCTTTGAATTGGGCAAGCATCTGCCCGAAGAAGCTTAGTTCGGATGGCTCATAAATGAGCGAGCCGCCATCTTCGGTCCGGTAGACCCCGCAGGGGAGGTGACGCCCGTCGGGGAGGACATAAAGGTTTTCTTCCTCCCTCAGTCCCGTTGGGAGTATCGGGGTCTCGTTTTCGTCCATTTTGAACTCATCGATATTCGCGATCTTCCTCTCCATGATGCCTCCTACCTTATTTCTTGAATGGCGACCTAAAACAAGCAATTCTCAATCAGTTCTTTTCCGCGTAGGGCGTCGACCCACTCCTGCGGAATTGCAGCGATGCCGTAGGCCGTGCCGGCGAGGGCGCCTGCGACGGCTGCGGTGGTGTCGGTGTCGTCGCCTAGGTTGACGACGGCAAGCACGCAATCTTCGTAGCTGTTGGTGTTGACGAAGCACCAGGCGGCTGCCTTAAGGGTGTCGCGCACGAAACCGCCGGACCTGATTTCGTGGTCGGGCGCGCTTTTCAGCTGCAGCGCCCACGAGGGGAGTGCGCCGTTCAGCACGTCTCTCATCTGCTCGACAAATATGACGCATGCATCGGTCGACGTTCTGTGGGCGTGCGTAATCGCGGAGACCTTGCTGACCTCTTCGTCTGTCGCATCGGTGAACGCCAGGGGAGCGATGCGCATGAGCGATCCGTTGCCGTTGTCGCGCTCGCTGGAGCCTCATTGCTACCCTTGCGTTTCGCCATTGGTCGCTTCGTTGATGGCGCGGTACTCGGCACTCAGCTCGCGCGCCAGCTCTTCCTTGCTTGGAAGATACGGCAGGTATTTGGCGGCAAACACTTGGTCGTTGTCTTCGGGCAGCGTGTACTCGACGATCGAATCGCTTTTGTCCGCGCAGAGCACGATGCCTATGGGCGGATTGTCGCCTTCGTTCATGAGCTCGCGCGTGTAGTAGTTCACATACATTTGCATCTGGCCCAGGTCCTGGTGCGTAAGGTCATCGGTCTTAAGGTCGATGAGCACGAAGCAGCGCATCAGATAGTTGTAAAACACAAGGTCAATATAGAAATGGCGCCCATCAAAGGTGATGCGCTTTTGGCGCGCCTCGAAAGCGAAACCACGGCCAAGCTCCAGCAGGAACTTCTGAAGATGCGTGATGAGTGCCTGCTCTAGATCGCTCTCGCGAAACGTAGCATCGTCCGAGAAACCTAAAAACTCCAGTACATATGGGTCGCGGATGATATCCTCGGGGCGACGAGCCGGGGCGCTCTCTTGGATTTCCTGGGTGACGGCCTCTTTGTCCTTGCTGGTAAGTAGGCGCTCGCGGAACATGGTGTTGATCTGGCGTTCGAGCTGACGCGTGCTCCAGCGAGAATCGGCGCATTCGTTCATGTACCATGTTCGAGCATCAGGGTCGGTTATACGCGATAACCTGCGGTAATGTGTCCAATTCAATCCGGAACGCAGTGCGTTCCGGATTGGGAACGCAAGATAAAACTGACGCATGTATCTTAAGCTTCTGGCGTTGAAGCCTCTGCCAAAATCCTTAGTCAATCTAACGGCAAGTTCGTCGATCAGTGCATCGCCATACTTGGCGCGCTCCTCTCCGCCCTGTTCATCAACAATACTCTTGCCGATCTCCCAATATGCCTCAACCATCGCAAAGTTAATGGCGGTATAGGCCTTGTCGCGAGCGGCGTTGAGAATCGAGGAAACCTGCTTGTAAAAAACTTCTGGCACGATTGCCGATTCCCCGCGGTTTACCAGTTCACCCATCAATATCGCCCGACTTTCCTCTTGAGGAGTGCATCTTTATTGCATTTAGTTTAAAGCCTCGCGCTGACACGAATTGCTGCGTTGTCTGGCACCTTCGCATGGGGGCCTTGCGGTGACTAAAATGTGGCCATAGAGACAGTTTTCACGAACCCCATGGGAGTGACATACATGGACAACAACACCTTGCTGTTTCAGGACAAGGGCTCGGGTAGGTTTAAAGACGTCAAGATCTACCCCAACCGTATCGAGGTGCTCAGGAAGGGCACTTTCGGCGGCAAGCACACCGAGATTGTCTATCTTAAGGACATCACGGGCGTCAATAGAATCAAAGGCCGTGATGTTTTTCTGCGCAATCGACTGTTGACCGCTTGCGTCTTTAGCCTGAGTAGCCGTGCGAAGGCCCAGGAATTTGTGAACGCGCTGAACATGGTGATGTAGCCGATAACGGCGTTCGGTCCAAGGTAAAAATCGGGGCGCAGAACGGTATTCTGCGCCCCGATTGAGTTGATGCGCCCAAAAACTGGCTTGCCTATTCGTTAACGTCCTCGGTATTGTCGCGGTCACTGGCAAGCATTGCTGCGCCGGCGACCGTCGTCGCTACGGCGGCGGCAGCGAGCCCGGCGGCAACGCCAGAACCGTCGCCCGTGTTGGCGAGCTTTCCGCCCGAGCTCTTGCCCTGGTCTCTCTTGTTGCCCTTGCCGTTCTTGTCGGCGCTGCCTGCGTTGGAACCCGTACCGCTGCCGTTGCCGCCCGCACTGCCCGAGGCCGCTACGGTAAAGCTTGCGGCTCCGTCGCTGGCGAGCGTGTAGTTCTGCGCCGCGTCGCCCAAGAGACCGTTCACGCGCACCCAGTACGTTCCTGCGGCAAATGTTTCGCCCTCGGCCATTGCCGTGCCCGGAGCGCCGTTCGCGTCGCGCACAAACTCGAGCTGGGCCGTGCAGGCATCGGTTTCGAGCTTGCCCTCGAGTGATGCCGCAATCTTGGCGCGCACGTCTTCGCCGGCCTTTAGGCCTTCAAGCCCCTCAAAGTGAGGAGTCAGCGCGCGTGGATCGATATCGATGGGCACGGAGCCCTGCAGTCCTGTAACGGTCTCGTTGCCCAGGGCATCGACATCCACGTATTCGATGGCAAAAGCGCTTCCCGAAGCCTCCACGTTGAGCGCGTTGCTGCTGTCGACAAGGCGGAAATGACCCTCGCCAACGGTCTTACCGTCCTGGAGCGAGGCATCGCTCAGCGAGTCGCCGTACGTCATGCGCATGCGGGCCGGGAGGTAGTACGAAGCTGTCTGCTTGTGCTTCGCATCGTAATTGCGCTGATAGATGCTCCGGGCCAGCGCCGCATCAACAAAGTCGGATGCGATGATGCCAATGTGCTTGAGGTAATCTGACTTTGTATCCTCGGTGCCGCTGGGATTGATGTACGGGCTCTTGTACAGATGCTCGTTGACTACTCGTGCCGAGGTAAAAGGATTGCCTCCGTGCGACAAGCCCGTGCAGCTGGTGTAGTTGATAGACCAGCAACGCTCCTGGACTTGCACCTTGGCCCTGTCATCGTCCACGACGTCCACCTTGTTGCGCGTGCGCCCGGTCGTTTCCTTCAGCGCATTATCGACCCAGCTGAGCTTGTCGGTTCCCGTGAGTTTGTACTTGTCCTGGGCGTATACCTTGGTGCAATAGGGCTCTTTGTCGCCTGTTTCCCCCGCGGCTTCAAAGCCCCGCGCGTCTTGGACGAGACACATAGTGGTGCTGTCGGAGTGAGCCTTGATCTTGTCATCCCATTCGGTAAGGTCGAGGCCCCACGTATGGCCGCTTGCACTGTTGCCGGCGAGCCTAAATCGACGCAGCAGAACGATCTTTCCGCGCACCTCGCCCAGCGTGGGGACGTGGCTCGACGTGTAGAACAGGTTGGGGTTATCGGCCATAACCTTGGCGAAGGCCGTCGTTATGCTTTCGTCGGTAGCCTCATCGTTGCCGCGCGATACGAGCATGATGAGCGCTTCTGACAGGTTTTCGTTCAAAAACGTTTTGAAGTACCCGATGACATCGGAGAGATGCAGATAGTTCCCGTCTTTTTTGAGTAGGTAGAAAATCCCGTGGTCGATACCGGGGTCGTCGCCCTTTCCGAGTCGGATATCAAAATAGCGGATTCCCTCGAGCAACTGCGTGGGAATGTAATCCTGCTGGCATTTTACTTGCGAGGATTGGGGCTCAGTGTCGTTGTCCACGCTGCAGGTGCCCGAATCGTGCGTACCCGGGATGCTCAGCTCGTCGAGGAACTTGTTGTCGTCGACGTATTTCATCCAACATGGCCCATCGACGTAGCTGCTGTACGTGATCCAGTCGAGGCTGCTAACCGTGGCATCGTTCTTTTTCATGTCGTAACCGATAAGTTCGAGCTCCCACGGAATGCTCTTACTCTTATGGCAGATCTTATTGTTGTCCTGGTCTTTGCCGTTCGATTCTATTGCCAAGTACTTAATGTCTTTTTTCTCGGTTTCTTTCTCGACCGTGCGGTCTCGGATGATATAGGTTCCGTTTGATTGACGCTCGAACGCAAAAGCGCGGCTGGGCTTGTTGTCATACTCGCCGCCCCATACGTGGATGACCTTTCCGTCTTTGTCCGAGTCGTCGTCGACCGACCAAATGCTGTAGCCCGTCTTTTTATGCTCTTCGAAATTGAGCAAGGTGCGGATAGCATACCAGTTTGTATCGTCATTCTTGGTCGTTACGTTCTCAAGGATGAGCTTGCTGGACGTGCCGTCGTTAAACAGGTGGCAGACGTTGCCGCGAACGTTGCCGTCTTGGTTGACGCTCGCGGTGCGAAAATAGCCCGCGGGGCGAAGGCGAATGACGAAATTACCGAGGTGCTCCGCCGGTTTGGGCGTGTCGTCTGCAAATGCCGCTCGCAGGGGAATGCCCGGTGCCGCGGTTTCTGGCAGGCTTGCAAGCGGCGACAGCGCCGCAAGACCTAAGCCCAGCGTAAATGCTCGGCGGCTGATGGCATGGTGTTCGGTCATAACTCCTCCATTCGCAGGGTGCGGTAATGCGCTCATTTTGGTCACTATACTGCCCGGATGTTTAAAGGTGTCGGCTTAAATTGTGTGCGCGGCGCTATAAATCGGCGGGCGGACGTGTTGGGATGCTTGCCCATTTTGTGTCGCCACCGCGCTTGGGGGAGTGGTTTTGGTGCCCGGCGCCTTTGCGCTCGTTAGCTACCGGCATAAGAAAGGGAGGGCCGGTGATGCGGCCCTCCCTTGGTGCGAGGCGCTGGGCCACCGTCGCTTGCTTGCGCTGCGCCCATGTTTCCCGTTGCGCTCGCCAGTCGCTTAGCGCTTGATCTCGATATCGTCGAGCTTGACGTCCATGGCCTCAGTCTTGGCCTTGGCGATGTCATCGGCAAATTCCAGGGACTTCATCATGGCTTCGACGGCGTCCTTGTGCTCCTCGACGTTGTCGATGCGCACGTACACGCTGCCGCCCTCAACGTCGGTGAAGCACTCGGTCGTCACGCCGCCCGAGTGCGTAAAGTAGGCGCTGCGCCAGGTCTTGCCGTTGTACTTAACGGGATCGCTCTCGGTCCATCCGGAGTTGGCCTTCCACTTTGCCTCGTAGTCAAACAGCTCGTCGGCGTTCTTGTTAGTGTCGAAGACGGGGATGAAGCGGTCGCTGGCGTGCTCGCTCTCGGTGAACTTAAACTGGGCCCTGTCGGCGGTGTCGCCGGCGACGTCGGTGATCTCGACGCCCTCGGGGACCTCGACCTTAAACCAAATGAAGTCGGTCCTCATATCCACGGCTGGCTTTTCTGCTCCGCCGCCACCACCACTGCCGGTAGCGTCGCCGCTGCCACCGCAGTCCACCAGAGCAACTGCGGCAAAGAGACTGATGCAGAGGGTGAGAATCGCAAAGGCCTTCTTTTTCATGGTCGTGTCCTCCTCGGTCTGTAACCGCCCATGGATTACCTGTCTTTACTGTACGCGCGAGCGGCTCGTTCGGGTGGGCCACATGTCCCATTCTTGGGGCCGGATTTGTTCCGACAAATGGCAATATGTCGCGATATAAGTAGGGGAGGACCGGCCGATCCGATCCTCCCCCGGCTGGGCGTCCGATCATGTAATGACTGCGCATGCGATGCTGCGTGCGAGCCCCTAATGTTTGATCTCGATGCTCGAAATCTCGACTTCGCGTGCCCCGGAAACTGCCTTTGCCATGTCATCGGGGAACTCGATGGAGTTGAGGAGTGCCTCGGCTTCTTTCTTGTGCAGTTCGAAGTTTGAGATAAGGACGTAGACGCTTCCCGGTTCAACGTCGGTAAAGAGGAGTGTTGAGATGCCACTGTTGTCCTCGTACGTTCCGACGAGCCACGTCCTGCCGTTATACTTGACGGATCCGCCATCCTTCCACTGGAACGTATCCCCCTTCTTTTCCGCCTGGTCGGCGTGGGATTCCTCGGCAGTCAGCGCTTTTTTCCAAACGGGGATAAAACGATCGGCCGAGGCGTTCTCGTCTTCGGGGAAGGTGAGCTGGACCCTGTCGGCATTCTTGCCGGCGGAGTCGCTTACGCCGACGCCCTCGGGCATCTCGACCTTAAACCAGATAAAGTCGGTCTTCTTGGCGACGGGGGCCTTTTCCTTGCTCTCGCTCTTGGAGGCGCTGCCGCCGCCCGATGCGTTCCCGCCGCAGCCGACAAGGGCAAACGCGGCAAAGAGGGCGATGCAAAAGGGAAAGGATCGATAGGGTCTTTTTCTTCATGGTGGCGTCCTCCTTGTCTGCCAGGGACATCGTGTGCCGCGGATCGCTGGGGCAGCGGTTGCGCATGCACATGATGCCTTTGTTTACTGTGCGGTTATTCCTCCATTCGTCGTCCGGTGCCGTGATGAGCTTGCCCCAACATAGGGCTCCTTACCTATATGTATGCCCCAGTTGCCGCTGCCCGGAAGTCTCGAAAGGTGGGCCATGTGTCCCATGTTTGCGGTGCCGACGCCTATCGTTCGTCATAGTAATCCGCGATGGCCAGGTGCGCTGACGCTCGAGTACTTATGGGCTAGACTTAGCAGTATTATGTGATCGATGCGGTCGGTCGGCGGTTGCCACCCGACCGATGTATATGACTTGAAGGTGCATGTGTATGAGCCAAGAGATGATGGACAAGACCTGCCGCGGGTTTGCCGAGGCGCTTGCCGCGCGCGAGCCGGTGCCCGGCGGCGGCAGCGCGAGCGCCTTTGTGGGTGCGCTGGGCGCCTCGCTGTGCGGGATGGTCGCGCGCTACGGCGCGACCAACCCCACGCTTGCCGATCGCGCGGATGACCTGACGCGCGCGTTTGCCCAGGCTGATGAGCTGGCCCAGGAGCTTGTCGAGTTGGTTGCCGAGGACGTTCGTGCCTATGGGCAGGTGTCCGCGGCGTACGGTATTCCGCGTGACGATCCGGCTCGAGCGACCGCGATTCAGGATGCGCTGCATGTGGCCGCTATGCCGCCGTATCGCATTATGGATGCCTGCGGGCGTGCACTGGCGCTGCTCGAGGACATGGCCGACAAGGGTTCGCGTCAGCTGCTGTCCGATGTGGCGTGCGGCGCCGTGTTCTGCCGTTCTGCTATGCAGGGCGCGAGCTTGACGCTCTTTGCGAACACCACGTCTATGAAGGATCGCGCTCGTGCTGAGGAGCTCGAGACGGCGTGTGATGAGTTGCTCGACATGTGGTTGCCGCGCGCCGATGCGCTGGCGCGCCGCGCCGCCGACGCCGCAAGGAAGAGGGGATAGCCATGGCTGAGCTACTGAAGGGTGCTCCCGTCGCCCGCGCGTTGACTGAGGAACTTGCTGCTCGCTGCGCAGCCCTGCGCGAGCGGGGCGTTGTTCCGACGTCGGCTATCGTGCGTGTGGGTGAACGCGAGGACGACCTATCCTACGAGCGCGGTGCGCTCAAGCGCTGCGAGAAGGTTGGCATTGAAGCTCGCCGCGTTTTGCTTCCCGCCGATGTTTCGCAGGACGAGCTGTTGGCGGCCATCGAGGACATCAATACCGATTCGTCTGTTCATGGCTGCCTGATGTTCCGCCCGCTGCCCGCCGGCCTTGACGAGGACGCGGTTGCCGCGGCACTCGATCCTGCCAAAGACGTTGACTCCATGACGCCGGCTTCGCTGCTCACCACGCTTTCGGGGCGCGGCGAGGGTTTTGCCCCCTGCACAGCCGAAGCCGTGCTTGCTTTGCTGGATCATTACGGCGTTGAGCTGGATGGAGCTAAGGTTGCTGTGGTCGGGCGCTCGCTGGTGATCGGGCGTCCTGTTGCCGCCATGCTTACGGCGCGCAATGCGACCGTGACGACGTGCCATACGCATACGCGCGACCTTGCTGCCGAGTGCCGTGCTGCCGACATTGTGGTTGCCGCCGTTGGACGCGCGCACACGATTGGCGTGGATGCCATTCGCGAGGACCAGACGATCATCGATGTTGGCATTAATTGGGACGAGGCCGCTGGCAAGCTGGTCGGGGACGTCGATTTTGATGCTGCGGAGCCGGTTGTTAACGCCATCACGCCCGTGCCGGGCGGCGTGGGCGCTGTGACGACGGCGATCCTCGCCAAACACGTGATCGAGGCGGCCGAGCGTGCATCGAAATAGGCGTTTTGGGCTGTTTGAGGGGTTAGTTCTATACCCCGTGGACAAAAAATGCCAAATATGAGTACTGTTGCCAAGATAGTCACATATATTTTAGGTCAAATAGGCTCTCTAACGATATTTATTATCGATAGAGAGCCTATTTTATTGGACCTATGAGGAATTACATCATCTAATTTTTGAACAAATGTAGGCTTTCGACACCCATGCGTAGCAAAATTGCTGTTACTAAATTGGTGACAGTACTCATATTTGGCATATTTTGACCACAGGGGTTGCCAGCGCCGCGGTTTCGCCCTTTCTGCGCCGAAGCGATACACTGTTATCGTTTGATTTCTTCGCTCAAGGAGGATGCGCATGCCGTGCACAACGATTTTGGTTGGTAAGAACGCGAGCTACGACGGGTCGACGTTGGTCGCCCGCAACGAGGATTCGTCCAACGGGGTGTTTGAGCCCAAGCGTATGCGTGTGGTGCATCCCGACGAGCAGCCGCGCGTCTATACGAGCGTCCTGAGTCACCTGACCGTTGAACTGCCCGATAACCCCATGCGCTACACGAGCGTCCCCGATGTTGTCCCGGGCCACGGCATCTGGGCCGAGGCCGGTTTCAACGAGCTCAATGTGGGCATGTCTGCAACCGAGACGCTCACCACCAACGAGCGCGTTCGCGGCGCCGACCCGCTCGTCGACTACGTGCCCGCCAAGGGCAACGAGGACGAGGACGGCTATGTTCCGGCGCAGCCCGGCGGTCTGGGCGAGGAGGACATGGTGACCCTGGTGCTGCCATATGCCAAATCCGCCCGCGACGGCGTACGCATTCTGGGTGACCTGCTCGAGCGCTATGGCACCTACGAGAACAACGGCATCGCCTTTAGCGACGTGGACGAGATCTGGTGGCTCGAGACCGTCGGCGGTCACCACTGGATCGCCAAGCGCGTGCCCGATGACGCTTATGTGACCATGCCCAACCAGCTGGGTATCGATAGCTTTGACCTGGATGACGCCGAGGGCGCCCAGGCCGATCACATGTGCTCCGCCGACCTGCGCGCTTGGATGGCCGAGTGGCATCTGGACTTGACGCTGGGCGTTGAGGGCGACGGTCCGGCGACGGTCTTCAACCCGCGCGAGGCCTTTGGCTCGCACAGCGACAGCGACCATGTCTACAACACGCCGCGCGCGTGGTACATGCAGCGCTGCCTTAACCCCAGCGATGTGTGGGACGGTCCCGAGGCCGACTACACGCCCGAGAGCGACGATATTCCCTGGAGCCGCGTGCCCGAGCGCAAGGTTACTATCGAGGACATCAAGTACGTGCTTTCGAGCCACTACCAGGGCACGGAGTACGACTGCTACGGCAGCAAGGGTACGCCCGCCACACGCGGCGCCTATCGTCCCATCGGCATCAACCGCAACAGCCAGCTCGCCGTACTGCAGCTGCGTCCCTATGCGCAGCCGGCCTACCGCGCCGTGCAGTGGATGGCCTTTGGCTCCAACTCGTTTAACGCGCTGGTTCCGCTGTACGCCAACGTCGAGACCATGCCCGAGTACTATGCCGACACGCAGGCTCGCGTGACGTCCGAAAACTTCTACTGGGCCAACCGCCTGATCGGTGCGCTGGCCGACGTTCGCTTCCATGAGTGCGGCCGCGCCGTGGAGGACTACCAGGAGAAGGTCGGCGGCATGGGCCACAAGCAGATTCACGACGTTGACGCTGTCGTAGCCACGCTGCCCGAGGCCGAAGTGCCCGCCGAGCTCGCCCGCGCCAACGAGGCCTTTGCCGAGCTCGTGCGCGTGGAGACCGATGCCCTGTTGGGCAAGGTGCTCTACACCACGAGTTGCGCCATGAAGAATTCCTTCGCGATGAACGACAACGTGAGGTAGGGATTTCCCGTCGATCGAATAGCGCTAAAACGCTTTGTCGCTTTCACTCAATCTTGGGTACAAGAACGCCAATGCAGTTGTTTGTGATTGGAGACAACCATGGTTATGAAACTCGATCAGCTTGTTAACGGCGCCATCAACGTGGGCTTTGGCGCTGCCGCCGTTGCTGTCGAAGGCGGCAAGAAGGTCCTCGACGACCTTAACACCAAAGGCGAGCAGGTCCGCAAGGACACCGCCACCCCCGATATCGCCCGCAGCGTGTCCGACATGTTCGAGCAGGCCGGCGGTACCATCTCCGATCTGACCGAGCGCTTGGGCATGCAGGGCGAGACCGCGGCCCAACGCGTGCTCGACGAGCTCATTCTGGCTCGCGTCCGCGTTATGACCGCGCCCGAGCGTACGGCCTTCCTGGCCCATGTGCGCGACATCGTCGATTCGGTCGAGGACAACGTGACCTCGGTGCCCGTCGAGTCCGTTGAGCCCGACGATGCGAAGGATACCGAAGAGGCCGAGTAGCAGCGCAGATGGCAGATTCCACCACCGATTACAACAATCTAGATCCCTTGGGTGACGAGGCGGCGGTTGTCGATGAGGTCGATGCCGCCGTCTCGGGCGCTCGCAAGAAGCCGCGTGCTGTCGATATGGTGCCAGAGGAGCCCGACGCGATGGCGCCGGACGAGGAATACCAGCTCACGCCGGCGGGTCGTCGCGAACGCATCGGGCAGATTGTTCGCCTGGTCAAAAAGTACCGCGTGTGGGACAACCTCACGCCGGTTCGTTTGCGCCGCCTGCTCGAGGAACTCGGCCCCATGTTCGTCAAGATGGGGCAGATTCTGGCCAACCGGTCCGAGATTTTGCCGCAACGCTTTTGCGACGAGCTGCGTCGTCTGCGCTCCGACGTGGAGCCTGTGCCGTACGAGGTCGTACTCAGTTGTCTGGAAGAAGAATACGGCCTGCGCCTGGGGGAGATGTTCGATGCAATCGACCCCAATCCGCTTGGTAGCGCATCGCTCGCGCAGGTGCACCGCGCTCGTCTGGTGACGGGCGAGGACGTGGCCGTCAAGGTACAGCGCCCCGGTGCGCAACAGGTTATGGCACAGGACATCGATATCATCCGCTCGGTGGTGCGTATCGTTTCCAAGTTCGTCAACACCGATCAATTCGTTGACCTGCACGGCGTAGTCGAGGAGTTGTGGACCTCGTTTCGTGAGGAGACCAACTTTTTGGCCGAGGCCAAAAACCTCAACGACTTCTACGAGTTCCATAAGAGCGTTCATGGCGTGACGTGCCCTAAATCCTATCTGGACCTGTGCACCGAGCACGTGGTGGTTATGGACTACGTCGACGGCATTTCGATCGCCGATCCTGAACGCTTGGTGGCCGAGGGCTATGACTTGGAAAAGATCGGTGCCGCAATCGTCGAGGACTACTCGACGCAGGTGCTCGATGACGGCTTTTTCCATGCCGACCCGCATGCGGGAAACATCATTCTCAAGGACGGCATCGTTTACTTTATCGACTTGGGCATGGTCGGACGCATGTCGAGTCACGATCGCGGTATCGTCAAGGACATGATTTTCGCCGTGGCCGAGGGCGATGTGCCAAAGCTCAAGGATTCGCTCATGCGCTTCGCCGTGACGCGTGGCGACTCGGCTGAGCTCGACCATTCGGCCTTTTTGTCCGACTTGGACTTTATCGTGGCTGACTTTGCGGGCCTTGACCTGAAGGATCTGGATATCGGCGAGTTTTTGACCTCGCTGTTAAACCTCGCGCGTAAGAATGATGTTGAGCTGCCGAGCGTGGTGACGATGTTCGCCCGCGGCATGGTGACGCTCGAGGGTTTGCTGACCGAGTATATGCCCAACGTCAACATGATTCAGATTATCCAGGCGCACATCAAAAACGAGAAGAGCACCTATGCGCGCGTACGTGATATGGGACGCGATCTTGCCGCGAGCAGCTATCGTGCGGCAAAAGGTTCGCTCGAGGCAGCCGAGTATCTGGGCTTGGCTTCGCGTATGCTCACGCGCGGCCAGCTTAAGGTGAACACGCAGATCATGAGCAGCGATAAGGCGCTGCGACAGCTAGGTGGGATTATCGACCGCATGTCGATGGCTATTGTGATCGCCGGCCTGTTTATCGGTTCGTCGGTGGTGTACTACGCGCGCATCGAGCCGGTTGTGTTCGGCATTCCGGTCATTGGCTTTTTGGGCTACGTGAGCGCGCTGGTGCTGGCACTTATGCTGGGCCGCAATATCTGGCTCAACAGTCACGGCGGCAAGCACTAGAGGCTGCGACCGTCACCGTATTTTCCTATCGCAAACAATAGCTTTTACCTTGGGCTTCGCCTGCGTGCGAGGCCCTTTTGCGTGATACCATACTGACGGTAATAATCGATGGCCTAGATGGTGGTGCGGAGACGCACAAATGCGCGGTTTTCCTGCGCGTTTGGGAGAATCGGGGTGGAAGTCCCCGGCTGTACCAGTAACCGTAATTCCTCTTGGCTCGGGATGTTCGCGTCGCAGATCGGACGGCGCGCCTGAGCCGTTAAGGTTAAGTCGGATCGCCTCCCATCTTGCATGCGGCTGCGGCGTATGCCGCCGGTGTGCATAGGGCTCTGGGGGGAAGAGAGATCCCGATGGGGGAACTCGAGCGCAACATGCGCGATGACGTGGGGCAGCCTCAAGGCAACGCTCCAAGTACAGACAGTAGGAGACAAATGGATATGTTTGTGGACGAGCGCCAGCGCGTCTCGCATCGCCGTGGCGCAATTGCGCGCGGCGTAGCCAAGCGCGGCCTGGTGGCATTCCTGGCCTTCGCGATGGCCTTTGGCACCACGCCGGCTCAGCTGTGGGCCGAGGGCGCCGAGGGCATTGCCGGGGCTGTGGCTCAGGCTGCGACACCGAGTGAGGGCACGGGGGCTGCGGACGGTGCTGCCGACGGTGTCGTTTCTGAAACCGGCTCTAACGCGAGCGATGCGTCGGTTAACGATGGCGCTTCGGCGAATGCCGCAGATAGCAACGGCGTAGCGTCGGACGATTCTGCCGCAGTCGAGGCTCCTACTGCTTCGCCGGATTCATCCGAACAGAACGTCAAAAGTGTTGTAGCCGCTTCCGATGAGGCTGAATCTCAGCCTACCGAAGCCGCAAGCCAAGAGGTCGCGGCCACGTGCTCCGTCGTCGGCATCGACGCCAAGGGCGCCCAGCAGACCTGGGCCGCCGCGCAGCAGATCGCTCTGAAGGAGGGCTCGACCGCGGCCGACCTCTCCGAGCAGCTCTTCAGGCAGGCCGGCCTCAAGGCCGACTACGACCCCAACGGCTCCTGGGGCTGGGCGCTCAACTCGATCACGTCGCCCTTCGACGCGGGCCGCACGCTCGCCTACGACCCGGCGACCGGCGCGTACTGGCAGTTGTTCGTCAACGGCAGCGCCTCCGCGGTCGGCGCCGGCGGCTACACGCTCAAGGACGGCGACTCCGTCGTCTGGTGCTACTCGAAGTACGGTGACCCCGCGCCCGCCAATCAGATTTCCGTTAGCTGCACCGTTGTCGGCCAGGACGCCTCGGGCGCTCAGCAGACATGGGCGCAGCCCACGACAGCTTTGGTGGAAGAGGGCACGACCGCTGCTGATCTTTCCGAGCAGGCCTTTAAAAAGGCCGGCATTGGCGCCAAAACGGGGAAAGGCACGTACGGCTGGTATCTCGAGTCGCTGACTTCACCGTTCAACAAGACCGTGACACTTTCGAGCGAGAAAGTTAACGAAAACACTTGGAAATTCTGGCAGTTCTTCGTTAACGGTCAGGCGGCCAATGTCGGCGCGGGCAATTACACACTCAAGGCCGGGGACAAGGTTACCTGGGTCTATGGCTTTGATGGAACCATGCCCGGCCAGGTTTCCGTTTCAATGGAGATCATCGGTAAGAAGGATGAGAAGGCGCAGCGCTGGACCGATCCTTCGACGCAGGTGTTTGTCGAGGGCACGACGATCAAGGACGCTTCCGCTGCCTACTTCGATGCCATTGGCATTGAGTCCAAGATGTACGACCAATTTGGTTATTGGGGTGTTCATAGTCTTGTCTCCCCGCTTGATGGCACCGAGCTGTCGGGTGCATGGTCGTTCTTTGTTAATGGCGTTCCCGGGCCTCAGCTCGATAGCGATTACGTGCTCAAGTCGGGCGACAAAATCGTCTGGGCTTACGCCCCTGGCGACACCGTTCCTAATCCCGATGAAGTCGTAGTCGATCCGAGCGCTTCGCGCCCGACCGATTGGAAAGCCGACTGGAGTGGCAATTCCAATGCGGTGGTCAAGAACGTGTCCACGCCTACGGGCACGCTGGCAAGCTCTTGGACGTTCGATTGGAGGGCCTACTCGGGTGCCACGTATCCCAATGCGAGCGAGCCTATTGTCGTGAACGGCAACGTTTACCTTGCCGTGAACAAGCGTTTGCTTAAGATCGACGCCGAGTCGGGCAAGGTGCTTGCCGAGTCGAACCTTCAGACTGCGATTGGCTACACCACGCGTCCGATTTATACGAAAGGCTTGGTCATCGTCCCGCTCGACGGCGGTGCGGTCCAGGCTCTGACGGCCGATACGCTGACGACGGTTTGGGTCACTGACTCTGTGAGCAAATCTGCCCAGTCAAATTCCCAGTTGACGGTCGATGGCAACTATCTCTACGTTGGCACCGTTGATGTCGACTATGGAACGAGTACGTACAATAACGGTCATCTGACGCGTATTAATATACTGACCGGCGCTGTTTCTTGGCAGCATGTTAATGCTGATGAGGGCTACTACTGGACGAGCGCTACAGTGGGCGACGGCTACATTCTGGTTCCGACGAGTGCAGGTACCGTTGAGATGCTGAGCAAGTCGACGGGTGATGTGCTCGGCAGCGTTTCGGTTGGTGCCATCGTCAACTCCAGCTGTGTACTGTCCAAAGACGGCAAGCATGCCTATGTGATCTCGCGTGACGGCAAGCTCCACGTGCTGGCACTGTCGGACGCAAACGCAAGGGCCTCTTCGCGCATTTCCGAAGAACGCGTCATCGATCTTGGTCTTACGGGTTGTGCCTGCATGCCCACGCTGTATGGCAATAAGCTGATTGTCGGTGGCGAGGTTTCTGTCGGTTCGGCGCTGGCGATTGTCGACCTTGATAATGACTTTGCTACGACGTTGGTTTCGTCTGCCGATGGCTCCGTGCTTCCTGCCGGTGGCATTAAGGGCGCACCGCTCGTGAGTGTCCAGGCGGATGACACGTACGTTTATTTCACTGTCAACTATGGTGCGACTTCCGACTATGTGAACTACACCTCGGGCGGTGGCGTGTATCGCTACAAGATGGGTGACGCACAGGCGACCGGTGCGTTTAGCGCGGCGGGACACAACAATTACTGTGACTCGCCGATTGCCTGCGATGCCAAGGGTAACCTCTACTACATCAACGATTCCGGCACGCTTTTCAAGCTGGGTGGTGGCGTTAAGGTCTCGTTTGAGACTGGCGAGGGTTCTAAGGTCGACTTCCAGACTACGGCCGACGGCAAGCTGGTCAAGCCGGCCGATCCGACGCGCGATGGCTACACTTTCGGCGGTTGGTTCACCGATGAGGCTTGCACGCAGGCGTATGACTTCAGTACGCCGGTGACGGCCGATCTGACGCTGTATGCCAAGTGGACCAAGAATGCTGTTAACCCTGGCGGCAATGGCGGTTCTGGCGCTAATGGTGGCAACGGTGGCGCTGGCAACGGTTCTGGTGCTGGTGCCGGCGCTGGCACGGGTTCCGGCTCCGGCTCTAAGGGCCAGCAGGCCGGCGGCGCTATCGCCCCGGGTCAGAAGCCGGTGACCAAGACGACGGTGTCGACCAAGACCGAGACCAAGGACAACAAGTCTGACAAGAAGGACTCCGATAAGTCCGATAAGAAGGACGAGAAGAAGTCTGACAAGAAGTCCGATTCCAAGTCCGATACGGGTGCTGCATCCACGACCACTGCTAAGAAGCCCTCTGGTGCTTCCGAGCAGGAGACTGGCACCAACCCGCTCGCCATCGTTGGCGTTGCCGCCGGCGTCATCGGTCTCGCCATCGTCGGCGTGTTCGTGTTCACCAAACGTCGGTAGGTGAGGGCTGTGTCCAATAAATCCAAGGACGCTGACCCCAAGCAACCAGATTCCTCGTTCATTCAGTTCGACGAAGCAAAGCAACAGGGCGCCGCTTCGGCGGCGTCCGCCCCTCGTCGTAAGACGCTCCTCGGCGTCCTGACTGCCGCGTGCACCATTCTGATCGTCGTCTCGCTGGGTTTCGTCCATCCTTCCGCAAGCGGTGCCTGGTCCATCGACTGGATCATTCAGACCGTGACGGGGGAGAGCGTCGTCACCAAGGACACCAAGGTGTCTGGCTCGACTATGACTTCGGGCGAGGCCAGTTCCGAGGACTCCAGGTCATCGAATGATGCAAAAGACGAGTCCAAGGGTTCGAACGACGGCAAGGACGATTCCGAGTCTTCAAACAAGGAATCGGACAAGAACTCGGATAGCAAGAAGTCCGATGGTCAGGACGGCAAGAAGTCTGGCGATAAATCCGCTGCCCAAAATACGGGAGCCGGTGATACTTCCAATGCGTCTGGCGGTGCTTCTTCGGGCGGTGGTCAGTCGTCTGATGGAGCCTCATCCTCTAATGGTGGAAACGCCTCCTCGGGCGGCCAGAGCGGCTCGCAGGAGTCCAGCTACGTAACAGTGACGGTTTCGGTCACATCGAGCGCCGTGGGCAATCCTGTGTCTTCTGGTGGCACCTTTACCTTTAACGAAGGCGCTACCGTCTACGATGCCCTGTGCGCGCTGGGCCTTTCTGTCAGCGCACATGGCTCGTCGTACGGCACGTATGTTTCTGCGATTGGTGGTTTGGCCGAGAAACAGTACGGCGGCACGAGTGGCTGGATGTACTCCGTCAACGGCTCAACGCCCATGACGGCCTGCAGCAACTACGTTCTCTCCAACGGCGACAACGTGGTCTGGTATTACGTTACAGGCTAGAGGCCTCGACATAGCGCGCCAGACGGGCGGTTCGGACAAACATCCGGGCCGCCCGTTTTTCATGCGAATGGGATTGGGTTGCCGGGTCTCTCGGCAAACAAAAAACCGGTTGGAATGGGAATTCCAACCGGTTATACATTCAAGCAAATGGCGAATCGACTACGACCGTGCGCCCTCGAGGAAGAAGCGACGGCTGAAGTAGTTGTACCAGGTGACGAGGAACGTGGCGATGGCCTTCATGGCCTGGTAGCCGATGCTCAAAAACGTGACGCCCACAAACATGTATAGGTCGTTGAGGCCCAGGCCGATTACCGACAGGATGGTGAAGATCGTGAACTCGCGCTTGCGGCTCATGCCCTCGCGGTGGTCGAACACATACTTCATGCTGAGCCAGTAGTTGACCACGACGGACGTGGTAAACGAGACCGTGGTGCTCATCAAAAAGTCGAGGTGAAACAGCTCGACAAGCGCAATGAGCATACCCCAGTCGATGCCAAAGGAGATAAGACCCACGACAGCGAACTTGAGGAACTGCTTGGTATGAGGTTGTGCCAGTGCCTTGCGCACGTAATCACATCCAATGCGTTGATGAATCGAGCAGAGGATACTTTAGAGCTTTTGCAAGGGAAACGTAAGGTCTTTGCCAAGAACTATACGAACTCGCCAAATTATCAAGTGCTAATCCGCAAACGTTGAAAATTTGCCCGTAAACGAGCAAAGCCCACGAACAACACAGCGCTCGACGCGCGTCATCCGTGGGCATCGTAAAGCTGTAAGGTTGCGAGTTACTTGGTCTCGTCGCCTTCCAGGAAGATCTTTCGGGTCACAAAGTTGTAGACCATGACAAGCGCGGTGGCGCAGATCTTGGCGATATTGGCCTCGAGTCCCAGGCCGGCGTTGAGTGTCAACACGATACCGTCGTTGAGTGCCAGGCCGATCACGGACAGCACGACAAAGATAATGAACTCGCGGCGGCGGCTTATGCCTTCCTTGTGCGCAAACACGTATTTCATGCTTGCGAGGTAGTTAAAGATGAGTGAGATGATAAAGCCGCTGGTGTTGGCGATTAGGATGTTAAGGCCCAGACCGTAGTGGAGCAGATTCATAATGCCAAAGTCGATAACCGTGGCAATGACACCGACGACGCCAAATTTCATGATCTGCGCAAGGAGCTTTTGCATGGTACCTGCCTTAGGGTGGCGCCGGGACGCCGTGGGGATGACAAACTCAGCAAGTTTAGCCAATCCCCGCGGGTGGGGCTAGGCGCGCTCCTCGATAGCACCGTTTCTATATGCATCGAGCAGCTGGCGCAGGTCCTGGATCTGGCCGCGGATCTTGGCTCCCGAATCGGTGTCGCTCACCATGCGGCGACGGTCTGCCTCGTCAAAGCGGTTGGTCTCGCTTTCGATATCGACGTTGCGGGTGAGTGCCTCGGCAACCGTCGTAAAGGCCCGGTGCGACTTGAGGCGGCAGCCGCGCGAGCTCGAGATGAGCGTATAGCCGGCGATACCCGTCTTGGGATGGTAAGCGCGGCAGAAGCCGCCATCGATGACCAGCAGCTTGCCCTCGGCGCGGATGGGCTGCTCGCCCTTGGTGGTTTTAACGGGCGTGTGGCCGTTGATGATGTGACCGGTCGGTGAGCATGCCATGGGCGCGACGCCAAACTCGCGCATGATGTCGTCGCAGACCGAGGGCGACTTGGTAAGCGAAAAGTACGGGTCCATCGGCTCGACCCAGGTGCTCTTATCGGCGATATAGGCGCGCTCAAAGGTACGCACCAGGCGTCCGCTGGCGGGTGAGTTAAAGCCGATCCACAGGTACCACATCCAGTCGAGGGCGTCGCGGTCGCCCACGCGCCAGGCGCGGCGGGCGATGTGGTCGCAAAAATCGAGATAATCGCGGCCAGCGTGCCAGGTGCCCAGACAGTTCATGCTGCTAAAGGTGCCGTCTTCGTTGAGCGGTACGCAGCCGTGGAAGAGCAGGTTGCCGTTGGCGACTTTGTACATCGAGCCGTGGGAATAGAGGAAATCGATATGGCGATGCAGGTGATCGGCGGTGACAAACTCGGACACGAGCTTGTCGATGATGTGCTGCTCCTGAGACGTGAGCGTATAGGGGTCCGCCGGGTCGACGGTGGGGAAGTCGTTGGTCGTGAGCGGCCACACGCTGCCGTCGGCGAGCGTGACCGTGCCGGTGTCGTGATCGATCTTGTCGAGTAACAGGCGGTCGGTCATGTCGAACTCGGGATGGCGCTGGATAATCTGGCCCTCGAGCTTAAAGAGCAGCACGTTGATGGCCTTGATCAGCGGGGTGATGGACTCACCGGCGGTGTAGGTGGCATCAGCAAAGGCGACAAGTTCACGCAGCGAGATGCCGTAGTCGTTCTCGAGGATCTCGTAGTTGTCGTAGCGTAGGTTGTTGCGCAGCACCGTGGCGATGCAGGCAGGTTCACCGGCCGCAGCGCCCATCCACAGCAGGTCGTGGTTGCCCCACTGGATGTCGAGTGAGTGGTAGGTGAGCAGGCGGTCCATAATCTTGGCCGCGCCGCCACCGCGGTCGAAGATATCGCCCACCAGGTGCAGGTGGTCGACGGCCAGGCGCTTGATGAGCGAGGCAAGCGACTCGATAAAGTCGTCGGCGCTTGCGGTCTCTAGGATGGACTCCACGATGCGCTCGTGATAGCGCACGCGATAGTTGTTCTCGTCCGGGTGCGTGTGTAACAACTCGTCGATGATATAGGCGTAATCGCGCGGGATGGCCTTACGCACCTTGGAGCGCGTGTAGCGGCTTGAAAGCGAACGAGCGACCATGATGAGCTGGTCAAGCATCGTCTTGTACCAGGTGGGTGAGTCCTCGCGCTGGCTGCGGACCAGCTCGATCTTCTCGCGCGGGTAGTAGATAAGCGTGCACAGCTCGCCCTTCTCGTCAAAGGAGAGCGTTTCGCCAAAGATTTCGTCGATATGCTCGCGCACAACGCCCGAGCAGTTGTTGAGGATGTGCATAAAGGCTTCGTACTCGCCATGCACGTCGCTCATAAAATGTTCGGTGCCTTTGGGCAGGTTGAGAATGGCCGAGAGATTGATAATCTCGGTAAACGCGGATTGCTCGGTGGGAAATTGTCTCGACAGCAGACGCAGATACTTGAAGTCTTGCGGATTGCGATCGAATGCGACCATGAAACACCTTCCGATGGAGCTGGTAAAACTGATAAACAGCGTCAAACGTTTATCAGTATGCGCCGCTTTTGTTTCGATTGGGGATGGGCGGCCGAATTGTTAGCCGAACGGTTTGGTAAATCGATTTAGTTGAGGTAGATATGGCGGTTGAGTGGAGACGACAGAGGGTGTTTTCTCAGATATTCATGCGTGGGGTCGGTGGAGACGATGGTGGTAAAGATGTTCGCTATTATTGCTTCGATTTGGTAAATAGTGGACATATGTACCGTATGTAGGCTCACTGTGCAATAATTTGCGCAGCAATGAGTAAGGAGCCTCATATGAGTGATTTTGTCCTGACCTGTGAATCTGCCGCCGACCGAACCCGTGAGTTCTTTGTGTCGCGCAATATCCCTGTCGTGTGTTTTCATTACGAGATCGACGATGTTGTCTATACGGATGATCTGTATCAGTCGATTACGCCGGACGAGTTTTTTGCCCAGATATCTGCGGGCGCCATGCCCAAGACGTCTCAGGTGAGCGTGGGTGAGTACGAGGAGTTTTGGGAGCCGTTTGTTGCCGAGGGTAAAGACGTGCTGCACCTGACGTTGTCGTCGGGTATTTCGGGCACGTATGGATCGGCCTGCGTTGCGGCACAGATGCTCGCGGATCGCTATCCCCAGGGCGGCAAGGTTCGCGTCATCGATTCGCTGGCGGCGTCTTCGGGCTTTGGCCTGCTGGCGGAATGTGCCGCCGACGTTCGCGATAGCGGCGCTTCGCTCGACGAGACGGCCGCCTGGATCGAGGAGCACAAACTCAACCTGCACCACTGGTTCTTCTCGACCGATCTGTCGAGCTACCTGCGCGGCGGTCGCATTTCGGCTGCGAGCGCAATCATCGGCACGGCGCTTAAGATTTGCCCACTTATGACGGTCGATTGCGAAGGTAAGCTGTCGCCACGTGAGAAGATTCGCACTAAGAAGCGCGCGATTTCCGAGATGGCTAAGACCATGATGGCACACGTGCAGGACGGTGCGGATTATTCGGGTAAGTGCATCATGTCGCACTCGGCGTGCCGCGAGGATGCCGAGGCAGTTGCGGCGCTGATTGAGGAACAGGTTCCGCAGCTTAAAGGCAAGATTGAGATTAATAACATCGGTACTCTGATTGGCTCGCATACCGGACCTGGTACGGTGGCGCTCTTCTTTATGGGCGACAAGCGCGTGGATTAATTTGCCCCATCACATCGCCGCATGATTGCTCAAACGAAAACGGCCCGCCTCACGTTTGTGGGGCGGGCCAAGATGTTTTGCTAGCGTTTCTTTCCGCGGAAGAAGAAGCCGTGCAGCGAGGGCTTGAGTCCACGGTTGGCGCGACGCTCCTCGATATGATCGTGGATCGAAGCAACGCGCTCGATGACTTCGTCGGGAATCGGCACGTCGGGATTCATGTTCTCGACCTGACTGACCTCGGCGGCGGCAACCTGGTCGATAATGGGTACATCGTCGTGCGAGATGACGGGCGTGGCGTCTTCCTTCATCTTGCGGTAGCGCTGCATCATGTCGGTCTGCAGCTGCTGGGCCGAAGGCGGCGTCCAAATGATGGCGTTGGCACCGGCGGCGATGGTTTCACGAATGCTCTCGGGCGTCTTGCCGCCCGGTGCGATGAGCGGCAGGTTGGGATAGTGCTCGCGCAGCTCGCGCAGGACCTGTGGCGTGTTCTTGCCGGCCGCGATGTTAAGAATCTTGGCGCCCGCGCGCACCTTTGCGTGAGCATCGTCGTCGCAACGTACGACCGTGGCGATGACGGGGATGTCGGCGATGTTGGTGATGTGCTCGACCATCTCGGCGGTGGCGGGGGAGTTGACCACACAGCCCGCCGCGCCCTGCATCTCGGAGACGGCTGCCATCTGAACGGAGCGCTTGCCGGTGGTGGTGCCACCGCCCACGCCTACGAAGACCGGGCACTCGGCGACGGTCAGCAGCGCCTGCGTAATGGCCGGCTGCGGCGTGAAGGGGTAAACGGCAAAGACGGCATCGGCATTGGAGTTGCGGATGACCGCGACGTCGGTGGTGTAGATGAGCGATTTGATACGACGGCCGAAGAGCGTGAAGCCGCTGGCCTCCTCAATCTCGTCAGGCATGCGAAGGGCCGCCTTGCGCAGGCGCCCGTCGATGGGCAGCGGCTCCATGGGAAGCAGTCCGTTGGGGGTCACGGCTACCTGGGGTTCGGTGAACTCGTCTGCGAGCTCGACCTCGGAGAAATCGACCGAGGCGACAATGTCCTCGTGAACCTCGGCGGGCACATCGATGGGGGCTTGGTCGTTTGCCGCGGCAGGCGTGTCGAAGG
This sequence comes from uncultured Collinsella sp., assembly GCA_902490405.1. Taxonomy (GTDB): domain Bacteria; phylum Actinomycetota; class Coriobacteriia; order Coriobacteriales; family Coriobacteriaceae; genus Collinsella. Next base: position 41,460 of record CABUDS010000013.1, read on the forward strand.
AGCTGGTGCCGACGAAGGCGTCGACGCGCTCATTTAGATCGTTGAGGGTATCCATGGAGGCTCGATTCTATGTGATGACGGCCGGCAGGGTGCCGGCAGCGTTGTGCTTGCTAAATCGTTTGATGAGTTGATTTTTCCCCGCCGCGTCCTCCGTTAGACCGAAGGGCGGCGAACGTGAAGGAGCTGTGGTGGCGGGGATCGAGGTGCTATCTTGAAAGTCCCGTTTAAAAGAGAGGTGACGCGGTATGGAATTTTCGGCAATGTTGGGCTCGATTGGCCTATGCGTGGGCGCAATCGTTGCCGCCGCGGTCATCTACTTTGTGGTCACGGCCATTAAGGGCAAAAGGGCCGAACGCAAGGAGCGCGCGATGCTTAAACAGCATCGCGACCAGCAGGACAAACGCGCACGGAGATAGCTTGTTGAGTTTTGGATCCGTACGCTAGCTGCGTTTTCGGATCAGGGCAATGTAGAAGCCCTCAAATTCGCGGCTGGGCGGAATGGTGAGCGTGCCGGGCAGGCCGTTGGCGATGGCCGATACCTGACCCGCGGCAATGGCCTCGGTCAGGGCGTTGGACTCGATGCGCGGCTTCTCGCCAGCTTCCTGGGCGCGGCGTGCCTCACTTTCGCTTGGCGTGCCGTCGAGGGGGATGAGCTCGCAGTCCATATGCTTGTCGAGGGCCTCTTGCAGGGCGTCCTCGTTTTCCTGCGGCAAGATCGAACAAGTCGAATAGACGAGCGTGCCGCCCGGTTTGAGGGCTCCCATGGCGCGGTCCAGAAGTGCTCGCTGCGAGCGGGCGCACTTGCTCAGCAACTGCTCGGTGAGGCCGCGCAGGCTCTTCTCGTTGCCGCTGACGACGGTGCCCGTGCCGGTGCAGGGAGCGTCGAGCAGGATACGGTCAAAGCGGAAGAACTCGTCGAGCTCGCGTGCGTCGATGCGCATGACGGGCACGTTTTTTGCGCCTTGGCGGTGGAGGTTGGCTTCGAGCTTCTCGGCGCGGGGAATGCTCATCTCGCAGGCGGTAAGGTGCGCCTGCCCCTGCGTGAGGGCGGCGATCTGCGTCGTCTTGCCGCCGGGGGCCGCGCACATGTCCAGGATGTCCTCGCCGGCCTGGGCGCCCAAGACCAACGGCGGCATCATGGACGACAGACTTTGCAAGTAGATCTTGCCGTCGCGGTAGATGTCGAGGTCCCACAGGTCGGAAACCTGGGCGTCGGGCAGGATGAAGGCATCTGGGTACCAAGCGACGGTTTGGTGGGCGATGCCGGCTGCGTCGAGCGCGGCGGCGATGTCCTCGGCGGTCGCCTTGAGCGTGTTGGTGCGCAGCGTGACCGGGCGTGTGGCCGCGGCGCCGAAGCCCCCGATCATGAGCTCGGCATCGGCAGGCGTATAGGCGCCGGCAACCGTGTCGACCATAAAGCGCGGCAGGTCGGCAGCGCAGGGGAGGGCGGCAAGCTGGTCGGAAAGCTCGGTGGCGGCAAACTGCCTGAGCTTGAGCTCGGCCTTGACCTGCTTTTTCTGCTTACGACGACGCGGCTTGGACATCCGTCTTTCCTTCCACCTAAATGATTATTCTGGGACGGGGATTAAAAAATCATTTAATGATCCCCGTCCCAAAAAGACTACTTTGCGTCGCCCGGGAATGATTTTTTAATCCCCGTCCCAGAATAATCATTCCCGGGCGCGTTGCTGTTGCCTAGTACTGGCTCTCGTGCTTGCTGAAGAAGTCGAAGCGCGGGGGTAGCGGCTTCACGCGGTGCTCGCCGGGCTTCTCGCCCAGGCTCTCCACAAACTCATCCGTGGAGGCGAAGATGTTATCCCAGCTAAAGAAGGCGACCGGGTCAACGTCGAAGTACTCGCAGATGAGCTCGCAGCCGGCAGGGACGATGCCGTGCATGAGCACGGTCGCCACGCGCAGCTCGGTAAAGGCGTCGACGAGGGCCTGCGTCATTGCGGCGTTTGCCGGCTCGCCCTCGAGCTTGTTGGCGGCCTTAGAGGCGTCGCTCCAGCGCTTGTTGGCGGCACGCAGGTAGTCGTCGCACACGGCGAGCGCGCGGTGCGTCTCGAACTTGTACATGGCTTGCTCAAAGGCGAGAGCTGCCTGCTCGGCGGCTTCGACCACGGTGTCAGAAGCGGCACCGGCGGGGATGCAGCCGTTGCGGTAGGGGCTCTCGTCGCCCTCCTTGATGGCGACGCCGTAGAAGCAGCTGCGGGCCAGGCGGTTGAAGACGCCGGTCAAAAGGGCGCTCTCCTTAAGGGCCGGATCGATAACGCGCTTGTCGTCGCAGGCACGCACCTCGTTGCCGTCCTTGTCCTTGCCGGTCACACGCGTGTCGTATGCCTTGGGGCTAAAGCTCACCGGCTTCTCGGATAGGCCGAGCGACAGCCAGTGCGCGCGCATCTGCTCGCAGGTGTAGTGGTTGAGCAGGTCGTCTGCCGGCGGGGGAGGGGTCTGCGAGGACGAGCTCGCCTTTTTGCCCATGTAGAGCAGGTGATAGCAGGCGCTGACGGTGCTCTGCGTAAGGTCCCAACCCAGGGCCTCCCACATGGCGGTTTGCGCGATGCAGTAGAAATAGATGTTGTCCTGACCGATGAACTGGTAGATCTGCGCGTCGTCCGAGCACCACCAGTCGCGCCAGTCGAGCGAGCTGTGCTGGTAGGTGGGCGCGGGGACCTGCGTGGAATCGGCGGCGGGCTCGCCCATGAGGGCGGCATCCTGGGCGGCGACGCCCTCGGTCACGCCGGCGGCCTTGGCATCGCGTGCGAGCACGGTGCGAGTGTAGCTGATGGGCGCCCACAGGCTCTCGGGCCAGCACCAGCAGGTGACGTCGGTTACGCCGTCAACCTCGGGCACCGGAACGCCCCAGTCGATGTTGCCGGTGATGCGGAAGGGCACGAGCGCCTTGCCGCTGCGGAAGCGCACGCCGCCGTTGGCGAGCACCGCGTGGGCGTCGTCGCGCTCCTTCCAGCTGGGGAAGGTGACGGTAAAGCTGCTCTTGTTGCCCTCGGGCTCCAGCACGGTGTGCTCGGGGAGCTGGTCCTCGACGGCATCGAAGGCCTCGCGGAACTTGTTCTGGATGTAGAGCTGAGCCGGCAGCAGCCACTCCTCCATGGTCTTGGAGACCACGGAGCGAACCTGCGGGTTCTGGGCGAGCTTGGCGGTATAGGTCTTCATAAAGTCGAGGTAGGCCGGCAGATCAAAGTAGAGATTGTCGACCGGGCGCAGCTCGGGCACCTCGCCGGTGAGCTGGCTCTTGGGCGCGATGAGCTCCTCGGGCTCAAACTGGTGGCCCAGATCGCACTCGTCGGCATAAGCCTTCTCGGACTTGCAGCCCTGGATGGGGCAGCGGCCGATGACCTGGCGGCCGTTGAGGAACGTGCCGGCCTTGGCATCGTAGAACTGCAGCGTGGAGCGCTTGGAGATGGTGCCCTGCTCGTGCAGACGCTCGATAATCTCCGCGGTCACCTCGTTGTGAATCTGCGCAGCCGGCTCAAGGCCCGAGCCGCCGTAGATATCGCAGCTGATGTTGTAGTTGTTGAGGGTCGCGGCCTGGCGGGAGTGATTGGACTCGACATACTCGCCGATGGACTTGTCGTAGCCCTCGTTCTCCTTGAGTTTGCGGTAGCTCTCCATGATGGGCGAACCGTAGCAGTCGGTGCCCGAGGTGAAGATGACGTTTTCGCGGCCCAGGCGGTCACGCAGGAAGCGGGCGAAGAAGTCGGCCGGGACAAAGACGCCGCCAACGTGGCCAAAGTGAAGGCCCTTGTTGCCGTAGGGCTCGCCGGCGGTAACGATGGCGCGGCGAGGCCAGCTGGGACGGTCGTTCATGGAGTATTTGGATGCCATGGGACTCCTTCGCATATTGTAAGAGCGCGGCCGGGCGCAAGGCCTGGCGACGCGGTGGTCAATTCGTGCATATCGTTCGACATTATCGCACATGCGGACGGGTACGTGGCAGGGGCGCTATCCTAAGATGCTATGAATGAGATTTCCAACATACATGCGTTTGAGGACGAGGATTTTCTACACGCTTGCTTCGTGTGGGGGATGGCCGTGATCGCGGTGTTTGCCGTGTGCCTGGTGCCGATGTTTATGCTGCTGGGCGGGCCTGCGGACTTGGACGCGGCTGAGGCGGGCGGCTGGACCACCGTCGTGGGCTGGATGGTCGGTGTGGCTGCGGTTTCTGCAGCGTCGTTTGCCGTGCACGAGCTGGTGCATGCGGTGTTTTTTAAGCTGCTGGCGCCTGCGGGCGCGCATGTGACCTTTGGCGCGAATCGTGAGACGGCGATGATCTATGCCTGCGCCGAGGGCGTTGTGTATTCGCGTCGGCGGTACATGGCCATTTGCCTGGCGCCCACGGTTGTTTTGACGGTGGCGTTTGCCCTGGGGTTTGCGTTCTCGGGCTATCCGCTGCTGTGCTACCTGGCGGCTGGTCTGCACTTGTCGGGCTGCGTGGGCGATTGGTATTACGTGCGGACCATCCTGCGCGACCGCCGCATTGTCGCCTGCGAGGATACGTCCTTTGGCGTGCGCTTTTTTGGGTGAGGAGATGTCGATGAAGTCGTTGTTGCTGCATGCGTGCTGTGCACCATGCTCGCTTGAGCCGGTTCGCCTGCTGCGCGAGGAGGGGTTTGAGCCCACGATTTGCTGGACCAACCCCAATATTCAACCGCGCGATGAATGGCAGCGCCGCTTGGACGAGCTGCGCCGGTGGTGTGCCGACGGCGGCATCGAGCTCATTGAGGCAAGCGAGGATCGCGAGCGCTGGGAGGCCGGCGTGGCCCCGCTGGGTGCCGATCGGCCCCGTCGCTGTCGCGCGTGCTATGCCCTGCGTCTGGCCGAGGCGTGCCGCGTGGCCCAGGAGCACGGGTTTGAGTTTGTGGGTACGACGCTCGCCGTCTCGCCGTATCAGCTGTTCGATACCTGTAATGACGCGCTTGAGCGCTTGGCAGCGGCACATGGGCTCACCCCGGTCATTCGCGATTTTCGCCCGTATTACCCCGAGGCCACGCGTCGTTCGCGCGAGCTTGGCATGTATCGGCAGAACTACTGTGGTTGCCGCTTCTCGGCCGTCGAGGCGGCCATGGACCGCGCCCGCATCCGCGATGAGCGTAAAGCCGCCAAAAAGTAGTTCATTTGGGACGTTAGCCTGCTAGGATGTAGAGCGGACTTTAGCTATATAAGGAGAATCCGACGTGTCTATGCGTACCGATGATTTTGACTATAACCTTCCTGAGGAACTGATTGCCCAGGCTCCTGCCGAGCCGCGTGACTCCTGCCGCCTGCTGGTGGTGGATCGCAAAGGCTCCCAGGCAGGAACGCCGCTGGAGCATGGCGGCACCGTCGAGCACCGCATCTTCCGCGACATCATCGACTATATCGAGCCGGGCGATGTGCTCGTCATCAACAAGACACGCGTGATGCCGGCCCGCCTGATCGGTCGCAAGGCAGGCTCGGGCGGCGTGGTCGAGACGCTGCTACTCAAGCGCCGCGAGGACGTTGACCCGCTGGGCCACGTTTGGGAGTGCCTGGTCAAGCCGGGTAAGCGCCTGAAGCCCGGTGCTCAGATTGAGTATCGCGCCGGTGGCGCCCATGCGCCCGAGGGCGCGCCCGTGGTGCTGACGGCCGAGGTCGTCGACTTTGTCACCGATAGCCGCGGCGGCCGTCTGGTGCGCTTTGAGCCGGCCGGTTGCAATGCCGCCGGCGAGCCGCGCACGCTCGACGAGGCCATTCACGCCGCCGGTCACGTGCCGCTGCCGCCCTACATTACCGATTACGAAGGCGATCCCGAGAAGTACCAGACCGTCTATGCCATGAAGGAGGAGCACTCGGCTGCCGCTCCCACGGCGGGTCTGCACTTTACGCCCGAGCTCATGGCGGCTATCGAGGCCAAGGGCGCGAAGTTTGCCGCCGTCGAGCTCGAGGTGGGCATCGATACCTTCCGTTTGGTGGAGGAGGACGATCCCACGCAGCATGTGATGCACACCGAGCGCTACCACGTGTCGCAGGAGGTTGTCGACGCTGTGCATAAGGCTAAGGCCGAGGGGCATCGCGTGATCGCCGTCGGCACCACTGCAGTGCGCTCGCTCGAGAGCGCCTTTGACACGGATGCCCCGGTGTCCGATCCGGCCGTGACAGCGCGTTATTTTGAAGGCCGTGAGGACGGCGCCGACACGCTCGGCCGCGGTGACATCGTGGTGCGCGAGAACGCGACGACGCAGCTCTACCTCATGCCTGGCTCGACCTATCACGTGGTCGACGCGCTGATCACGAACTTCCACGTGCCGCGCTCTACGCTCATGATGCTCGTGAGCGCGCTTGCCACCCGCGACCAGATCATGGATGCCTACGCCGCCGCCATCGAGGAGCGCTACCGCTTCTTCAGCTTTGGCGACGCGATGCTCATTTGTTAGTTACGCGGTTCTACGAACCGCGTAACGGCTCGACGCTGCATCTCAGGTTCCGCCGTTCTACCGAACGGCGGACCGGCCGACGCTGCGCGGGCCGCATTTGGACAATCTGACGTTCAACTTCAAGGGCGCGACCTTTGTAGTTACGCGGTTTTACCAAACCGCGTAACCAGTTGACGCTGCAAACCCGCCAGAGCGGCAATCTGCCTTTCAACTTCGGCGGCATGACCAGAAGGTCAATGCCGCCTTGTTTCAAGGCACCTTGCTCGCTCTGGCGGGTTTTCGCTGTCCGCGCCAAAACATCGGTGTTGCCGTGGTTCAACCTGCCAAAAAGGGACAGGTTTATTTTGGCAGGTTTTATCTGGGCAAACGTTGTTGGTACAATGGGGACTGGTTTATATGCACCAAGTTGGTGCAAAGTGGCCTGACCCTTTTGCACCAATCAAAAAGTTGCGGTGAGATAGTTCTTGAATCGGCCTTTTTGGGCTAAACAGGAACTATCTCACCGCAACCGCGTTGAACGTTATTTGGCAGCTGGTTTACTTGCTTGCGAACAGCCAGATCAGGATGATCACCAGAATCACGGCGACAATGCAGACGATGGCACCGGTGAATTTGATACGTGAGTCGCGGGTGCGCTCTCGTACGTCATCCTCGGTGGCCTCGAGTTGGGCGACTTCGCGCTCGGTTTCGGCGTGTTCGGCCTTATCGCGCGCCAAGGATCCGGCGAGCGACTCGGTGATCTCGGGATGGTCGTGCACCTCGGTCGCCTGTTCGATAATCGACTGCGCATGTGCGGCGTCCGCCTGAGCGTTGGCGATGGCCTGCTCCTGCTCGCGACGAGCCTTGTCCTGCGCGGCGATCTTCTCGCGCAGTTCGCGCTGACGCGTCGCGGCGGCGGTCTTGGCCGTCTGAAGTTCGTCGCGTGCGGCATCCGCCTCGGTCGTCACGGCCTGGTGTGCGCGCTTGGCATCGGCGATGGGGGCCTGTGCCTGTTCGACGGCCTGCTCGGCGGCGGCAAGCGAATGCTCGAGGTCGGCGGTCACGCGCGGAATGTCTTCCTCGGCCTTGCGCAGGGCATCGGCGGCATCGGAGATTTGCATCGAGAGCTCGCTGGTGCGCACGGTGTAATTGGCGGGGTTCGCCGAAGGATTGCGCTGCAGCTCGGCATACTCGCGTCGCAGCGTTTCGAGCTGTGCACGCGTTGCGTTGGCAGTTTGCTGTGCGGCGGCGACACCTGCGTCGCGCTCGGCCTTCACCTTGTCGCGAATGCGCTTGGAATCTTCGAGTCGACGAACCAGGCGGTTGCCGGTTTCGCGTGAGCTCGCCTCGCGAGCCTCGACGGCATCGAGTGCAGCCTTCAAGCGACGCTCGGCTGCATCATCTTCTGCCTTCATTTGCTCGAGCTGGCCCTTGAGCTCGGTCGCTTTGGCGGCGTGGGCGTCGCGGTCAATCTCGGCGGCCGCAGCGGTCTTTTGCGCCGTGGCGATTGCCTGACGCTGGTCGGCGACAATCTGGTCGTACCGCCCCGCGATATCCTGCCGCGTTTCGAGCTCCTCGGCCTGATCGGAAATGCGCTGCCCCAACTCTGCCAGGTGGTCGCGGGCATCGGCGAGTGCCTTTTTCGCGGCGTTCATCTCGCGCATGGCCGAGGCTCCCTGTGCGATAAAGGCGCCCACGGCGTTCGCAGTGTTCGAGACGGCGGTTCCCAGGTCGCGGCTCGCGGCGGGGGCGTGCGGGGCGATCGGGCGACCGGTGTCAGCGGCGTCAACATCGGTAGTTTGCGGCGCGGCGATATTGCCGGTGCCGCCTTCGATCACAGAAAAGCCCGCTGCATGCGGGTCGACGGCGTCCGCGCCAATCGTGGGATGTTCGAGCTGCAGAAACGAGGGCATAGTGCTGCCCCGATCGGCAACGGGGGTCTCGCCGGGCACAAAGGTCGAGGCGGCCTCGGCGGCCTCTTCTTCCTCGGCGTCAACGTCGGCATCGGCGACAGCGTCCTTCATCGCTTTGACGGCATCCATCATGGAATCCATGACAGCGTCGAGCTCTTCTTCCGAAGACACCTCGATGGGGCCTGCTGCTTGCGGGGCGGCGTCCTTTTCGGGGGCGTCGTCCTGAGCGGCCGAATCGTCGTTTTGCTCGTCGGCATCTTCGGCCGCAGGGATTTCCGTCGCAGCGCCGTTATCCAGAGTGGCGTCGTCGACGTCGGTATCAATGCAGGTCGCAGCGTCAGTATCTGCGGCGACGTCTGCTGAATCATCAATATGCTGTTGAGTCTGGGGGTCCAGCTCGTCTGTCATAGGCATGTGCTCCTCATCGTTGTTCGTCACCCTATGATAAAGTCTCGCGCCGACATCCCACGCGCCGCAGCAAAGTTTCAAAACGTGTTCGATAGCTCATTTGGATGACAAAAATTCGGCCTCTTTATCCGGTTCGTGCTTGACATCCCCTTCGCCGAATAACGTTGTACCGTTCGCCTGCTGCGGTCTTTATTTTTCACTTGAACACGTTAAAGTTGCATTTCAGCTTTTGGCGCGTGAATTTTGGTGCGCGCAGTCGGCGGGCGTGCCCGTCGTGATTTGAAAGGACTTTCTTATGGGACTTTTCACTGGCAAGACCGTGATTATCACCGGCGGCGGCAAGGCTACGCTTAAGGACGGCTCCGCTGGCTCCATCGGCTACGGCATCGATATCGCTTTTGCCAAGGAGGGCGCAAACCTCGTCATTACCGGCCGCAACGTCGCCAAGCTCGAGGCTGCCAAGGAGTCTCTCGAGGCCGAGTACGGCGTTAAGGTTCTGCCTGTTCAGGCCGATGTCTCGGCTGGTCAGGACAACGAAGCCGTCGTCCAGAACGTCATCGACAAGGCCATCGAGGAGTTCGGCCGTATCGACGCCGTCGTCAACAATGCTCAGGCCAGCGCTTCGGGCGTGACGATCGCCGACCACACCATGGACCAGTTCAACCTGGCCATTTACTCCGGTCTGTATGCCACCTATCTGTACATGCAGAAGGCCTATCCGCACCTGAAGGAGACCAAGGGCTCCGTGGTCAACTTTGCCTCGGGCGCCGGCCTGTTTGGCAACTATGGCCAGTGCAGCTATGCTGCCGCCAAGGAGGGCATCCGCGGCCTGACCCGCGTCGCTGCCAATGAGTGGGGTCCCGACGGCATCAACGTGAATATCGTATGCCCGCTTGCTTGGACTGCTGCGCTCGAGAACTTCCAGGATGCCTATCCCGAGGCGTTCAAGGCCAACGTCCACATGCCGCCGGCGGGCCACTACGGCGACGTCGAGAAGGAAATCGGCCGCGTGGTCGTTCAACTCTGCGGTCCCGACTTTAAATACATGAACGGCGAGACCGTCACCCTCGAGGGCGGCATGGGCCAGCGGCCGTAGGGGTTACGGCGTTTTGCCAAACGCCGTAACGGGCCGACGCTGCGCGGGCCGCATTTGGACAATCTGACGTTCAACTTCAAGGGCGCGACCGAAAGGTCAGCGCCCTTTCGTTTCACGTCACCTTGTCTCAAATGCGGCTCGCTCGCTGACTTATGCTCAACCTGCGGCGCCATTTTGCTTGAAGGTACCTTGCCCGCCCTGGCGGGTTTTCGCTGTCGGTGCCATAACATCGGCATTTGTGTTGTTGGTAGAAGGCCTCTCATGGGTAGTCGTTTAATGCACCAGTTTCTGTCGAGTCGGTGCGGTTCGATGGTTGCTCGTATAATGGTTTGCGTATGAGCCGCAACCAAGGAGTTCCAGTTTATGGATCAAAACCTGTTTAAATTCGACCTGATCGCCGAGGATCCGACCACGCATGCGCGTGCCGGCGTGCTGCACACCCCGCACGGTGATATCGAGACGCCAATCTTTATGCCCGTGGGCACCAAGGCAAACGTCAAGGGCATTCCCACCGAGACCGTCAAGCAGCTCGGTGCGCAGATCGTGCTCGCCAACACCTACCACCTGTCCATGCGTCCCGGCGAGGACACCATCGCCGAGCTGGGCGGACTGCACAAGTTTATGAACTGGCACGGCCCCATCCTCACTGATTCCGGCGGCTTCCAGGTGTTCAGCCACAACGACGCCGTCAAGCTCACCGACGAGGGAGTGCGCTTTATCGTCAACGACTACGACGGTCGCCACGTGTTCTGGACGCCCGAGGACAACATGGAAATCGCCATGAAGCTCGGTTCCGACATTTGCATGCAGCTCGACCAGTGCCCCGGCTATCCCGCCACGCGCGCCTACGTCGAGCGCGCCGTGGAGCTGTCGAGTATGTGGGCCGAGCGCTGCTACAAGGCTCACACCCGTGATGACCAGGCACTCTTTGGTATCGTTCAGGGCGGCATGCACCTGGATCTGCGCCTGCGTTCGCTGCGCCATCTGGAGGAGTGCGGCGACTTCCCGGGCTATGGTATCGGTGGCTATTCGGTGGGCGAGGATCACGAGACCATGTTCGAGACCCTGGCGCCGCTCGTGAGCGAGTACATGCCCAAGCATAAGCCGCGCTACCTGATGGGTGTCGGCAACCCCACCACGCTCGTGCGCGGCGTGGGTGTGGGCATCGACATGTTCGACTGCGTGCTGCCGACGCGCACGGGCCGCATGGGTACGGCATTCTCTAGCGAGGGTCGCCTCAACTTCCGCAACGCCCGCTTTGCGCGCGACGATGGCCCCATCGATCCCACCTGCACCTGCCCGGTGTGCACGGGCGGCTACAGCCGCGCGCTCATCCGCCACATGGTCACGCAGAAGGAGATGCTCGGCGGCATTTTGCTGTCGATGCACAACATCTACTACCTGCTCAACCTTATGCAGCGTGCTCGCCAGGCCATTATCGAGGGCCGTTACGGTGCATTCGTGAGCGACTGGATGAACAGTCCTGCTGCGGTGGATTACTAAGGGCGACAGGCACGCTTGCAGAGCGTGGGCAACGGCAAAGGTTGAGCGGCAGCTGCTCGTCACATTCGCTGACGCCGGCTGCGCGACCGCTGACCGATGCCTTGCAAGCGCTTGATGCAACGTGGGTACCATACCGAATA
>CABUDS010000014.1 GCA_902490405.1 uncultured Collinsella sp.
GGACTTGCAGCGACGGACCTCGGGACGCTCTTACACCACGTCTGCGCGCGCCACCATCAGGTTGGCGACACTGAGCGCAAAACCTGTCCGAGAGGCCAAAATTACCTGTTACTAAATTGGTGACAGTACTCATATTTGCCATTATTTGGCCACGGCACCCTAAGAAGGGCGCCCCGGAGCTCCCCACAGGGGAGCTCCGGGCTTCATAGGGGCACGAATAGCCCACTCCGACCTGCGAAATCTGTACTCGCGATGCGAATGACGTCCCTAACCTTAAACTTTAGCTTGAACTTAGCTATAATGCGCTACGTTCCTGCCAGGCTGTGGTTGCGGACGGACGAAATGTCCATCCTAGTCCAAGACAGACGCGGTCAAAGGGATCCACGTAAGCGACCGCGTGCGCGCGGCGCGATCATGGCGCGTCCTAGATGTAAGCCGCACCGTCCGTTCTACTTTTTTTTGGGGCAATACCGCCTCGCGGGCGAGCGGGTCAGTCGTGAAGGTGGCTGCGGCCTCCCGAGCAAACACCCCGGTGCGCAAGTGTGGGGTCAAATACCAGGTCAGCTGGTGGGAACAACCCGATATTCCGCGCAACGCACGGATCGTATACGACACAGAAGGCAGGGTAGTGGACATGGTGAGGGGCAGCTTGGTGCACGCGGCTCGGTTAGGTGCTGGGACCGCGGCGGTCATTGCCGTTTTGGGCCTGAGCGGATGCGCGTTCAACCCACTGTCCACGTTCACGACGCCCACGATCGACCAGATCGAGCACGAGGTTGTCACGCCGGCGGTGTCGGACGATGCCCTGGTCACGCCGGGAACCCTGACGGTCGCCCTCGATACGTCTGATGCCCCGCAGGCCATGCAGGACGCCGACGGAAACCTCACGGGCTATGCGGTCGATGCCGCTCGTGCCCTTGCAAGCCGTATGGGCCTTAAGGTTGCCTTCGTCGATGCGTCTTCTGCCGATTCCGCGCTTGGCGACAAAAAGGCCGACATCTTCATTGGCGACATCAATTCCACGGATGGTGACATCAGCGCGCTTGGTACTTGCCTGTACGACGCTGCGGCAGTGTTCGGAAAGACGAGCGACGGCGAGTCTCTGAGCGTTTCCACCGAAACGCTTAACACCGCTACCCTGGGCGTTCAGACCTCCTCGGCCTCGCAGGAAGCGCTCGCCAAGCAGAGCATCACGGCCAACCAAAAGACCTTCTCCAACATCAACGAGTGCTTTGAGGCACTCGAGTCCGGCGAGGTCGACTACGTGATCTGCGACTCCACGGCCGGCGGCTACCTTGCGCGCCTGATGAGCCAGGTCTCTTACGTCGGCACGCTCGAGACGCCCTCGACGCTCGGCGTCGCGGGCCTCGCGGCCAACGACGAGCTATGCCGTGCCGTGAGCGATGCCCTCGACGGTATCACGGTCGATGGCACGCTCGAGGCGGTCCACTCCGTTTGGTACGGCACGATGCCCTATGACCTCATCACCAAGACGGTCTCGGGCGCCGACGTGCAGTCGACCGACACCGGATCCGGCGAGTCCGCATCCTCCGATTCGAGCAGCGAGGGTGCATCCTCCGAGGATAAATCGTCCAGCCAGGAGGGCACTATCACCGACGACGACATTAACAAACTCAATAGCTAGTTATTGCTAGGGGTGGCATCTCCTATGCGCTAGGAGAGGCGCCTCTTCACGGTTTCAACACGCATTGCCGGGCTCTCCCAACAGGGGAGCCCGGCTTTTTCGTTCCCATAAAACCAGCAGGTCAAAGACATTTTTTAGGTGCAAAACCAAAGCCGCCGCCTCCCTCCTATAGCGCACTTTGCCACGGAAAAGTGCGAGACTTCGGTATGCGGTATCAAGCAATCGTTATTCGGGTCTTTAGGAATCCGCGTGATTAAATGCACGGCAATGGGTACATAGCCAGTACAGTAAGTCCCCGAGGCAGATTGGAGCCACGTATGGATATCAAGGTTTCTGGACGCAAGACGACGGTAACCGATGCTCTGCGTGCGCATGTGGACGAGAAGATCGGCGAGGCGCTCAAGGTTTTCGATATCGAGCCCATGACAGTCGACGTCGTGCTTCGCTATGAGAAGAACCCCTCGAACCCCAACCCGGCAATCGTCGAGGTTACGGTTCGTGCCCGCGGTTCGGTGATTCGCGTTGCCGAGCACGGTGCAGATATGTACGCTGCCATCGACCTCTCCGCCGATAAGGTCACCCGCCAGCTGCGCAAGTTCAAGACCAAGGTCGTGGACAACCGCCAGGGCGGTGCCAGCGCAGCGGATGTCGCGCCGGTCGAGCGCGTCGAGGATCTGGCCGACCTGCTGCTGCCCGAGGAGGAGGACGACCTGCTCGTCCGCGAGAAGGTCATCGATGTCACCCCGATGACTGAGGAGCAGGCGCTGGTGCAGACCGATTTGCTCGGTCACGACTTCTACGTGTTCGAGAACGCGACGACTGGCCTCATCAATGTGGTGTATCACCGTAAGAATGGTGGATATGGCATCATCAAGCCCCGTATCGAAACACTTGACGAGTAAAATACGTTAACTTGCATGAGTTAACGGCCGGCGGTCATCCCATGCGGATGGCCGCCTTTTTTACGTAAGGAGTCGCTTTGATGGACAAGGCTGCATCTACCGGCCATTCTGACCGCTGCCGCATCGTCATCGATACCTGCTGCGACTTTAGCCCCGAGGTTGCCGCGAACCTCGATGTCGATATCTTGGGCTTCCCCTTTATCATCGATGGCGAGGAGCGCACGGACGATATCTGGTCGAGCATCAGCCCTAAGGAGTTCTACGACCGCATGCGCGCCGGCGCTCGCGTGTCTACCTCTGCCGTGTCGCTCGGTCGCTATATCGAGTTCTTTACCGAGTGCGCCAAAGAGGGTACGCCCACGGTCTACCTGTGCTTTACCTCGGCGCTGTCGTCGAGCTACAACTCCGCGTGCCAGGCGGCGGACGCCGTGCGCGCCGAGTATCCCGATTTTGAGCTGTACGTGGTCGACAACGCCCTGCCCTGCGCGACCGGCGAGCTCTTGGCGCTCGAGGCCGTCCGTCAACGCTCGGCGGGACTCACCGCCAAGCAGCTGGTCGACTGGGCAAACGAGGCCAAGACCTACGTGCACGGCTACTTTACGCTCGAGAGCTTTGACGCGCTGGCTGCCGGCGGCCGCATTCCGCCCGCGGCGGCACAGCTCACGGCAAAGCTCGACGTCAAACCCGAGCTGTCCTACGACCTGGCCGGCTCGCTGTCGCTGATCGGCGTCAACCGCGGTCGCAAGAAGGCGCTCAAGTCCATTCTCAAGTCGTTCCGCGAGAACTATGTGCCCGATCGCACCATGCCCATCGCCATTATGACGGCCGATGCCGAAAAGGACGGCGACTGGCTCGAAGCCGCCATCCGTAAGGAGGAGGGCTGCGCCGACGTCACGATCATTCGCAGCTCCGTGGGTCCCACCATCGGCTCGCACGTGGGCCCCGGCATGGTGGCCTGCGCGTTTTGGGGCAAGAACCGCGCCGACAAGGCGTCGCTTTCCGACCGCATCGCCCGCCGCGTGCGCGGTCAGTAGGCAAGTAACGCGGCCGTAATCGATCCCAACTCACAGCCCAAACGCTGGCACCGAGTATTCAACCTGGTAACAACACCCAACCCAAAAGGAAAGGTTTCATGGCAAACAAGCTCTCCGTCGCATTCATCGGCACCGGAATCATGGGTGCCCCCATCGCCGGCCACATCCTGGATGCCGGCTATCCCGTCTCGGTCAACAACCGCACCAAGTCCAAGGCCGCAGCGCTCGTTGAGCGCGGCGCCGTCTGGGCCGATACGCCGGCCGATGCCGCGGCGAACGCCGATGTCGTCTTTACCATGGTGGGCTATCCCTCCGAGGTCGAGGAGCTCTACCTGGCGGGCGACGGCCTGCTCGCGTGCACTAAACCCGGCGCGGTCCTGATCGACCTCACCACGAGCTCCCCCGAGCTGGCGCGCGACATTGCCGAGGCCGCCCAGGTTTCCGGCCGCATGGCGTTTGACTGCCCCGTCACCGGCGGCGAGTCTGGTGCTATCGCCGGCACGCTCACGGCTATCGTGGGCGCCACCGAGAACGATATCGCGCCGGTCCGCGATATCCTTGCCACCTTTGCGGCCAACATCTGCTGCTTCGATGGCGCCGGCAAGGGTCAGGCTGCCAAGCTCGCCAACCAGGTGTCGCTGGGCGCCTGCATGGTCGGCATGGCCGACGCCATGGCATTTGCCGAGCTGAGCGGCCTTGACCTGGAGAAGACCCGCCAGATGATCCTGGGCGGCACCGGCAAGTCCGGCGCCATGGAGAGCCTGGCCCCCAAGGCGCTCGACGGCGACTACAAGCCCGGCTTTATGGTCGAGCACTTCATTAAGGACCTGCGTCTGGCGCTCGCCTACGCCGATGACCGCGAGCTCGCGCTGCCCGGCGCCGACGTGGCCTTTACGCTCTACGACATGCTCGACGCCATCGGTGGTGCCAAGCTGGGTACCCAGGCCATCACGGTCCTCTACAAGGAGGAGGCCGACGCCATCGCCGCCGGTCTGGACTGGTCGCAGTATCGCCCCGAGGAGCACGGTGCCCACGAGGACGGCTGCGGTTGCGGCGAGCACGGCGACGAGCATGAGTGCGGTTGCGGCCACCATCACGGCGAGGACCACGAGTGCTGCGGCGGCCACGGCCATGATGACGGCCACGAGTGCTGCTGCGGCCACCATCACGAGGAGTAGCGCCCATGAGCTGGACGTTCGTGGTGCTTGCGCTGGTGCTCTTTCTCTTTGCGATCTACATCGGCTTTTTGTGCGGTCAGTGGGCGTGCGAAAAGCGCGTCATCACCAAGCGCGACTACTGGATTGCCAACTTTGCAGGCGCGGCGGCAGTCGTCCTGCTGACCTGGGTGTTCTCACTGTTCCCGCTGGTGCAGTTTGCGCCGATCGGCTGGCTCGGCGGCTTTATCGCCGGTCTTAAGATGAGCTTTGGCGAGTCCGTTGGTCCGTGGCGCAAGCACGACGAGGTCTTTAACGTCAACAAGGCTCACCGCGCCGCCGCCGACGCGGGCGACGCCGAGGAACGCCGCCGTGCGCGTCGCAATGGCGCAGCCGACCGACAGCTCATCTCGGTCACCGATGACAGCAAGGGTGCTGGCAAGCACGCTAAGAAATAAGAAGAGGTAACTATGGCAGAAAACAAAGACGAACAGCTCACCGACGAGGAGCTGGCACAGCTCCAGCTGGCAGAGGAGAACGAGAACGCCGTCGACCGCCTGGTCAAGGAGCTCGGCTGCCCCACGCGCCGCATCCGCCAGTTTGCCGCCCGCGTGCTGCATCTTCTGGCCGAGCGCGATCCGCAGCGCGTCGTGCCCTGCGTGCCCGCGCTGATCGAGGCGCTCGATCGCCCCGAGGCGCAGACCCGCTGGGAGGCCCTCGATGCCTTGGCGGCACTCGCCACCACCTGCCCCGAGCAGATGGAGGACGCCTTTGAGGGCGCCGAGACCGCGCTGTTCGACGAGATTTCCTCCACGCTGCGCTATGCCGCCTTCCGCCTGCTGTGCGTGTGGGGTGCCACGAGCGTCGAGCGTTCGCGCGAGGCTTGGCCCATCCTGGACGAGGCCATCCAGTGCTACCACGGCGACCTTGAGTATCGCGACATGCTCGGTTGCCTGTACGAGTTTGGCCAGGGCGAGATCGACGCCGAGGTCGCCGAGAAGCTTGCGCTGCGCCTTAAGTTCGACGCCGAGAACGGCAAGGGCAGCTATCTCAAGGCCCGTTCGAGTGAGATTTGCGAAATGCTTGTTAAACGTTTTGGCCTGGATCTCTCCAAAAAGAAGAAGCGTGCTAGCGTTAAAAAATCTGACGACGCCGAAGACGAGGAGTAACAGATTATGGCGCACGATGTAGTCCTGATTCCCGGTGACGGTATCGGTCCCGAGATCACGCAGGCCATGCGCCGCGTGGTCGAGGCCACCGGTGTCCAGATTAACTGGAATGTCCAGGAGGCCGGTGCCGGCGTCATGGACGAGTTTGGTACGCCGCTGCCCCAGCACGTCCTCGATGCGGTCGCCGAGACCAAGGTTGCCATCAAGGGCCCCATCACCACGCCGGTCGGTACGGGCTTCCGCAGCGTCAATGTTTCCCTGCGTAAGCACTTCGACCTGTACGCCTGCGTGCGCCCCTGCCTGTCGCAGCCGGGCGACGGCTCGCGCTTCCGCGACGTCGACCTGGTCATCGTGCGCGAGAACACCGAGGACCTCTACGCCGGTATCGAGTTCGATGAGGGCGCTGCCGAGGTCGAGGAGCTTTCGCAGCTCGTCGAGCGCTCGGGTCAGAAGACCTTCGCCGCGGATTCCGCCATCTCGATCAAGCCCATCTCCATCGCCAAGAGCCGCCGCATTGTGGAGTACGCCTTTGAGTACGCCCGCCGTTGCGGCCGCAAAAAGGTGACGGCTGTGCACAAGGCCAATATCATGAAGGCGACCGACGGCCTGTTCCTGCGCGTTGCGCGCGAGGTGGCCGCGGGCTACCCCGACATCGAGTTCAACGACAAGATCGTCGACGCCACCTGCATGGGCCTGGTCCAGAACCCCAACGACTTCGATGTCCTGGTGCTGCCCAACCTGTACGGCGACATCGTGAGCGACCTGTGCGCCGGCCTGGTGGGCGGCTTAGGGATGGCCCCCGGCTCCAACATCGGTGCCGACTGCGCCATCTTTGAGGCGACGCACGGCTCTGCGCCTGATATCGCTGGCCAGGATATCGCCAACCCCACGGCCGAGATCCTCTCTGCTGCGATGATGCTCGATCACCTGGGTGAGAACGACGCGGCCAACCGCATTCGCGCCGCCGTCTCTGCCACGCTCGACGAGGGCGAACAGGTTACCGGTGACGTGCGTCGTGCCCAGACTGGCTCCGTCGAGGGGGCCGTGGGTACGCAGGCCTTTGCCGATGCCGTTATCGCGCACCTAGCTTAAGGCATGCAGGCTGCAAACGCCTAAATAGTACTTAAGTGTTTGCGTATAACCTAAGAATCAATACGCCCGGCGCTCTGTCGGGCGTATTCTATTGCGGACTATGTTTCCTAACAAGGAGTAACTGATATGGGTCTGATTCAAAAGAAGGACGAGAAGGACGAGATCGACGGCATCCAGATCATCGAGCGCGGCGAAGGCCCCGACGGTGATGAGGACGAGAAGATCGACCTGGTCGCCGGCACGTCTGCCGAGCACATTGCTGCCGGCACGACCGCCGAGGAGGAGGACGCTCGCCTGGAGGCAAAGATCGCCGCGGACGCCGCCGACGAGAACCTCATGCCCGAGGAGCAAGACGAGGACGACTCCGACGCGGACGACCATGCATCCAAGCACAAGAAGACGATGATTGCCGCCTTTGTGGTTGCAGTCGTGATCGCTGCGGTGGTCGGCTTCTTTATTGGCAATGGCGGCTTTGGCGGCAAGGGCGTCGGTTCGTCGACCCTGACCGAGGACCAGCTCGATTCGACCGTGGCAAGCTATAGTTATAACGGCAAGAAGAGCGACATCACCGCGCGCGAGGCCATCGAGAGCCAGTACAGCCTCGATACCGTCAAGGATAGCAACGGCAACTACGCCGCCCCCTCTGCCGACGTCATCCTGTCTTACGTGCGCAACAAGATTCTGCTCGATGCTGCCGAGGACGAGGGCATTACCGTCTCCTCTAAGGAGATGAAGAAGTATGCCGAGGATTCTATCGGCACCTCGGACTACGACACCATGGCCAAGCAGTATGGCGTGTCCAAGGACCAGGCCAAGCAGATCGTCCGCCAGTCCGCGACGCTGCAGAAGCTCTACAAGAAGAAGGTGGGCGATGCTTCCGCGAGCATGCCGACCGCTCCGACCGAGCCTTCTGACGGCAACGAGGACACCGCGAGCAAGGATTACGCCGATTACATCATCAACCTTGCCGGTGACGAGTGGGATAGCTCGAAGGGCACCTGGAAGGACGAGAACAGCACCTACGCTAAGGCCTTCGCTAACGATGCCTTTACCGCCGATAGTGCCACCTATAAGCAGGCCATGACCGCCTATTACACCGCCTATCAGCAGTACTCCTCGCAGGCCTCGAGCGCCAGCTCCAAGTGGACCGAGTATGCCAACGGCCTGTACGCCAAGGCCAACATCAGCATCTACGGCCTGTTTGCGTAAGATTTGCCCGAGCTACCGAGCGCGAAGCTGATATATCTGATTAAGCCCGCTAGAACGGATGTCGTTCTAGCGGGCTTATTGCGTTTAGGCGCTGGTGGCTAAATTATGTCTATTAATCTTTAAGTCCAAAGAGGTTATCGGCTTCATCGTCAGGCATATATTCCAGTACATCGCCCGGTTGGCAGTCGAGTGCCCGGCATATCGCGTTAAGAGTTGAAAAGCGCACGGCAGAAACCTTGCCCGTCTTGATGCGCGACATATTGACCTGGGAGATACCCACGCGTTCCGCAAGCTCTTTGGATGAAATCTTGCGTTCGGCAAGCATGCGGTCGAGCCGCAGAATAATCATGGATTCCCCCTAGAGCAACTCGTCATCTTGTTTTTGCAGGATACACCCGTACTGGAAGATGCTGGCAATCAGGCTAAAAATTAGGCCTGCAAAGAGCATAGAGAGGTCGAGATGCTGCCCGCCAAGCGCATCCGTAAAGCTACCGCCAAATCCTGAGAGTATCAGCCCTGTGACTATGGCACCAAAAAGTTTCACGGCAGCGCCGCCGATAAGGAACAAATGTCCTATTTGACGTAGTATGCGGATGCATTCGAGGTCAAAGGGCCTGCCCGCCTTTTCAATGGCGGAGAAAAACCTGTATGCGCTTAGCGCGATGGCAAGCGCGAGGCATGCCATCATGGCGCTCCCTATGGCAGTATGACCGTCGTGCGCGACAAGCATAAGAGGAGTCTGTTCATTGGTGCCGACGAGAGCGAGAATTGGCCCTTCGCTAGCCTCAAGCTCTACGGATTGGAGACAGAACCCTTGGGAGAGGCTAGGCAATATGACTAGATCTTCGATTGCAATGACTGCGAGGAGTGCCAGAGCGAGCGCCACGATGGTGCAGATTGTGCCCCATTTGCAGTAGCGAGTGAGCTTCCTCAGTTTGGCTATTGCCCTGTTCACGGTCGATGGCTTCATTCGATTTGGATACGTTCCAGCGGATCATAGCTCCTCCAACCAATGTCTTGGATGATACTTGTATCTTATATCATACTTAATGATAAACGATAAACAATTACAGATTAGAGTAAGTAATGTTTGTGAGACGAATAGCGAGAGCTATGGCATATTCAGGGAATGGGAGTTTGGAACGCGGGGGATGGACGAGTATTGAAATACCCTGCAACCGCGCAAGTGCTTCATCGAGTCTCCCCAATTCATCTAGGAAAAAGGCTGCAAACGATTGAAATTCTCCGGTGAACGGTCGAAAACTACCGTTCACCGATAATTTCTAAACTGGTTCTAACTGGTATTAAGTCAAAAAGACCAATTCACAAATCTTCACAATGACCTGCACTTTTTCTACACGCTATATTTTGCCACCCTGTGTTGTTTAGACACGAAAATAGTTGTGATCGATTGCCAAAGCATTTCGAAACGATTTCAAAACTGCAGGTAGAAGTGTTAATGAGCGGTAAACGGTCGATTTATCACCGTGAACGGTGCAAAAACGTTTTACTGTATGAATCAGCGAAAGCGACCTCTTCTGGGGTGATATAGTGACAACAACACGTCACGTGGTTACTACCAGTTTAGAAACCACTGGTCTTCAAAGAACGCTTTCCAAGAAGCTTTAAGGGCACCCGCCCGCTGGCTTCCGAAAACTATCGGACTCAGATCGTACACACCTTCGGAAGGGAAATTTGAATGGTTGGCTTTATTCTTACCGGTCATGGACAGTTCGCACCCGGCATCGCAAGCGCTATCGCTATGGTCGCTGGTGATCAGCCCGCTTTTACCGTCGTTCCTTTTGAGGGCGACCAGGCTGCTTCCTACGGTGAGGATCTCCGCGCCGCTATTACCGCCATGCGCGAGGAGTGCGATGGCGTGCTCGTCTTTACCGACCTGCTTGGTGGTACGCCGTTCAACCAGGCAATGATGATTGCCCAGGATGTCGACAACGTCGAGATTCTGACCGGCACTAACCTTCCCATGGTTATTGAGCTTCTGTTCCTCCGCGGCAACGCCACGCTCGCCGAGCTTGGCGAGCAGGCCGTGACCGTTGGCCAGACGGGCATCACCGCCCAGACGGTCGCCTCCGTCGCTGGTGCCGAGGAAGAGGATATCTTCGGCGACGAGGACGGCATTTAATGGCCGACTTCGGAGCTAGCGTCCTGAGCTCCTCGGTCGCTCTTTTGGGCCTGCTTGTCATCATGGGCTTGATTTACACCATCTGGTCGCAAATCAACATGAAGAAGAAACAGAAGTACTTCAAAGAGCTACACACCGAGCTCAAGCCGGGTCAGGAGGTTCTTTTCGCCGGCGGTATCTACGGAACCGTCAAGGGCATCGAAGGCGAAAAGGTCCAGATCAAAGTCCGATCCGGTGCCGTCGTAGATGTTTCGCGTTACGCGATTCAGGAGATCAAGTAACTGTCGTCAGCAATCAACGAAAGGAAGCTGATCAACATGGCAGAACCCAACATTCTTCTTACCCGCATCGATAACCGACTGGTTCATGGTCAGGTCGCAACCCAGTGGAACTCCACCCTGGGCTCCAACCTCATCCTCGTCGCCAACGACGATGTGTCGACCAACACCATGCGTCAGAACCTCATGAAGATGGCCGCTCCCGCCGGCGTCGCTACGCGTTTCTTCTCCCTGCAGAAGACCATCGACGTCATTGGCAAGGCGAGCCCGCGCCAGAAGATCTTCATCGTGGCCGAAACACCGGAAGACGTGCTTACGCTCGTCAAGGGCGGTGTGCCTATAAAGAAGGTAAACATCGGCAACATGCACATGTCGGAAGGAAAGCGCCAAGTCGCCACCTCCGTCGCAGTTAACGACGAGGATGTCGCTGCGTTTAAAGAGCTGCAGGAATTGGGGGTGGAGTTGGAGATCAGGCGCGTTCCGAGCACGCCTGTTGAGGACACGAGCAAGCTCTTCTCGTAGTCTTCGTGATCCACGTTGTCAGGAGTGAAACCCTGACATTCTGTACGTGAAATCCAAAGTGCGTACATACATTTTGAAAGGAGGAGCAAGATGGAATACACGATCTTCCAGGTCGCTCTGGTCTTCATCGTCACGTTCGTCGCGGCAATCGACCAGTTTAACTTCCTCGAGTCTCTCTATCAGCCCATCGTCACCGGCGCCGTCATTGGTCTTATCCTTGGCGACCTCAACACCGGTCTTCTCGTGGGTGGTACTTATCAGCTCATGACGATCGGCAACATGCCGATCGGAGGTGCTCAGCCGCCTAACGCCGTCATCGGCGGCATCATGGCAGCCATTCTCGCTATCGCTACGGGCCTCGAGCCCAACGCGGCAGTCGGCCTTGCCATTCCGTTCGCTCTGCTTGGTCAGCTCGGCGTTACCCTGGTCTTCACGCTTATGTCGCCGCTCATGTCCTCCGCGGACAACATGGCTCACAACGCCGACACCAAGGGTATCGAGCGTCTGAACTACTTCGCCATGGCTCTGCTCGGCCTGATCTTCGCTGTCGTCGTCACCCTGTTCTTCATCGCTGGCGCTACCATCGGTCAGACCATCGCTTCCGCCATCCCGACTTGGCTGCAGACCGGTCTCTCCGCTGCAGGCGGCATGATGCGCTTCGTCGGCTTCGCCGTCCTGCTCAAGGTTATGATGAACCGCGATATGTGGGGCTTCTTCCTCATGGGCTTTGGCCTCGCGCTCATCACCGTTGCCAACGATTCTCTGGCAACCCCTGCTCTGCTCATCCTCGCTCTCATCGGCTTCGGCATCGCTTTCTGGGACTTCCAGCAGCAGACCGAGCTGAAGGGTGCAGCTGTTTCTGACGGAGGTGACTTCGAAGATGGCATCTAATGAGTATGTGATCCCGGAGCACTACGAGGATCTTACTCCTGCTCCGCAGCTCGACCAGAAGACCCTCAACAAGATGGCCTGGCGCTCCTGCTTCCTGCAGGCCTCGTTCAACTACGAGCGTATGCAGGCCGCCGGTTGGCTCTACTCCATCATCCCCGGTCTGGAGAAGATCCACACCAACAAGAACGACCTCGCGGCTTCCATGAGCCACAACCTGGAGTTCTTCAACACTCACCCGTTCCTCGTCACCTTTGTTATGGGTATCGTGCTTTCGCTCGAGCAGAACAAGGTTGACATCCCCACGATCCGCGCCGTCCGCGTCGCCGCAATGGGCCCGCTCGGTGGTATCGGTGACGCCCTGTTCTGGCTGACGCTCGTGCCTATCACGGCCGGCATCACCTCCAACATGGCCATCAACGGCAACGCCGCTGCGCCGATCATCTTCCTGGTGATCTTCAACGTCGTCCAGTTCGCTCTGCGCTTCTGGCTCATGAATTGGTCCTACAAGCTTGGCACCAGCGCTATTGACGCTCTGACCGCCAACATGCAGGCCTTCACGCGTGCCGCTTCCATCATGGGCGTCTTCGTCGTCGGTTGCCTGGTCGTCACCATGGGTGGCACCCAGATCAACCTCCAGATCCCCAACGGCACCACCCGTGGCCTTGCCCCTACTACCGTGATCGTCTCCGAGAAGGAGGCCGAGAACTTCACCGGTATGGAGGGCATCGATACCGAGACCGCTGAGGCCGGTACCATCGCCATGACCGATGAGGACGGCAACGCCCTCACCGCCGTCGATGCCGACGGCAACGAGGTCAAGTGCGGCGTCGCCGATCTGGGCAACGGCATGGAGTCCGTGACCTACGCTACCGTCACCGAGGATCCGGTCAACTTCTCTGTTGCCGACACCCTCAACACCATCGTCCCGAAGCTCGTCCCGCTTATGCTTACGCTGCTGCTTTACTACATGTTCGCTAAGCACAGCTGGACCCCGACCAAGGGCATTCTGCTGCTCTTCGTCCTCGGCATCCTGGGCGCTGGCCCGCTTGGTCTCTGGCCGAGCATCTGGTAAGGCTCTAGCTTGAGGGGTGTGTCCCTACGCGGCTCACACCCCGACCCCTTAAGCCATGTGTATGTTAAAAGCCGCGTGCTCGAAAGAGCGCGCGGCTTTTGTTTTCTTGATGATTCGGGTGTGGCAGACAGATAATGCTAAACACCCAAGGTAGTAGCCTAGTTTGAGCAAAAGGGAGGATAGGATGGCGATCGGAGCGCGCAAGCAACCGCTGTACGATCAGCTGGTCGATATTCTGACCGAAAAGATTGACCATGAATATCGCGCCGGTGACATGATTCCTTCCGAGCGCGAACTTTCGGAGCGCTATGGTCTCTCGCGCACTACGGTACGCCTGGCTCTGCAGGAACTGGAGCGTTTAGGACTGGTGGTTCGGCAGCACGGTCGCGGTACCTTTGTGACCGACCGTTCGGCAAAGGCAACCAATCTTATGCAGTCCTACAGCTTTACCGAGCAGATGCGCGCGATGGGTCGCGACCCCGAGACCACGATTCTCGATTTTTGCGAGATGGAGGCCGATAAGAATCTGGCCGAGCATATGGGATTACGTATCGGTGATCGCATTTTTAAGCTCAAGCGCCTTCGTTCTGCCGACAACATGCCCATGATGGTCGAACGCAGCTATCTACCGGTTCGTCAATTTCTGTCCCTAAAGCGACCGCTGCTGGAGCGCAAGCCGCTTTACGATGTGATTGAGCAAGACTTTCAGCAAAAGATACGCGTGGCTGAAGAGGAGTTCTATGCGAGCATAGCCCGTCCCACCGACGCCCACCTTTTGGGAATTGTCGAGGGCTCGCCTGTGCTCGATTTGGTCAGGACTACGTATAACGAGTCAAACGAGGTTGTGGAGTATACACTCTCGGTTGCTCGTGCCGATCAGTTTAAATACAAGGTTTACCACCAGCGTAGCAACTAGTGTCCGCATCGTTTCCATATGGTGATTCTTTGCATTTAACTGGTTACTACCAGATAACCAACCGAAGTGTATAATTGCACGTCAGAGGATTACTTTTAGAGAGAGGTATTAGAAATGTTCGAGAAGAGTGTCGAGGAGCTCACCGAGCTCGGCGCCCAGATAACCACGGCCGAGATTGCTCAGCAGCCCGAGCTTTGGCGTGATACGCTCAACATCTATCGCGAGAACAAGGAGGCCATCGAGGCCTTTCTGGCTGAGGCTCGCGCTATGGGCGAGGGCCGTCTGTCCGTTGTCTTCACCGGTGCCGGTACGTCCGACTATGTTGGCGATACCTGCGCCCCGTATCTGCGTCACGCCGGCAACACTGATCTCTACGACTTTAAGCCCATCGCCACGACCGACATCGTGAGCGCCCCGCGCGACTTCCTGCGCGCTGAGGATCCCACGCTCGTGGTTTCCTTTGCCCGCTCTGGCAACAGCCCCGAGAGCCTTGCCGCCGTTGCCGTTGCCAAGGAGCTCGTCCACAACGTCAAGTTCCTCAACATCACCTGCGCGCCCGAGGGCAAGCTCGCCGTCGAGTCTGCCGATGATCCCAATGCGCTGACGCTGCTCATTCCGCGCGCCAACGACAAGGGCTTCGCCATGACCGGCTCCTACACCTGCATGACCCTGCTCTCTACCCTCATCTTTGACGAGGCTTCCGACGAGCAGAAGGCCGAGTGGGTCGAGACCATCGCCAAGATGGGCGAGGAGGTCATCGCTCGCGAGTCCGAGGTTGCCGACTACCTCGCTGGCGACTTCAACCGCGTGACGTACTTGGGTTCCGGCTCCTTCGGTGGCCTTGCCCAGGAGAGCCAGCTCAAGATCCTCGAGCTTGCTCACGGTCTGGTCGCTACTTCCTACGACACCTCCATGGGCTATCGTCACGGACCCAAGTCCTTCGTCGACGACAAGACCCTCGTGTTCGTGTTCGTCAACAACGACGCCTACACCCGTCAGTACGACATCGACATCCTCAACGAGATCGGTGGCGACAAGATCGCTCAGCACACCGTTGCCGTTCAGCAGGATGGCGCTACCGTCTACGAGGGCGAGTCCTTTACCTTTAAGGGCTACGAGGCGCTTCCCGAGGGCTACCTTGCTCTGCCGTTCGTGATGTTTGCCCAGGCTATCAGCCTGCTCAACTCCGTACGCGTGGGCAACACGCCCGATACGCCGAGCCCCACCGGCACGGTCAACCGCGTGGTTAAGGGCGTGACGATTCACCCCTTCACCGCTTAATCGCGTCCCCCTGTAAGGGCGCCCGTCCGCTCATAACGGCGGGCGGGCGCTTTTTGTTTTACCTGAGCTGGGTATAAGCATCACCACAGTCAACTGCTTTAGAAGCAAGGAGTGCATATGAGCACGTACGCAATTAAGGCTGACAAGTTCTTCTTGCCGGCAGGCCCGCAACTGGGCGGCTATCTTATGGTCGAGGATGGCGTCTTTGGCGCCTGGCAGGCCGACGAGCCCTCTTGCGAGATTAAGGACTACACGGGATCGTGGATCGCACCGGGTATGGTCGATACTCACATCCATGGCTTCTACAACCACTCAACTACCGATAACGATCCCGAGGGCATCGATATCAGCTCGACCGAGCTCGCCCGTCGCGGTACCACCAGCTGGCTGCCCACGACGTTCACCGATGGCGTCGAGCAGATCAAGGACGCCTGCGCCGCCATCGCTCAGGCGGACGAGGGTCGCGGCCCCGACTTCTGCGGTGCTCGCATTCAGGGCATCTACCTGGAGGGCCCCTTCTTTACCATGAAGCATGTGGGCGCGCAGAACCCCGCTTATCTTATCGATCCCTCCGAAGAGGTCTTCGATCAGTGGCAGGAGGCTGCGGGTGGTCGCATCGTTAAGAGCGCCATGGCGGCCGAGCGCGACGGTGCCGCTGCTTATGCGGCTGCTCTGAACGCCAAGGGCGTGGTGACCAGCATCGGTCACTCCGATGCCACCTACGATGAGTGCATCGCCGCCATCAACGCCGGTGCCAGCTGCTTTACGCATACCTATAACGGCCAGCGCGGGCTGCATCACCGTGAGCCCGGTGTTGTGGGTGCTGCCATGTCCACGCCCGAGACCTACGCCGAGATCATCTGTGACGGCAAGCACGTAAACCCTGCCGCCATCAAGGCGCTGCTGCAGGCAAAGGGCTGGCAGCATACGGTGCTCATCACCGACTGCCTTGGCTGCGGCGGCATGCCCGAGGGCAGCTACACCAGCGGTGGCATGGACGTCATCATGAAGGACAACCTGTGCTGGCTCGCCGACGGCAAGAGCATTGCCGGCTCGGTGCTCACGCTTGCCCAGGGTGTCAAGAACATCGTCGACTGGGGCATCGCCAGCGCCGATATCGCCATTCGCATGGCAACCGAGGTGCCGGCACGCTCCGCGCACATCGAGGATAAGTGCGGCAGCATTATGCCGGGTCGCGACGCCGACTTTGTCGTGTTCGACCATGAGCTTACCCTCGTCGAGACGTATGTTGGCGGCCAGAGCGTCGGCAACGCCTTTACCGAGTAACGATAGAAAAAGACGGCGGGCCCGAATCTGCTCGGACCCGCCGTATGGGTTAAACGCTCAAAAGCACCTTTACAGTTACAGCTTGTTAGCAATCTTCTTTGCCGTGCGCTTAACGCCGGCCACCAGGCCTCCTGCAGGATGCTCCTTTTCGTAGGCTAGACGCTTCTCGCGCTTGGCATACTCTTCGACGATGATGTCGCCATACTCGTCTTCGATCTTGTCGAAGAAGTCGACGGCGCCCTTAATTTCCTCAGCGTTCGGGTGCCCCTTTTGGACACCGCCGGTGAGTTTGAACGGCCCCCACGTATCAAAGCCGGGGCAGCCGTAGACGCCCATAAAGATGGCCTGCCTCATGCGGCAGATGCCATCGATATCCTTGCCGTACCACTTGTTTTTGCCACCGTAGGTCATAAGGCCAAACACCTTGTCCTGCGGCTGCAGCACGTTCGTGAGCACGCGTGCCATGTCCTTGTCGATCTCGGAGTAATAGATGCCCGTGGCGACACCGATCAGATGATATTCGTGCAGGTTGGGATACTCGTTTTTGCCGAGCGCCTTGACGTCGAGGGTATCGATTTCGGGGTGTGCCTCGACGATGGCGTCCACGAGCTTTTTCGTATTGCCGTGGTGGCGTGAGGCATAAAGGATGATGGTTCGCATAAGAAGGCCTTTCAGCTGTAATTGCATCAATGTCTGTATGGTACCCCGTTGTATGGTCGGGATACCGGACACATCGACGAGCGCGCGGGTTTGTCCTTTGACTAGGATTGAGGCGGGCGCTTGCATGAAAAAGCAGTTGTCCGAAAGGATGGATAATGGAATACGCTCTTTCCAACGATTCGATTTCTATCAAGGTTTCCACGGCCGGCGGCTCGTTTACCTCGATTGAGGCTGGAGGTCGCGAGTACTTGTGGCAGGGTGATCCCGCCGTGTGGTCCGGCCAGGCACCGATTTGCTTCCCGATTTGCGGAGGCCTGCGTGATGGTAGCGCCATGACGTTTGCCGGGCATCATGTGAAGCTCGCTCGCCACGGGTTTGCGCGCAAACAGGAGTGGAAGCTGCTGAGCCAGAGCGAGAACGAGCTGGCGATGTGCCTGGCTTCGGAGGATAACGCCGCGCTGCTGAGCGATTATCCCTACCCGTTTAAGCTTGTCGCTCGTTATGCACTCGAGGACGCTGCCGTGCGCGTTTCCTATGAGGTGACCAACGAGGGCACCGAGGACATGCCATTCTTTATCGGTGGACACCCCGGCTTTAGGTGCCCGCTCGACGAGGGCGAGGCCTATGCGGACTACGAGTTGCGCTTTGAGAAAGAAGAGGCTGCAGAGCTTTGCACCGCTGTCCCTTCGACTGGCTTGATTGACGTGGCCAACCGCTCCAAGAACCCCATGGTGGGAAAGACGCTGCCTCTGTCACATGAGCTCTTCGATTTTGCGGAGACCATCTTTGACGTGCTCGAGAGCCGTCAAGTCACGCTTTCCAAAAAGGGCGAGGACAAGGGCGTCCGCCTGAGCTTTGAGGGCTTCCCATATCTCATTGTGTGGAGCAAGCCCGAGGGCGATTTTGTGGCAGTTGAGCCCTGGGGCGGCCTTTCGACCTGCTCCGATGAGGACGACGTGCTTGAGCATAAGCGTGGCTGCCTTGTCGCCAAGCCCAAGGAGACCATCGTTCGCTCGTTCACGATTGAGATTCTGTAATTCCGTTTTGTCGACTCGTATCGCGAGGCACAAGGAGCCTGCGAGATAAGGAGCTAAAAATGATCCTCACCGTTACGATGAACCCGTCTGTCGATACACGCTATCAGCTCGATGAGCTCATTATCGACGACGTTAACCGTGTGACGCCCGAAAAGACCGCCGGCGGCAAGGGCCTCAACGTGGCCCGTGTTCTGGGTCAGCTGGGCGACGACGTTGTGGCAACCGGTTTGCTCGGCGGCCACATGGGCGCCTACATGGCCGAGCTCATGGATGCCAACGGCATTAAGAATGATTTTGTACCCATCAAGGGCGAGACTCGCATTTGCCTCAACATCCTCCACGCCGGCAACCAGACCGAGCTACTCGAGAGCGGCCCGACGATTGCCCCCGAGGAGCTTGATGCCTTTACCGCCAAGTTCGCCGAGCTTTCGAGCAAGGCCGATGTCGTCACCATCTCGGGTTCGCTGCCCCGTGGTGTCGAGGCGGACTACTACGCCAAGATCACGGGCATTGCCGAGAACGCCGGCGCCAAGGTGCTGCTCGATACCTCGGGTGCTTCGCTCGAGGCCGCCCTTAAGTCCGAAATAAAGCCCGAGCTGGTCAAGCCTAACCTGACCGAGATCAACGGCCTTTTGGGTACGAGCTTTACCACCGACGATGTGGACGAGCTCCGCGCCGCGCTCGCCTCTGATGCCCGCTTCTCCGATATCCCCTGGGTCGTCGTGTCCATGGGCGCTGCCGGCTCCGTTGGCTTCCACAATGGCCGTGCGTTCCGCGCAAAGACGCCCGATATCCCTGCCGTTAACGCCACGGGCTCTGGTGACTCCACTATCGCTGGCTTCGCGCATGCCATTGCTGCTGGCGCGGACGACGAGACGGTGCTGCGTACCGCCAACACCTGCGGCAAGCTCAATGCCATGGATCCCATGACCGGCCATCTGGTCATGGACCGTTGGGACGAGGTCTACAACGGCGTTGTCGTGACCGAGCTGTAAAAGCCTGGGCGTTGGCCCCGGCATTGCTTGCTAGCTCATGTCGACGACAAGTGCGGTAGCATTATGCTGGGGCGCGACGCCGAGTTTGTCGTGTTCAATCCCGACCTTACCCTGGTCGAGGCGTATGTGGGTGGCAACAGCGTCGGTAACGCGTTTGCCGAGTAGCCGCCAAAGAAGCGATCCGAGAGGGGATTTAGATGATTTACGGTGCATTGGGCGATATCGAGGAGTACCGCGGAATGCTCAAGGGCCTCGACGTGCTGATCGACTGGCTCGAGGAGAACGACCCGGCGCAGCTCGAGGTCGGCAGCCATCCGATTCTGGGCGACAAGGTCTATGCGAACGTCATGGCTCCCACGACGCGTCCCGAGGCCGAGGCTCACTATGAGACGCATCAGCGCTATCACGACCTGCAGATCGATGTCGAGGGTCGCGAGGCCTTTAAGGTTGCCACGGGCAGCCTAACGCTGGTCCAGGAATTTGACGAGAAGGACGACTACGATCTGGTCGATTCCGACGCCTCGATCGCCGGCGATCTTGCTGACGACAAGTTTGCGCTGTTCGTTGCCGGCGAGCCTCACATGCCCACGCTTGAGTTCCCGGGCGATGGCGCGCAGCCGGTCAAGAAGATTTGCTTTAAGCTGCTTGCAGATGCTTACTGGGAGGAGTAGCGAACTGCTCGGTTGAGCTGTTCGTCTGATGGCGTGATTCCCCTAGGGAAATCACGCTAGGACCCCGCCAAACGTGCTTTCCCTAGGGGAATCACGTTTGGCGGGGTTTTCGGTTTTTGAATAGGGAAGCATCATTTATTTGCGAAGAACATCGGCTAGCCGCAGGATTGAAATCATCGACCGATAAGTGAGTTCCACTTTTTCGCCCGCAAGCAGTCGTTTCGAGCCAATCTCATCTAGCCCCACAAGCCGAGAAAACAGCGGGCCGCTCATCGTGCCCTCGTCAATTGATTCCCTTATGGTCTTCAAAACGTCCGTATCATGAAGGGATGCCGAGCTGTAGGGGGCAACACGAGCGGAACTCTCAATTAACGACGAGACAAAAGGATGGAGATGCTTTGGACATAGTCCATCAAACACCACATCCCCATTGTCGTTCGAGCCGACCAGGCGCCAAGTATAGTGATCGACCCAGTCATCTCCGTCATATATGGCGTTCATGAGCAACTTCCCGTCTAGAGAGAGAAACCTATTTGGACATCGGGGCGCAAGACCGCAATCCATATCGGGCCTCCAGCAGCTCCAACCCAACGCACCACATAGGTTCCCTTTCGTACATGTGTATCAATCTGCCCCGAAATGCCGGTGAATGCAATTCCAGACCCGTTTGTCGGATAGCAATCGACGTATTTTTGTTTTCCGCTCACAACCTTGTATAGATATATCGTTCCAGCAAAAGAGAAGGGATCGTTCGCAATTTTGTCCGGAAGAACTTGCCACCTCAAAATCCCGCTACCAATATGGTCAAGCTTGACCGTTCCGCCGTCCCCCTCAAAAGTGGCAAGGGGATTTACCCCAGACTGAGAGTCGGCATCGCCCTCCTTAGCAGTTATCAGCAGGCTGCCCGTATAAGACTGCTGAGGCTCACCTTCAGGACAGGCAGCCTCGGCCCAAGAAGGGCCACTCAGGCAGAACAGTCCGAGCAGCATCATTACCAACAAAAGAAAACCCTTAGTTCTTTTCATCTCTATCCCCAACGTCTCTCGACATTTGTATATCGTGACTATTTTAGATCTATATGGCCAATTCGAGCCCTCGCCATGGCATTTGTTGCACTGGGTTTCTTTTCATTAATTTTTCACTTTGGTAAATCCCCGCCCCTAAGCATTAAACCCGAAGTCCACCGAGTGGGCCGCCGTTGACGTGGCGATGTTTGGATTGGCGCGCACGCACTCAAAATCGGCAACAAAAAAGCCGCCCGAAGGCGGCTATCTTGTGTAATGGAGCCAGCGACCGGGCTCGAACCGGTGACCCCCGCTTTACGAGAGCGGTGCTCTACCAACTGAGCTACGCTGGCGGCCATATGATGACGCAACTGAGGCGTCAACGGCTGTCTATGATACGGGACATCACACATCCGCGCAAGTGTTCTGACGGCTTTTCTCACTTTAAATGCACTAATATTAGAGGCGTGATGTCTGCAGTGCCCATTTGTTACTTGACCTGCTGTTGAGTTGGTGGTCGACGTCCCGCTCGTATGGGTCTCAAACAGAATGGGGCAGCCATGGCTCAACCCAAGATTCTTCTTACGCGTATCGATGACCGTTTCATTTACGGGCAAGACGTTGAGCTGTGGAACGAAGCCGTGGGTTCCAACCTTGTCCTAATCGTCAACGATGAGATCGCGGCGGATTCGCGCCAATGGGCACCAATGAGGGTGGCGGTGCCAGAAGGCGTTTGGACGCGGTTTTTCTCGGTGCAAAGGACCATCGACATCATTTATACCGCAACGCCGCGCCAATGGATTCTCATCATGGTGGCGTCGCCCACGGATGCACTCGCGCTGGTTAAGGGCGGTGTGCCAATAACCAAGATCAGCATCGGCCATATGCGGGCGAGGGAGGGCAAGCGCTCTGTAACGCCTGCCGTTGCCGTAGGCGATGCAGATACCGCCGCCTTTAAAGAGCTGCAAGAGCTCGGCATAGAGCTAGAAATCCGTTATCTCCCCGGCTCCGACCCCGATCCCATCGAGAACCTGCTCACGTGATCTCCTGGGGGCGGAGGAAAAAGGATCATTTTGCCCTTGCGAGGGACGCGCGCGATACCGCCTGTCAAAAACTATGTCCATTTACTACGTTTGATCGGCTATCGCCGAGCATGTCGAATTTGAGAAAAACAAAACCGCAGGTATACTGCTCACAAATGTAACAAAAACCGGTGCATGGTCGAGCAACCCGGGCTAAACGTAGTAAATGGGCATAGTTTTGATATGTCACTCATACAGTCACAGCGAAAATGAGCCCAAAAGATGAAAAAGCGCCCGTCGGCAGTGGTGCCGGCGGGCGCTGCTGTGCGATATGTTGCGTTATGGGCTTAGTGCCTCATAAAGTGGTATTCGATCACATTGCTGTAGGGGTGACCTGGGCCCACAATGCCCTGCGGGAACAGCGGCTGGTGCGGCGTGTCGGGGTACATCTCTGCCTCGAGGGCAAAGCCGGCGCCCCAGCTATAGTTGGCATCGTCCTTGGCGTGCTCGTCGCCCAGCCAATTGCCAGTGTAGAGCTGCACGCCCGGGGCGGTGGTGTAGTAGTCCAGCTCGCGGCCGGTCCACATCTCCTCGACATGCAGGGCGCGGCGCAGGTTGCGACCGTACTGATAGTCATCGATGCACAGGCAGTGATCGTAGCCACGGGCCTGCTTGATCTGCGGGTCGTCGGCCTCCATGCCGGGTGCGACGGGGCGAAGCTCGCGAAAGTCAAACGGTGTTCCCTCGACCGGAGCAATCTCGCCGGTGGGGATGTTCTGCTCGTTAATGGGCAGGTAGTGGGCGGCGTTGGCGACAAAGAAATGTTCGCAGTCCATGCCGGCGTTATGGCCTGCAAGGTTAAAGTACGTGTGGTTGGTCATGGACACGTAGGTGGCGCGGTCGCTCTCGCAGCCATATTCGATGCGGAAGATGCCGGTGCGCGTCACGGTAAACACGGCCGTAAAGGTGCGGTTGCCGGGCAGGCCCAGCTCGCCATCCTCAAGCGAGGTGGTCATGCGAACAGCGTTGTGGACCTCGTCGAGCTCAACATCCCACACGCGCTTATGCAGACCGTGCTCAAGATCGCTGTGCAGGTTGTTGGCGCCCTCGTTGGCGGGCATATGCCAGTCTGTGCCGTCGATGGTGATCGTGGCGCCCGCGGTGCGGTTTGCCACGGGGCCGATGGTCGCACCAAAGCAGGCGGGGTTGTCAAAGTAATCCTTGAGCTTATCAAAGCCCAGCACCACATCGCGCACGTTGCCGGGAATGTCGGGCACATCGATGCCCAGCACGGTGGCGCCATAGTCCATAATGCGAACGCAGATCTCGGGCCCGTTGAGGGTGTAACGATGAACGGGGGTACCGCACGGCGCGGTGCCGAATAGCTCGGAAGTGATCATTTGGTTCCTAACATCGAGGTATTTCCGACAAACTGTAGCGCGAACAGGCGAGATTATCACTACACCCCACTAAAGCAAGGGGTATTTTTCTCAAAAAAGTGATGATTGGAGCTGTGCGGGCGTTCATTTTTGACGCGTACGAGTCTGATACAATTTGTTCGTTACTGTTTGAATGATATGCGCGCAAAGAACGGCGAGGATTCATCGTGATTAAGGCAGAGCGACAGGATAAGGTTCGTCAGCTGCTCGAGGAGCAGGGCACGGTCTCGGTCAAAGAGATTTCGGATGCGTTGGGCGTTTCGGACATGACGATTCGCCGCGACCTCGAAGAACTTGCGAGCCTAGGCGAGATTGAGCGCGTGCACGGCGGAGCCCGCAGTGCACAGGGCCGTCCGCACGCTATGTTGCGCCATGAGTATTCGCACAGCGAAAAGCGCACTAAGCATGCCGAGGAAAAGCTGCAGATTGCGCGCCGTGCTGTGGAGCTTATCGAGGAGGGCTCGACCATCTTTTTGGGCACGGGCACCACGGTTGAGCAGATGGCCTCGATGCTGCCGACGTTTCGCCTGCGCATTGTGACCAATTCGCTTTCGGTGTTTAACCTGCTCGAGGCGCGCGAAGACTGCGAGCTGTGCCTCGTGGGCGGTATGTACCGTCGCCGCACCGCCGCTTTTGTGGGACCAACGGCCGAGGATACCCTGCGCGCGCTGGGAATCGACGCAGCCTATATCGGCGCCAACGGCATTTTGAACGGCGACGTGTCCACGTCTAACATGGAAGAGGGCCGCATCCAGCAGCTCGCCTTTAGCAAGGCCGACTCGCGCTACCTGATCGCCGACTCCAGCAAGATCGGCAAGCGCGACTTCTACACCTTCTGCCGCCTGGACAATTTGGACGCTGTGGTGTGTGAGCCGGGTATCGCCGCCGAGGACCGCACTGCCATCGAGGAGCACACGCGGGTCATCTGCTAGCAAGAACGGAGGGAGATACAGGGGGCTGACCTGTGAGTTTGTCTCAATCTGTAACAGCTAGACGTCCAAAACCGGTTTTAGTGTTACAGATTGAGACAATTCGGGCTGGTCGGTCCCTTTCATCTCGATCTGTAACAGTTGGGGCCGAAACCGCGGGTCAGATGTTACAGATCGAGACAAACGGCTCCCGGTCCGCCCAAACACAAAGGCCGGGGGCGGCGCGCCGTGTGACGTGCCGCCCCCGGCTGAGAAATGGGGACAAGTTATGTGAGCAGGGCAATTACGCCAACTGCAAGCCACTAGTCCAGACGACGGGTCTGCGCCACGTGCTTGTACCAGTAGGCGCTTGCCTTGGGCGTGCGCTTCTGGGTTTCAAAGTCTACGTAGAAGAAGCCGTAGCGCTTGTTGTAGCCGTTGGTCCAGGAGAACTGGTCCTGCAGGCTCCACAGGAAGTAGCCGCCCACGTTGACGCCCACCTCCATGGCCTTAAGCAGCCAGCGCAGGTGCTGCTCGATGTAGTCGATGCGCGGCTGGTCGTCCACAAAGCCGTCCTTGTAGGGGTCCTTGTAGCCCATACCGTTTTCGGTAATGAAAATCTGCTTGTAGTTGGGGTAGCGCTGTTTAATGTAGACGAGCAGATCGAACAGACCCTCGGGATAGATGATCCAGTCCCAGTCGGTGGTGGGGATGCCGGGCTTGTTCACATGCTCGCCAATGCCCTTGACGCGCCAGCGGCCGGTACCCTTCTCGCCCGTGCCGTTGTGGTGCAGGTCGTTCTCGCCGTCGTAGGCCTTGAGGAAACGGCACTGGTAGTTGTTGACACCCAGGTAGTCGTTGTAGAGCGCGGCCTCGCGCATAATCTCGAGGTCCTTGTCCAGGATCTCGATGGTGCCGCCCGAGACGGCAGCCAGGCGGTTGGCGCACTCGAGGGTGTCGGGGGCATAGTCGCCGCGGAAGGTGGCGTCAAGCAGGAACTGGTTTTGCAGCACGTGCTCGTTGTTGGCGGCCTTGATGTCGGCGGGGTCGTTCTCGTTGAGCGGGTACTTGAACTCCAACGACTGAATGACGCCGATCTTGCCCTTAAAGCCGCCGTTGTGGAAGGCCAGCACAGCCTTGGCGTGGGCAAGCATCATGTTGTGCTCGCACTGGAAGGCCTCGGCCAGATGAGCTTTGACGCCGCCGGGGAAGGTGCCCTCGATGTAGGTGTTGGAGGCGTCAGCCCAGATCTCGTTAAAGGTGAACCAATAGGTCACCTGGTCAGCGTATTCCTTAAAGCAGAAGGTGGCAAAGTCCACAAAGGCGTCGATGGTCTCGCGATTGAGGAAGTCGCCCTTCTCAAAGAGGGGCAGCGGCGTGTCAAAGTGATGCAGCGTGACAAACGGCTCAACGTGGTGCTTGTGGCACTCGGCAAAGAGATCGTGGTAGAACTGCACGCCCTCGGGGTTTACCTTGCCAGTACCCTCGGGGAAGATACGGCTCCAGGCGATGGAGAGGCGGATGCCGTTGATGCCGAACTCCTCGCACAGCTCCAGATCGACGGGGTACTGGTTGTAGAAGTCGGAGGCGGGGTCGGGGGAGAAACGGCCCTGGGCCTCCAGGAAGTCGTCCCAGGCGACCTTGCCCTTTCCGTGGGTGCGGGTCTCGCCTTCTACCTGGTAGGCAGCGGTGGCGCCGCCAAAGACAAAGTCCTCGGGAAACTGCGCGGGCGGGTTGGTGACGCTGGCAGGGTTAACGGACATGATGATCCAATCGTTTAAATCGAAGGGCCAGCCGGTCTTGGATAGTCGGCTGGCCCTAAGCGTTACTTACTTCGACAGCTGCTCGCTCACAAAGGCGAGAGACTTGTCGCCGTTCTGGGAGAGCTCGATGTATTGCTTACCGCGGCAGGCGACGCACTTGTTGCCCACGCGCTCGCAGTCCTTCTGCAGGTCGGCCAGGTAGCTGGCGGCCTGCGGGGCCAGGACGACCAGGTCAAAGTCGGGAAGCATGTCCACGTGGTTGCCATAGGCATCGGCGGCGGTCTCAAGATCGATGCCGCGCTCCTTGGCGGCCTTGGCCAGTGCGTTGGCGAGCAGGCCCGAAGTGCCGCCGCCCTGGCAGAGCACGAGTACGCGCTTGCCGTTGAGGTCGCTGGCGGCCGTAGCTTCGGTGGCGGCAGCAGCGGGGGCAGCGTCGGTCTTTACGACCTCGGCAGCGGCGCCGGCGGCAACACTCTTGGCGTCGGCCTTACCCTGGAAGGCGTCGTTGAGCTTGGCGGCCTTCTCGGCGTTCTTGGCGGCGAGCTCCTCCTGGGAGATCTCGGCCTCCTCGGCGCACTTCTGGGCGTCATAGGCACGGAAGAACGGGTAGTACAGGGCAAAGTCGATGACTAGGATGATGGCGAGCATCACAAAGGCGAGCGGCTGGAAGCCCAGGCCCATGATGGTGCCGATGGGGCCGGGGACGGTCCAGGGCAGGGTGTACATAAAGCCGTTCATGCCCAAGAAGTCGATAAAGACCTTGAGGATCCAGATGTTGGCGATCGGGGCAAAGACAAACGGGACAAAGAAGACGGGGTTGAGCACGATAGGCGCGGCGAACAGCAGCGGCTCGTTGACGGCAAAGCACACGGGGACGATGGCTGCTTTGCCGACGGCGCGCATCTCCTGGGACTTGGCCAGGAAGCAGAACATAAAGACCAGGACGAGCGTGGCGCCGGTGCCGCCCATGCAGACGACGAAGTACTGGGCTCCCTGCGTCAGGACGGCGGTGGCGTGCTCGCCGGCCTGGAATGCAGCCAGGTTGTCGGTCATGTTGGCAACGAGAGCGGCGGCGATGGCGGGCTCGACGATCGAGGGGCCGTGGACGCCGACGAACCAGAAGAGGCTCATAGCGCCGTAGATCACAGCGAGGCCGATATAGCCGTCGGCGGCGGTGAACAGGGGCTGGAACACCTGGATGACGCCCTGGGCAAAGCAGAAGCCAAAGGCAGCGCGGAAGACGATGTCAAAGACCCAAAAGACGGTGATGCAGACGGAGAAGGGGATGATGTCCTTAAAGGTCTGCGAGATGTTGGGCGGAACCTGCTCGGGCATCTTGACGGTGATGTTGCGCTTAATGAAGAACTTGTAGATGATGCCGGTCACAAACGCAGCGATAAAGGCGGTCAACAGGCCTTTGGAACCAAGGTAGGTGGTGTTGAAGCCGCTGGCAGCATCCGTGGCGATCGTGTCGCTCGAAAGGAGCAAGAAGCCGATGATGGCTGCGCACATGCACGAGATGAAGTTGATCTGGTTGTTCTTGGGTAGATCGCGGTTCTGGGCGTCGGCGAAGTGCTTGGCCGTGGTGGCGGCGCAGGCGATGGCCAGAATGCCCATGGAGTAGTTGTAGCACTTCCACAGGGCGTTGTTGATGTCATCGGGCCAGTAGAAACCCCAGATGTTGGGGACCGAGGCTACCAGGCAGAAGATGGACGAGAAGATGATGATGGGGATGACGGAGATAAAGCCGTCGCGGATCGCCTTGAGGTACTTGTTGCGGGCGATCGCGTTGAAAAAGGGCTGGCCCTTTTCGATGATGGCGATGAGTTGCTCCATGCAATGCTCCTAAGAGTCGGTGGGTTAGCAACGATGGTAGCTTTTGACGTTCGGTTGCCAAAATGTTGACGTTGCCATTTTGCGGCACAAAAAAAGACGCGAACCGGTGGCCCTTGTGCCTGTGGACCGTCGATTCCTTGCGCGTAAACGTTTGAGCCGCCCGGTGGCTCTGTGTTTGCACAATGGCAACGTTAACATTTGGGCGACAAAAGCCGCTCGGGGAAGCAGAATTGTCGGTGAACGGTAGGTTTTGGGTGGTAAGCGTATCGTTGGGGAGGCGTTGGATATACTTAAAGGTGTTCAAAATGACTGCGCAGGATGTCTTCAATGGCATCGTTGACATAGAAAGATCGACCTATGGCCGCTGTTAAAAAATCGGTTTCCGTTAAGGACGTGGCGCGTCTCGCGGGCGTCTCGGAGCAGACAGTCTCGCGTACGGTGCACGATTCGCCCAGCGTGCGCCTCGAGACCAAGGAGCGCGTGCGCGCCGCCATGCGCGAGCTGGGGTATCGCCCCAATTTTGCCGGTCGATCGCTGCGCCGCGGCAAGTTTAAGACCGTCGGCGTCGCCATGTTCAACATTACCGGCACCGGCAACCTCGACCGTATGGAGGGCTTTGCCGCCGCGGCCGACAAACATGGCTATGCCATCACCCTCACTAAAGTAGACGGGCATCCGTATACCCTCGAGAGCGCATCGTCGCGCATGAGCGCGCTGCCGGTGGATGGCATGGTTGTGATCATGAATCGCATGCCGGCGGACTTTGGCACCTTCGAGCCGCTGCCCGGTATGCAGACGGTGCTCGTTACCATGCTGGAGCACCCGCTCTGTTCAACAGTCGATAACGACCAGTTCGATTGCTCGCGCCAGGTGGTCGAGTACCTGCTGGAGCAGGGGCACAAGACCGTGCACTTTATCTCGTGCCCCGAGCGCTCGCTTTCGGGCATGCGTCGCGAGGAGGGCTGGCGCGAGACATTGCGCGCGCATGGTATTGAGCCGCCGCGACTCGTCCGTGGCGATTGGACGGCACAGAGCGGATATGCCGCCGGCCAGGTGCTTGCGGACGATTCGAACTGCACAGCCATTTATGCTTCCAACGATGCCATGGCCTACGGCTGCATTCGCGGGCTCGAGTCGCGCGGGAAGCACGTGCCCCAGGACGTAAGCGTGGTGGGTGTTGACGATAGTTTGGGCGATATCGTGCCCGATCGTCGCCTGACTACGGTGCGCTTTGACAACAAGCGCGTCGGCATGTGGGCGGTCGACAAGATTGCCGGCGCCGAGGGCGCTGCACCCGGTGTGGAGCACATGCTGTTTCCGGGTGTGCTCGTCGAGGGCGATACGGTGCGCGATATACGCTAGGGTGCGGACCTGTTTGGGTTGCCGCTAATTGTGTTTGAGAATGTTCAGATTGGTTTAAAAACCGTTCACGGGTGAAAAGCAACCGTTCATAGCTCGAAATTACGTTTTGCGCTGTTCTTTTTTGTTTGAATGTTAATGTTCCTGCCATACACAGCGCAGCGCGTATGCCCGGACGCGATGCTCTCCGTTGGTTCATATGTGAAAGGAACGCAATATGGCAACCAAAGAAGAAATCTCGATGGTTGGATTTGAGATTGTCGCATACGCGGGCGACGCCCAGACCGATCTGCTTGCAGCGCTCGATGCTGCTCGCGAGGGTGATTTTGAGAAGGCCGAGCAGCTGCACAAGGATGCCAGCGATGCACTTATCGGCGCCCACGACACGCAGACCAAGCTGCTTTCGCAGGAGGCCGGCGGCGGCGAGATGGAGATGACCTTCATCATGGCTCACGCTCAGGACACTCTCATGACCACCATGATCCTGGAGAAGCAGACCCGCTTTACCATCGATGCCTATAAGCGCATCGCCGCACTCGAGGCTAAGCTCGCCTAACGAGCTCTCACAACCAAGTCCCCTTCCAAAAGCTCTGCCGCTACCCGCGGCAGGGTTTTTCTGTTTACCCGGCACTTGGGGACGTTCCTTATCTGCCGGCAGTTTGGGACACTCCTGCCATGCATTCGATCCTTTGAGGATGGAAGAAACCGGGTCATTAGGTTTGCTGCGGTGCCGACTCGGTCTGTCGGTTACAAAACTATGCCGGTTTACTACGATGAATCGCATTCTTTCAACTATGGAAAGAACAGCGTTATCAAAGCCGCAGGTAGAAAGCTTGTCATTTTCTGCTAATAGCAAATGTGGTCGGTCCTATCGGTTTTATCGTAGTAAACCGGCATAGTTTTGAAATGGCACTATTCGACTAGCAGCGTTATGGAGCTTCTGCACGCCCTCCCGTTCGGTTTTTCGATGGGTGGGTATACTTTCCACCGCAATACAGGCCGGAATGAGGAGGCATCCAAATGCCGGATAACGGGTCAATACAAAAAAGAGACGCGCACGAGATGGCTCATGGGCGTCCTGTCCAGATAACCGAGCACACGACGGTAACCGAGCTGCAGCCCAGCCTGTCCGATGTCGTGTGCGCAAACAAAAAGCTGCAGATTGGCTTTATCGTTGCACTCGTGGTA
This sequence comes from uncultured Collinsella sp., assembly GCA_902490405.1. Taxonomy (GTDB): domain Bacteria; phylum Actinomycetota; class Coriobacteriia; order Coriobacteriales; family Coriobacteriaceae; genus Collinsella. The sequence goes on from CABUDS010000014.1 coordinate 30,478, forward strand.
CTGGCGCTGCTGTCGGGCTTTGTGGCTCGTCCGCATTTTGCCGATACCAAAACATGGGACTCCACCATCGAGGTCATCGACCAAAAGAAGGGCAACGTTTTGGCGCTCACGACCTCGTGCGTGGCGCTGTCTGCGGGCATTACCGCGCTGCCGGGTGATACGGGAACGCCGGTTGCCGAGCAGCTCGCGCAGCTTTCGGGTAACTTGGGCATCGTGCTTGCCGTGCTCTACCTAGAGAAATATTTGCTCACGATTTTGTGGTCGGTTGGCTTGGGCATCTTAATCCCGTTTGCGCTGGTGCTCTTTGCGGTCTCGCTTGGCATTCACGGACGCTGGAGCACGAGCGCTGTCCTGCGCCGCGTGGCGACCCGCGTGCTGGTGGTTGCCGTGATCGGCATGGCCTTGGTGCCTGCAAGCGTATGGGTGTCGCAAAAGGTCGACGAGACGTATCGGGTGAGCATCGAAGCGGCCGAGCAAAAGGCGGCCGACGCTGCGGGTGCGGCAGACGGCAATAGCTCCAAAACGAGCAAGAAAAAGTCCGAGTCCACAGAATCCAAGAACGTGCTTGAGCAGCTTGCCGACGGTGCCTCGGGTCTTGTCGCGTCGGTGACCAACGGCGCCAAACAGATGACCGATGAGATTGTGCAACAGGTGACCGATCTGATCGAAGGCGTCATCGTGATGATTGTGACTTCGTGCGTTATTCCATTGCTGGTGCTCGCGGCGTTTCTGTGGCTGGGGCACACGCTGCTGGGGATCGATATTTCCGGCCCGGCGAACTATTTAACGGGACGTTTTCTGAGCGCTCCGTCCAAACATGCCAAGAAGAGCGGGCAGTCTGAGTAGGCGGCAAAGCGATCTTTGGAAGATCAACCGTAAGAAGGGCGGCCGAGACACGTTCTCGGCCGCCCTTTTGTTTGTTGAAGACATGGTCGCTACGTCTGCGCCGGGCTCAAACGGTCGGCAATCAACCGTAAACGGTATTTGTTCAAAAAAGAACAAAGTTAAACAAATAATGGTTGCAACCTATGTTCGAATGTGTTCAAATAAACATGAACAGTGAAGAACCGCACATTCAGATGCCCGGACCTGAGCGCGATTCAACACTTCCAAACAGAAACTACGCACCTGCGTATCTCTCAAGGAGGATGTCATGAGGGTTGTAATCGCTTCCGATGCCGACGGTATGTCGATGAAGGAGTCCATCAAGGAGATGCTCATCGCTGACGGTCACGAGGTCGTCGACTATTCCGAGACCCCTGCTGCGGACTTTGTCGATTCCGCGACCGCCGTTGCCAAGGACCTGCTGGAGCACAAGGATTCCCAGGGCTTCGCATTCGATAAGTACGGCGTCGGCTCCTATATGGCCGCCGTCAAGATCAAGGGCATGGTCGTCGCCAACATTTCCGACGAGCGTTCCGCCTACATGACCCGCGAGCACAACGGCTCGCGCATGGTCACCATGGGCCCGGGCGTTGTGGGCACCGAGGTCGCCAAGAAGATCGCCCGCGAGTTCCTGCGCGCCCAGTACGCCGGCGGCCGTCACCAGATCCGTGTCGACATGCTCAACAAGATGGCCTAACGAGAGCCACCGAGAACTCGAACTTCTATCTCAACTTGTGAATTCAGACGAAAGGACGTTCTGATGAAGAAGACCATCGCAATCGGTTGCGACCATATCGTTACGGACGAGAAGATCTATCTGGCCGACCGCCTGGAGCAGGCTGGCTACAAGGTGCTCGACTGCGGCACCTACAGCCACACCCGTACGCACTATCCCATCTACGGTAAGGCCGTGGGCGAGGCTGTTGCCAGCGGCAAGGCCGACTTTGGCGTGGCCCTGTGCGGCACCGGCATCGGCATCACCAACGCCGTCAACAAGGTTCCCGGCGCTCGCTGCGCCCTGGTTCGCGACATGACCTCTGCCCTGTATGCCCGTCGCGAGCTCAACGCCAACATCGTGGGCTTTGGCGGCAAGATCACCGGCGAGTTCCTGATGGCCGATATCATGCTTGCCTTCCTGGAGGAGCCCTACGAGAAGACTCCCGAGCACGACGCCCTGATTGCCAAGATCGACGCCTGCAATAAGGCCGACGCCGAGGCTCAGGCTGACCCGCACTTCTTTGACGAGTTCCTCGAGAAGTGGGACCGCGGCGAGTATCACGACTAAGGGGGTTCCGGCGTTTTAACAAACGCCGGACCGGTCGACGCTGCGAAGCCATCTGGCGGGCAATCTGCCGCTCAGCTTCGACGGCATGACCAGAAGGTCAATGCCGTCTCGCTTCACGGCACCTTGCCTCGCCAGCTGGCTTCTCGCTGATGTCTGAGTGACCTGTGGGGTTACCGCTGTTGTTGCGAAGCGTTCTGGTATGGCAAGTTGCTCCGATAACACGTTTGCTTGCTTGGCTTGAGTGCTTCGTTTTGGCGGCCCCCGGCATTCTGCAGCTTTTCAATTGACGGCTCGCGTTTCTGTGAGGGGGCGCGGGCCGGTTTTCTATCAGCCCCACTGACTTGGCGGGCTGTCGTAAGAAAGGGAAGGCTCCTATGGAGTTTGTTCTTGATAACGGTTCTATCCGCGTAGCACTGAGCACGGCTGGCGGATCGTTCACTTCTATTGCGGCCAACGGCCGTGAGTGCCTGTGGCAGGGTGACCCGGCGGTCTGGTCGGGCCAGGCACCCATTTGTTTCCCGATCTGCGGCGGCCTTCGCGACGGTCACGCAATGACCATGGGCGGCCGCGAGGTTAGGCTCGCCCGCCACGGCTTTGCGCGCAAACAGGAGTGGAAGCTCGAGGAACAGAGCGACAACATGGTTGCACTGAGCCTAAGCTCTGCCGACCATGCCGAGCTGCTCGAGCAGTACCCGTATCCGTTTAAGATCGTTGCTCGTTACACGATCGATGCGGCAAAGGTGGCCGTGTCGTACGAGGTGACCAATGAGGGCACCGAGGACATGCCGTTCTTTGTGGGTGGCCACCCCGGCTTTAAGTGCCCGCTCGACGAGGACGAGTCCTATGACGACTATGAGCTTCGTTTTGATCAGCGTGAGGCCGCCGAGCTCTGTACTGCCGTTCCCTCGACGGGCCTGATTGATGTTGAGCATCGCAGTAAGAACCCCATGATCGACCAGAACCTGCCGCTTGCCCACGAACTCTTCGACTTCGCGGAGACCATCTTTGACGTGCTCGAGAGCCGCGTGGTTACGCTGACCAAGAAAACCGAGGACAAGGGCGTGCGCCTGACGTTCCCCGATATGCCATACCTGATTGTGTGGAGCAAGCCCGAGGGTGACTTTGTGGCCGTGGAACCGTGGGGCGGCCTGTCTACCTGCTCCGATGAGGACGATATTCTGGAGCACAAGCGTGGCTGCCTGGTTGCCAAGCCGGGGGAGACCGTCATTCGCGGTTTTGAGATCGAGATCCTTTAACGAGTTATCGTATGTTTGGGGCGGGTCATGCCGCCCCGGAACAGGAGTTCAATATGATTCTGACCGTCACCATGAACCCGTCGATTGATACGCGCTATCAGCTCGACAAGCTGATCATTGACGACGTTAACCGCGTCACGCCCGAAAAGACCGCTGGCGGCAAGGGCCTCAACGTGAGCCGTGTGCTGCTGCAACTGGGAGACGACGTGCTCGCGACTGGTCTGCTTGGCGGCCACATGGGTGCCTATATGGCCGAGCTTATGGATGCCGACGGCGTCAAGAACGACTTTGTGCCCATCGCCGGTGAGACGCGCATTTGCCTGAATATTCTGCACGAGGGTAATCAGACCGAGCTGCTGGAGAGCGGCCCGCAGATCGCCCCGGCCGAGCTCGAGGCCTTTACGGCCAAGTTCGCCGAGCTCGCGGCGAAGGCGGACGTTGTGACGCTTTCGGGCTCGCTGCCGCGTGGCGTCGATGCCGGCTACTATGCCGAGCTCGTCAAGATCGCCGAGGAGGCGGGCGCCAAGGTGCTGCTCGACACCTCGGGTGCATCGCTGGAGGCAGCGCTGGAGTCCGACGCTAAGCCCGAGCTCGTAAAGCCCAACCTGACCGAGATTAACGGCCTACTGGGTACGTCCTTTACGACCGATGATGTCGATGCCCTGCGCGAGGCGCTTGCCGCCGATGGCCGCTTTGCCGGTATTCCCTGGGTTGTCGTTTCGATGGGCGCTGCCGGTTCGGTGGGCTTCCATGAGGGTCGCGCGTTCCGCGCCAAGACGCCCGCGATTGCGGCTGTGAACGCAACGGGTTCCGGCGACTCGACCATCGCCGGTTTTGCGCATGCCATTGCTGCTGGTGCCGACGACGTCACGGTGCTCAAGACCGCCAATACCTGCGGTAAGCTCAACGCCATGGATCCCAAGACCGGCCACCTGATCATGGACCGCTGGGACGAGATCTACAGCAACGTTGAGGTCGTAGAGTTGTAGCGGTTGCGACTCCTAATAGAATGATCGTGGATAATCTCCCGCTTTTGGTGCCCATACGAGTTCAAAGTGGGGGATTTTCCACGCTCGAGTCATTAGTTGTTGGGGACGTTCTTGTTTGACTAGTCGTTTAAGAACGTCCCCAATGACTACACTCAAAAACGGCGCCCGTCGGCGATGTTGCCGGCGGGCGCCGTTGTCTTGAAGACGAAATAGTCCGTTTTCCTCCGTCCCCAAGGGATCATTACAGTGAGTCGATAAAGCGCTGCTGGGCGGCGCGGCCGGCTTCGTCCCACTTAAAGACGCCGGCGTTGTCGAGCACGTGGCCAAACACTACGCCGACCTCCTCGTGCAGGATGTCGATGGCGTTGTCCGCCGTAAGCTCGTCGGCGCGGCGGGCATAGACGTCCTCGGCCCACGCGGCATGGCTGCGGCAAAGGTCGTCGCCCTCGAGCGCTGCGGCAAGGTCGTAGCTGGTATCGGCTTTGGCTGCCAGCAGGTGCTCGCGGACAGCGCCGAGCTCGGGAACCAGGCGCGGCGGAAGAATAGCCAGGCCCATAACCTCGATCAGGCCGATGTTCTCCTTCTTAATGTGGTGATACTCGGCATGCGGGTGGAAAACGCCCAGCGGATGCTCGTCGGTCGTGATATTGCAGCGAAGCGCCAGGTAGGCCTCGTAAATCTCGCCGCCGGCGTTGCCGCGGGAGTCGACGCGGCGGATGACGGGCGTCACGGTGTTGTGCGCTACGCCGTCGGCCGTGTGCGCGATAACGCCCGCAGACTCGTCGGTCCACTCGCGCCAGGCGAGGATAATCTTCTCGGCAGCGTCGAGCAGCTGAGCGCGGTCATGCGAGCGCAGGCGCAGCACCGAGAGCGGCCACTGCAGCACAGTGCCGGTGACCTGGTCAAAACCGGGCATGCTAAACTGCGAGACCTCGGCGGCATGCATCATGGGGAACTCGTGCGCGCCGCCCTGGAAGTGGTCGTGCGACAGAATCGAGCCGCCCACGATAGGCAGGTCGGCGTTGGAGCCGATGAAGTAATGCGGGAACAGGTCCACAAAGTCGAGCAGGCAGGTCAAGCCCTTGCGGTCGACGTGCATCGGACGATGCTCGGAGCTCATGGCAATGCAGTGCTCGTTAAAGTAGGCGTACGGGCTGTACTGGAAGCCCCAGCGCTCGCCATTAAGCTGAATGGGAATAACGCGTAGGTTCTGGCGAGCGGGGTGGGCGCCGCCGTCGGCTGCGGCGGAGCGTCCCGGGTAGCCCTCGTTTTCGATGCACAGCTGGCAGGCGGGGTACTTTTCGCCCGTGTTCTTTGCGGCGCCGGCGGCAGCGATATCGCGTGGGTCCTTCTCGGGCTTGGACAGGTTGATGGTGATCTCCAGGTCACCCCAGTTGGTGGGGGTGCTCCATTTGATGTTGCGCGCGATGGCGGCACGGCGCACGTGGCCGGCGTCGCAGCACAGGCCGTAGAACCAGTCGGTTGCGGCGCGGGGCTCGTTGACGCCCATACGTCCGTTGAACTCCTCGTTTACAACCGAAGGCCTCGGCATGAGCGCACCCATGATGCGCATGGCGATGCGGTCGCGGCCTGACGCCGTGTCCTCGGCGGCACCGTTGGTAACGGCGGCCTCGGAAAGCGCGGCAAGCGTGCCCTCCAGGTCAAAGTCGGGGAGTGTATCGGGGTGCAAGAGCGAAATCTTCTCGGTCTTGAGTGCCCAAGCCATGTCGAGTGCGGGGCCCGTGGCGCCGATGCACTCCAAAATGGTGTTGTATGCCCAGATCCGGTCGTCCTGGCCGATCATCGATCGGTGGATGGCGTACTCGATCAGGTTCTGCGCGGCCTCTCGCACGTCAGTCATTACAGCCATGCCGCGTAAGCCCCCTTGTCAGAGATGGCGTAGTGACGGGCAGAGCCCTCGCCCAGCCAGCCGTTCATCTTGGCAATGAAGGTGTCGACCAGATCGAGCGGCACGAAGGCCTGGATGGTACCGCCAAAGCCGCCGCCGTGGATACGAACGGCGCCACGGCCGTCGAGCACATGCTCGGCAAGAGCAAGCGCGTACATGGAAGGCTGCTCGGCACCCAGTTTGGCAACAACATTCTGCAGGTACATGGCGGAGCTGGCGCCGGACTCACGCGTCAGGACCAGGAACTGGTCAATGTCGCCGGCGTTCAGGGCCGCCCAGCGCTTATCGACCAGGCCGTTCTCGTACCAGTAATGAACGGCGCGCAGGCAGGCGCGGTCGCCCAGCTTGGCGCGCAGCTCGGGGAGCTTGGCGTCAAAGTCCGCCACGTTTACCTCGCACAGGCGTGCCTTGCCAAACTCGGCGGCGACGTCCTGCATCTCGCGCGGAACAGCGGCGTAGTCGTCGGTGGCTGCCACATGGTCGGCGCCGACCTTGACGAGCACGAGCGCATAGCCGTGATCCTCAAAGTTGAGTTCGAGCTTCTGGGTCTTAGGCTGAGCCTGGTCCTCAAAGTCCATGTAGGCGAGGCCGCCCAGGCACACGGCAGCTTGGTCCATCAGACCGCAGGGCTTGCCGTAGTAGTTGTTCTCGGTGCGCTGGCTCATCTGGGCGAGTGCGACGGGTTCAATGGCGGGCGCGCCCCAGAGCGTCTCCATGGCGCGGCCGTAAGCCGCCTCGACAGCGGCGGAGCTAGAAAGGCCGCCACCCGAGGGGACGGAGCAGGTAAAGGCAAAGTCGAAGCCCTGGGGCTCAACGCCGAGACCTGCGACCTCGTGGGCCATACCGCGCACGAGGCTTGCGGACGTGCCCTTCTCGGACTCTTGAATATCCAGCGTGTCGAGCGTGATCTCAAACGTAGGATAACCCTCGTCGGCGACGCGAACCTTGTTGGAATCGGTCGCCACGGCAATGCCGTCAACGGCGACATCGAGCGAGCCGGCGATAACGTGGCCACCCTCGTGGTCGGTGTGGTTGCCGCTGATCTCGGAGCGGCCGGGCGCGTGCACATAGAGAACCTGGCGGTCGCCGATGGGGCCAAACTCCTCCTCAAACAGCTTGGTGAGCGTGGCGAGTGTCTTTTCGTCGGGGGTGGTCATGGGAGTCCTTTCCTTGGCGCGCACGGGTGAGTTTTGCGTCGTTATGAGTACGTTAACAACTTGAAGCGGCATGAACCAAGTGTCCACGATACCGCACGTTACGGGCTATGTTAACGTACTCATAACACATCGCTTGTCACTTTTTGAGAATCTGGTAATCGGTAGAAATACAGCCGTGAACGGTACTGTCGTATGGACTTATAAAGCAGAAAAGATGCAGATAGAAAAAGTAGAGTACGTTAACATGCGTCCGACGATAGCGGGCCTCGGTGCAGGGCGTGTTTCTGCCCAGGCCGGCATTCACGCTATTCAGATCTCGCAAGGGTGAAGGTGATCCTGTGGCAAGGCGCCCGTCCAACGATACAGGTACGCGTCCGGTCTCCATGGCCGACGTCGCCCGCGCTGCTGGCGTTTCGCAGCAGACGGTTTCGCGCGTCGCCAACGGTTTGCCTAACGTCAACGAGCAGACGCGCCAGCGCGTGCAGGCCGCTATGCAAGAGCTCGGCTTTCGTCCGAGTTATGCCGGTCGCTCGCTGCGCGACGGCCGTTACCATTCGGTCGGCCTGTGCGTCAACGATGTCACCAAGTTTGGCAACCTCTCAATGATCGACGGCATCGCCAGCGCTGCTCGCGAGCATAATTGCGCCATCACGCTGGTCGAGATGTCCAAGACCGAGGAGTTTTCGCTTGCCGAGGCCACGCGTCGTATGGCCGCGCTGCCCGTGGACGGCATCATTATCGGCATGAGTCGCATGGCACCCGATTTTGAGACGTTTGATCCGTTGCCGGGCATTGGCACGGTCATCGTTACCATGTACGCGCATCCGCGCGTGACCACAGTCGATTCCGACCATTACGGCTGCTCGCTATTGCTTATGGATCACCTGTTTGAGCTGGGACACGATCAGATTCGCTATATTGGCGGCCCGTCGTTCTCGGTCGACGAGCGGTTTCGTCGCGCCGGTTGGCAGGATGCACTCGAGCGTAAGCACATTAAGCCGCAGGCGCCGCTCGAGGGCGATTGGTCTGCCAACAGCGGATACGAAGCCGGCAGATATCTGGCCGAGCACGACCGCACCATGACGGCGATTTACGCGGCAAACGACCAAATGGCAAACGGTGCCATCGCCGCGCTGCGCGATAGCGGCTTGCGCGTGCCCGAGGACGTGAGCGTGGTGGGCGTCGATGATTCGCTCGATGATTTTGTAGCACACAACGAGCTCACGACCGTTCGATTCGACTTGCATCAGCGTGGGCGCGAGGTGTTTGAGCATGCGGTTCCCGAGGCGGGTACGGTGGGCAAAACCGTTGCCATTCGTATTCCCGGCCAGCTCATCATTCGACATAGCACGGCGATACCGCGCTCATAGTTTGTGCTGGTAAACGGCGATTTATCGCATTTTAATAACAATCGGTAAGAATGCCGGCAGAAAGCTGTTGGGATGCAGCCGAGTGCTATGATAAACGGGCTCTTTTGTCTATCTAGGAGGCTTTGCCTGATGGAGATCACCAAGGATATCCGCTACGTTGGCGTCGACGATCACGACATTGACCTGTTCGAGGGCCAGTACGATGTGTCCGAGAACGGTATGGCATACAACAGCTACGTTATCTTGGGCGAAAAGATCGCTGTCGCCGATTCAGTCGATGGCGGGTTTGTCGACGAATGGCTCGGTAACCTCGAGGCTGTACTCGACGGTCGCACGCCCGACTACCTGGTCATCCATCACATGGAGCCCGATCACTCCGCCGGCATCGCCGCCTTTATGGAGCGCTATCCCCAGGCACAGATTGTGGCAAGCATGGGCGCCTTCCGCATGATGGTTAACTACTTTGACACCGACTTCCCCGAGCGCAAGATGGTTGTCAAGGAGGGTGACGTGCTCGATTTGGGCGGCCACAGCCTAACCTTTGTCGGCGCCCCCAACGTGCACTGGCCCGAGGTGCTGTTCTCCTACGAGGCCACCGACAAGGTGCTCTTTAGTGCCGACGGCTTTGGCAAGTTCGGCGCCAACGACATCGAGGATCCGGAAGGGTGGGCCTGCGAGGCGCGCCGTTATTACTTTGGCATCGTGGGTAAGTTCGGCAAGTTTGTGCAGGCCGTGCTCAAGAAGGCCGCCGATCTGGACATCCAGGTTATCTGCCCGCTCCACGGCCCTGTTCTTACCGAGAACCTGGGCTATTACCTCGACACCTACAACACCTGGTCGAGCTATCAGCCCGAGGACGAGGGCATCACGATTGCCTATGCGAGCGTGTACGGCCATCTGAAGGCCGCCGTTGAGGAGCTCGCATCTGCGCTTGAGGCTCGCGGCCAGAAGGTTTCCGTCTTTGACCTGGCTCGCGACGACATGGCCGAGGCCGTTGAGGATGCGTTCCGCTACGACCGCCTGGTGCTCGCCTCCATTACCTATCAGGGCGAGATTTTCCCGTTCATGAGCACCTTTATCCACACGCTCGCTGAGCATGCCTACCAGAACCGCACCGTGGCGCTCGTCGAGGCTGGCTCTTGGGCACCTGCCGCCGCTAAGGTTATGGCCAAGGAGCTCGAGGGCATGAAAGACATCACGCTGACGCAGAATAAGGTGACCGTCCTGGGTTCGCTCAACGACGCTTCGCGCGCCCAGATCGAGGCCCTCGCTGACGAGCTGTCCAAGTAGCGATACGTTCACTTTCAACGCTCAAACCACCACAAAGGGGACAGGCACCTTTGTGGTGGTTTTTGTTTAAGCGCCGGCGATGACGAGATTTGGGCGGGCGTCGTCGACGGTCTCGGTGATTGAGGTGGCGACGGCATCATCGGGATCACGGTCCATCACGATGGTGTCGACATCGACAAGCTCGGCAAAGCGATACATGCCGCGTCCGTTGACCTTGCTGGCGTCCATGAGGGCCACGTTTTGACGGGCTGCGGCGATCATGGCCGTTTTGGTCTCGGCCATCTGCGGAAAGTCGGTCGTAAAGCCGCAGCCGGGAACAAAAGCGCCGGGGCACATGACGGCAAGGTCGGCATGGACCATTTGGAGCGCCTGCATAGTAAGTGGGCCGTACAGATAGCGATGACCTTTGCGCAGTGCCCCGCCCAGCATGACGACATCGACCGAGGGCATGCTCTCGTCGATGTAATCGGCGATGGTGATGTCGGCCGTGATAACGGTGATGCCGTTGCGTTGATCGAGGAGCCGGACAAACTCGAGCGCCGTGGTGCCCGAGTCGACGAGCAGCGTGTCGCCGTCATTGACGAGCCCGATGGCGCTTTGCGCGATGGCCTGCTTGGCGGCAACATTGACGTTGATACGGCGATCCTGGGTGGATACGGTCAGTCGCTTCTGGAGCGACACAGCGCCACCGTGCGTGCGGCGCAGCTTGCCGGACTCGGCGAGCGCGTCTAGGTCCGCACGGGCGGTAACGGAGGACACACCAAAGGTCTGGGCGATTTCTGCTACCTGCACCGAGGCGTTATGTTCGAGCATCTCCATGATGGCGGCGCGACGTTCGTCGGCAAAAGCTCGGGTTGTTGCATGGGCCATATTCGCTCCAACATCGTCTGAAATTTGCAGGAATTGTGTTGAGTCCATTTTCGTTCATTTTCTTTTTGAGTAAGAAAACACCTTTCGATTACTTATCTTTTCTATAAAAGAAAGATGATTCGCTTGAAAACTGCAATGTCGTATAGAGGGATCCGGCGCGAATCCCTTCCGTTTGCTTTTCAAAAACGAGTGTCTTGACCTGTGTGCCGGTGATATCTCATACGTGCGACGCCGTCGATTTTCATACAATGGGCGCAGCAAAACGCAAGGTAAAACGCCTTGTGATCAACTACGCCCGATGTCCAGATGCGGGCGAGGGAGAGGAGCAAACGCTCATGGCACTTGTTACCACCGAAAAGATGCTCAAGGACGCTCAGGCCGGCCACTACGCCGTCGGCGCGTTCAACGTCGAGAACCTCGAGTTTGTTATGGCCGTTCTGGCCGCTGCCGAGGAGACCAAGTCCCCCGTCATCATGCAGACCACCCCGGGCACCATCAAGACCGCTGGCCTGGATTACTTCTACGGCATGGTCAAGGCTGCCGCCGAGCGCGCTTCCGTGCCCGTCGCTCTGCACCTCGATCACGGCGATGGCTATGACCGCTGCATGCAGGCTTTCCGCACTGGCTACACCTCTGTCATGATTGACGGCTCGCACGAGTCCTTCGAGGACAACATTGCCCTGACCAAGTCCGTCGCCGACGCTGGCCGCGCCATGGGCGTGCCCGTCGAGGCCGAGCTTGGCAAGGTCGGCGGCAAGGAGGACGACGGTCCCGCGGTTGAGGGCGAGAGCCCCTACACCGATCCGGCCGAGGCCAAGGAGTTCGTCGAGCGCACTGGCTGCACCTCCCTCGCTATTGGCGTTGGCACCAGCCACGGCGTGTACACGAGCGATCCGCACATCGAGCAGTCCGTGGTCAAGGCCATCCGCGACGCCGTCGACGTGCCGCTGGTTCTGCACGGTACCTCCGGTGTGCCCGATGAGCAGGTTGCCGAGGCCGTGAAGAACGGCATCTGCAAGGTCAACTACGCCACCGAGCTGCGTCAGGCCTACACCAAGGGCTTCATGGCCTACATGGCCGAGAACCCCGCCTGCTTCGATCCCAAGAAGCCGGCCAAGGAGGGCATGCGCGAGATCACCGAGCTGGTTAAGATCCGCATGACCAACCTCAACTCTGTGGGCAAAGCAGAGTAACAGCAAGGGCACTCCGACTCGCTACATATCCCGGGGAGGGACGAGGGCTTAGTTCCCCAATCGTCCTCGGGCATGCAAAAAGCCTCGCTGCGCACTTCGTGCGGCGAGGCTTTTTGCCTCCTGCGGAAAGATTAGAGAACTAACCCCTCGTCCCTCCCCGGTTGACCTACTCGAGGTCGTCGCCCTTGTGGTGTTAGGTCTGAAAATAATAAGAAGCCTTCGCGCTGCGGAATGATTTTGGAAACTAAGTACGGGGACCCGCCCAAACCGTCCTGCTCAATCGCCCTTGTGGTGTTGGGGCTGAAAGGGTGGGACGCGTGGGTTATTTGGTTGTTAGGGTTAGTAGGTCGTTGGGGGTTTTGAGGTTGTAGGTGGCGTTTGGGATATCTTGGTGTGATCCCCATGCTGCTCGGGCAAAACTGACCCCTGCCGAAGTTGCGCATTGTTCGTCGTAGACGGTGTCGCCAACGTAGACGACGTTGCCAGGATTCGCGCCCGCACGTCGGAGATATTCGAGCATGGGTGCGGGTGCGGGTTTATGTTCGGTTGTGTCTTCGACAAGGATGATGTGCTCAAAATACTTATCGAAATCAAGGGGTGCAATTTCTTTTGCGTATTCGTCGCGCGCACGTGAGGAGACGATGCCAAGTTTGCAGCCGCTATCGGCGAGTGTTGCGATGACTTCAAGCAAACCTGGAAACACGCTGATGGTGCTTTTAAAGCTGGCGGCAACTTGGCACCAGCGATCCAACGTTGCCTGCGAGTAGATCCCAAGTTTCTCAAGGGCATCCTTGCCGGGTATGCCGAGGGCAAAGTCAAGCTCGTGTCGGGGAAGCGTTTTGCTGGTCTCTTCTTGGACAATCTGGACAAGCGATGACAGAACGCTTTCTTCTGTATCTGCCAATGTCCCATCAACGTCAAATACGATATGGTCAAAGTGCTTCATATGATTGCTCCTCTCTGTTGTTTGCCTGCAAGTTTGATGCAGTGACAGAAGAAGGGCTAGCGGGATTTCTGCCTGGTGCTATCGAGATTCTGCCTCGCTGTTCGATAGCTCGAAGGAGTGCATCCCATTTGTTCTTTAAATACCTGGCCAAGATGGCTTGCTGTCGCAAAGCCGCATTGGCGCGCGACTGTCTGGACCGTTCGCGTGGTGTGTGCCAAAAGTTCGCAAGCACGGTTTACGCGGTATGCGCGCAGATATGCCGCCGGGGTCGTTCCTGCGCAAGCTTCGATAATGCGGTAACACTCTCTTTCGCTTACGCCGGCTGCAGATGCCATCTGGGGCACATCTATAGCGGCTGCATAGTTTGCGCGGATAAAGTCCAGGATTGCCTTGAACTGTACGTCGCGGCTGGTCATCCAAGAGGCGCCGTCGGAAGAAAAGAGCGGTTCGGTCTTGGCGTTAATCTGAATCCAGAGCTCTGACAAACTATTTCGAAGCGCCATCTCGTTCTGCGGCTGTTGAAGGTCGTGGCTAAAGGAGCTCTTCAGCAAATCGATAAAGGGCATATCGTCGGGATTGGTGGGCGACCATTTGAGCACATCGACGCCTCGACATTGAAGCAATGGGTTGATGTAGCGCTTTTGGAGACGTCCCGCGGGATCGCCGAGCATCGACGGCTGAAAGATATGCAGCATTTGAATGGCTGGCGCCGAATTGGGTGATTGCAGCGTGCTGTGCAAAACGCCGCCGTTGATAAAGCCGGCGGACCCTTCCTCAAAGCGTACGTGCTCATGAGCCGCGTGCGTTCGATAGTCAATCGCTCCCTGCTCCATGTAGAAAAGCTCAACTTCGGAATGCCAGTGCCAGGGGACGGAATTGCCCGGATAGCGAGCGAATTCTGCGCGTTCGGCAATATAGGGCCAGTCTTCGGCGGTCTCGGGAAACGCTTCCTCGCGTCCTCCGCGGTGCAATTCTATGTGATCCATGTTTCGCATGGCATCAGTATAAAGCGCGATGGGCTTAGATTGCTCTTGCCTGTTCGGGGAACGCCTTGTCTAGGGATGCTTGGAGCTTTTCGAAGGAAGCTCGTAAGTTGAGGCTCTGATCGGCTGAGCGCTTGGTTTTTGTGGTGGGGGAGTCGAGGAGACCGTTTCTCTGTGTCGGGGGGAAGGAGAAAAGGTTTGCATGTTTTAGGGATGGCTGCTGTGCTGCGTCATTGGAAGAATACATGCTTATGCGGCCTCCTCGATGTCCACCAAAAGATTGCGCGCGGGGTTTGCTGCTAGGTCCCGTGCGTTGGCAGTATTATGCCGCGGCCGTCGCAAAGAAGCGCTAAAGAAAGGCTTAACCTGGTTTGGTGTAACCATGAAACCGCAGGTCAAGGCTATTGAGTAACACTCTTGAAAGGTTTTGAGCTTAAGGGCTTTCTAAGGTTTGTGGCGTAGACGTGGCGCGGACGTGCGGAGCGTGTGAATGCTCGCTGTTAGCGTTGCGGCTCTGCGGCACGCACCTGCTCGATGACCTTTTCCATCGTGGCGTCGATGCGGTCTTTTTTGAGATCGCATTCCCAGATGGTTATGGGTGTCCAGCCCATTTGAGTGAGTGCTGCCACGGCAGCGCGGTCGCGCTCGACGTTGCGACGGAACTTTGCCTCCCAAAACTCAACGTTACGCTTGGGCTGGCTGGGATTGCACTTGGGGCAGCGATGCCAAAAACAGCCGTTGACGAAGATGGCGATCTTGCGCCCGGGAAAGGCGATATCCGGCTTGCCGGGCACCTTCCATTCCAGACGGTATCCCGTAAGGCCTGCAGCCCGCAGACGCTGGCGTACGAGCAGCTCAGGCTTGGTGTTGGCGCGCTTGTTGCCCTTCATGGACTTTTTGATGGCGGCGCGACGGCGGACCAGTTCGCGCTCGTCAGCGGAGAGGTCCGAGGTATCGATGCCGTCGAGCAGACCTGGTTTGGGGCGTTTTTTGCTACGGCGCTTAGGTGCGCGCTTGGGTTTGGCGGTGGGTTTGTCGGCTGTGTTGGGCGCGGCGTCATCAGCGGAGCTTGCCTCAAGCCGGTCTTCCTTCAGCTCAATCAGGGCATCGATGAGCCCCTTGTCTGCGGGCATCCATTCCACCGTGGCAAGCGAGGTGCGCGGAATCCAGCGGATATCAAGCTGGCGGTCGTGCTTCTGAGGCTCATCGGATTCATCGGCGAGCGAGCAGTAGTAACACTCCATTGAGAGATGAAAATCGGGGTAGTCATACTCAACGGTGTAGAAATCACGCAGGTTGGTGACTTTTACCTGTAGCTCTTCCATAAGCTCGCGGCGCACGGCGTCTTCTGGCGTCTCACCGCGCATGAGCTTGCCACCGGGGAACTCCCAAAGTCCCTGCATGTCGCCATAGCCGCGCTGCACAGCCAGTAGCTCGTCGGATCCTTCCTTGCGAATGATCCCGGCGGCAACATGAACAGTCTTCAACAGGAGTCCTCTCTCAACATCAACACGTGGCAGACTACGCTTACCTTACGCAACGGTAAGGCAAGCGTAAGCCATATCGATGGTAGCCGACTCGGCTTCTTGCGACTATAGATGCCGTAGACTAATTGCAAGAAAGGACTCGGTATGCAAACCATGCAAGCAGCGACCCCGGTACTGGAGGTCGCGCATCTCGAAAAGGTATATGGAGCGCTGGGCAACGTGACCCGCGCGCTCAACGACGTCAGCTTTACCGTCAACCGCGGCGAATTCGTCGGTATCATGGGTGCCTCGGGCTCGGGCAAGTCGACGCTGCTCAACTGCGTGTCGACCATCGATGCCGCCACGAGCGGCACCATCCGCATCAACGGCCAGGACGTGACGCGCATGAAACAGGCCAAGCTTTCGCAGTTCCGCCGCGAGGAGCTCGGCTTTATCTTCCAGGACTCCAACCTGCTCGATACGCTCACGGCACGCGAGAACATTGCCCTGCCGCTCACCATCGCCCGCACAAACTCGGCAGAGATCTCGACCCGTGTGCAGGATGTGGCAGCGCGCCTGTCTATCAGTCAGGTGCTCGACAAGTATCCCTACCAGATGTCCGGCGGTCAGCAGCAGCGCGTTGCCGCGGCTCGCGCGCTCGTCACCGACCCCACCATGATCATGGCCGACGAGCCCACCGGCGCCCTCGATTCCAAGAGCGCCCGCCTGCTGCTCGAGAGCCTGGAGGCCCTGAATCGCCGCCTGCGCGCCACCGTGCTCATGGTTACGCACGACAGTTTTGCCGCCAGCTACACGAGCCGTGTGCTGTTTATTCGCGACGGCAAGATCTTCACCGAGCTGCGCCGCGGCGACACCGACCGCCGAGAGTTCTTCGACCGCATTATGGAGGTCGTTGCCATGATGGGCGGTGAGGGCTCCGATGCTCTGTAAACTCGCTTGGGGCAACGTCCGCCGCGCCGGCCGCGACTACCTCGTCTACCTTTTGACGCTCACCCTGGGCGTCACGGTCTTCTATGCCTTCAACACCGTCTCGATGCAGGTCGACATTGCCGGCATCGAGGAAGAGGGCTTGGCGCAGGTTATGGGCAGCATGCTCGGCTACCTGACGTACTTTTTGGCCGGTGTCATGGCCTTTTTGATGGTGTATGCCAATAACTTCATCATGAAACGCCGCAAAAAGGAGTTTGGCCTGTACCAGGTGCTTGGCATGGGGCGCGGGCGCGTCGCCACGATTATGGCGCTCGAGACCGTGATCGTTTCGGTCGGCGCTTTTGTCGCCGGCATTGTGCTGGGCGTGGGACTCTCCCAGCTCATGACGTTCTTTACGGCCTCGCTCTTTAAGACACAGATCGCCAATTTCCACTTCTTTTTCTCGGTGCATGCGTTCAACCTGACCCTTGCCTGCATGCTCGTGATGTTTGTGCTCACGCTACTGCTGAACCTTCGCGCTGTGCGTCGTACCAAACTCATCGAGCTCATGGGTGCCGAGCGTCGCAACGAGAGCATCAAGACACGCAACCCCTGGATCGCGATTGCCATCTTTGCCGTGGGCGTGGTGCTTGTGGGCGTGGCCTATTACCGTCTGCTACGTGATGGGTTCCCGCTAACCGCGACGGACAGCAAGCTACAAGAGGCCATGAACCAGTTTGGCATTACGACCGCTATGGTTACAGTGGGCACCTTTGCCCTGTTCTGGGGACTCTCGGGCATGCTCATCAAGCTGCTGCAGAGCCTGCGCAGCGTGTATTGGCGCGGCCTCAACATGTTTACCGTGCGCCAGCTTTCGGCCAAGGTCAATACGGTGTGCTTTTCGATGGGCGTCATCGCGATGATTCTGTTTTTGGCTATCACCTCGGTGACGTGCGGTATGTCGATCGCCAACGTGATGAACGAAAACCTGGAGCGCTATAACCCTGTTGACGTGTCTCAGACGTATGTCTATTACACGCCCGAAACGCTCGACTACTACAAGGAGTATGTCAATCCGTCTGAGGCCGATCGCATGGTGCTGGCCGATGCAACGGTCGATTTGTACGCTGCATGGCATGGCGAGCCATGGCATGGCGAGCGCAAGTCGGCGGACAACAACGACAAGACCGGCAAGAAGGTCAATATCGCCGATGTTGCCGGTGAGCATGTGCAGATCGATTCGTATCTGAGTTACCCGCTTGGCGGCTCGGGCCCCTCGGTGGTGGCGGGTGAGATGTGCAAGGCCATGGGCGAAAAGCTTCCCAGGGCGCTTGAGGGAAGCAATGCCGATGCGATGGGTTTGTTTGTGACGCCGGCGAGCCAGTACAACAAGCTGCGCCAGATGATGGGCGAGGAGCCGGTGAGCATTGGCCGCGACCAGTACGTGCTTACGTGTGATATGGGCGGTGAGCTGGGCGACCTGTACACCAAATACATGGCCGGCGGCCATACCCTCACCTTGGGTGGGCATGAGCTCAAGCCCGCAACCGATAAGTCGGACGAGGACACGGCGGCCATCGCCAACTCGGGGCTCGGTAGCAATCCCGGTACCGTGGTCGTAGCCGACGAGCTGCTGTCCCAGCTTAATCTGCAGCCGTATTCCAGTAATCTGCTCGTTAATTACAAGCAGGGGATGGATGTTACCGAGGCCGATGAGCTCATTAAATACACCATGCTCGACAATCTGCTCGTTGACGGCAAGGAGCCGGGGTCGTGGGGAGTCTTCATGACACGCTCCGAGCTATATACGCAGGCAGCGCAGATGAACGGCATGATTAGCTATCTGGCTATCTACATCGGCTTTGTACTGGTCGTTGCATGCGCGGCAATTCTGTCGATCCAGCAGCTCTCCAACGTGGCAGATGGCAGCCGCAGCTATCGCGTGCTGGCGCAGATCGGCTGTGACGACCGCCAGATTCGCCATTCGGTGATGGCACAGCAAGCGGTGTTCTTCCTGTTCCCGCTGGCAGTGGGTCTGGCGCACTCCTTTGTGGCGCTCAAGGTGATCATCGAGCTGGTGAGCACGTTTGGCAACATGAGCATCGGCGGCACCGTGGGTCTTACCTGTGCGATTTTCCTGGCAGCCTACGGCGGCTACTTCCTGGTAACGTACCTCATGAGTACCGGCATGGTGCGAGCCGCCATCGCCACCCGCTACAGCGAGTAGCGAGCGGGCAAAACCGCCGCATAACCACAGCGAACAAACGCCGCGAAGGGAGCCGGGCCCTCTTCGCGGCGGTTTTTTGCCCGCCTGATGCATCTCAAAACTAAGTGAGTAGACTTTTTTGGATCTGCCGAGCACATCGCGGCAAGTGCCCAATAAAACCGCAGGTCAGGGCTGTGTCGATTTGGGGCGTGCTCGGCCTTCTGCAAAAAGCCTACTCACTTGGTTTTCGCTGTTAGAAGGCCGTCGCGAGGGAAAGCAGTTCCCTCGCGACGGCCTTCACGTTTGCCCAGATAAAACCTGCCAAAATAAACCTGTCCCTTTTTGGTAGGTTATCGCTTCCAGAAGTGGAGGATCAGCGTCGTGCGGTTTTGCTGCTCGGTTTTGACCAGGATGTTGTGGATGTGGGTCTTGACGGTGCCCACGGCAAGGAATAGCTCGTCGGCGATCTCTTGGTTCGATTTGCCCAGCACAACCAGGCGCATGACTTCGGTCTCGCGGTTGGAGAGCTTGTAGGCGTTGCGGTAGAAGGGCATCTGCTCTTCGATGTGTCGATCAAGATCGCTGACGTTCTTTTCCTCGGGTGCCTCCCGCATGCGAATCGAAAGCACGTGATAGGCATAGATAATCAGCAGAATCGCAAAGTAGCACGCAAAGATGTTCTCGCTAAAGTTGCGCTCGGATAGGTACAGCTGCAGCCAGGAGGGTGCCAGGCTCATGGGAACAACAAGGATGTTGTAGAAATCCTCGGCAACGATGCAACCGACCAGAATGGCGCCGATAATGAGGTGCTTTCGTTGATTGTTGACGCGCGCCTTAAGCTCGACCTGCGTGCTTTTATGCGCCGTCCAAAAGATATAGAGCCCCACAAATACAAGGAATGCCTGACGTATCGTGTAGTAGAGCCATTGATGCATGGGGCCGTAGGGGACAGCGACAATGATCAGCAGCTCGCTCAGGAAGAACGTTGCGACGGGAATAACAAACTGCTTTTTTGAATGTTTGTCGAGCAAGTCCATGGCAATGAGCCAGATAAAAGCTTGTGAAGCGGTCGCCACAAGGGTCCGCAACACAGGCATGGTAATTGAGTAATAGTCGCTGGCCGGAAAACTCTGGTTTTGCAGCGTGTATTCGAAAAAGAAAATCTCGGTCATCTCGATGGCATAGCAGATAAATACGCCGCTGCCATAGATAAAGAACCGTCGACGAGACGAGGCATAGGCGGCAAGCGAAAGCACTGCCGTCACAATACAAATCAGGAGTATCGCTAGGGTATAGAAGAACATCAGAGTGTTCATCTGCCACCGTCCCATCTCATTTCGTCTATGGCCGAGCCCTGTATATCTTGCGGGATATAGACGCCTCAACCCATCGTTTCATTGCGGATTAGGCGCCGAGTTACAGCATAGCGATATACCGTTCGCGGTTCCAGATAGTAAACCCCCTGCAAGCTCGCTACCTGCGGGTTTATATTGGTTTAGAGGGGGTGTAACTCCGTGAACGGTCTTTAATCCCGAATAAACTAGGTAAAAATTGCATACGGGTGAATGATGGTCTTGTCAACACGAGGCGTGATGTTCGAGCGTCTCATAGTAATAGTCGGCAAGACCGGCGGAAAGGAAATCGACATGGCACTGCCTAAGGATTTCATCGACACCAACGACTTCACCAAAGAGCAGATCCTGGCTATCGAGGATCTTGGCCTGGCAATGAAGAAGGCCATCAAGGTTGACGGTTATTATCCGCACCTGCTCCGCAACAAGAGCCTTGGCATGATCTTCCAGCAGGTCTCCACCCGCACCCGTCTTTCCTTCGAGACCGCTATGACCGACCTTGGCGGCCATGCTCAGTTCTATGGCCCTGGCACCATCCAGCTCGGCGGTCACGAGTCCCTGGGCGACACCGCTCGCGTTATGGGCTCGCTGCTCGACATCATGATGGCTCGCGTTGACCGTCACAAGGACGTCGTCGGCCTCGCCGAGGGCTCCGCTGTGCCCGTCATCAATGGCATGTCCGAGTTCAACCATCCCACGCAGGAGATGGGCGACCTCATGACCATGCTCGAGAACCTCCCCGAGGGCAAGAAGATCGAGGACTGCACCCTGGCCTTCATCGGCGACGCCACCCAGGTCTGCGTCTCCCTCATGTTCATCGCCTCCAAGGTCGGCATGAAGTTTGTCCAGTTTGGACCTAAGGGCCACCAGATCCCCGACGGCGGCCTGCACGTTGGCACCGTCGAGGAGCGCGCCGAGTTCGGCAAGCAGATGATGGCCATCGCCGAGGAGAACTGCAAGGTCTCCGGCGGCTCGGTCGTCATCTCCGACGACATCGAGTGCATCAAGGGCGCCGACTTCATCTACACCGACGTGTGGTACGGCCTGTACGACGAGGAGGTCTCGGGCGAGAACTACATGGACGTGTTCTATCCCAAGTATCAGGTCACCATGGACATGATGAACTTCGCCGGCGCAGGCTCCAAGTTCATGCACTGCCTGCCGGCCACCCGCAACGAGGAGGTCGTCGACGAGGTCATGGACGATCCCGAGCGCTCCCTGTGCTGGGTCGAGGCCGAGAACCGCAAGCACTCCATCCGTGCTCTCCTTGCCGCCCTGGGCAAGCGCACCCCGCTCAACGACGAGGGTGTCGAGTACTCCGCCAAGGCTGAGCTCCACGCCGCTCTCGAGGCTCTCGAGCAGCTCTAAGCCTCAAGGCTTCTAAAAGCACGTTTGCGGGCGGCGGATGCTCGTCTCCTGTCGCCCGCTCACCGAGGCCCAAGCAATTGCCTTAATACCTTAGGGCCTCGGATCTGTCCAAGACTGAGCGAAGGAGCTCATCATGAGCGACGGAAAGAAAAAGCTTTCCTTCTTGACGGTCATTTCGACCATCATCTGCGTCGTCTTCGTTTGCGAGGCCGCCGCTCCTGCTGCTGCCATTGGCAACCAGCAGTTCTTCTGGTGGATCTTCCTGATCCTGACCTTCCTGCTTCCCTACGGCATGGTTGTCGCCGAGCTCGGTACCACCTATGACGGCGAGGGCGGCATTTACGACTGGGTACGCGATGGCCTGGGCGACAAATGGGGCGCCCGCATCTCGTACTACTACTGGGTCAACTACCCGCTGTGGATCGCCTCGCTAGCTACCATGTTCCCCGACATTTTGGGCATGGTCTTTGGCGTCGAGTTCAACTTGATCGCCAAGATGGGTATTGATCTTGCCTTTGTGTGGATCGTCTACCTCATGGGCCGCTCCAAGGCGGCCGACTCCGAGTGGGTCCTTAACGGTGGCGCCATCATCAAGGTCGCCGTCGCCGTTATCGTTGGCGCTTTGGGCATTTGGTATGCCATGGAGAACGGTTTTGCGAACGACATGTCCGCTGCCACCTTCCTGCCCGAGCTCACCAACACCAACGCTCTCGGCTACCTGTCGATCATCATCTTTAACTTCATGGGCTTCGAGGTCATCTGCACCATGACCGACGACATGGCCGATCCCGCTCGCGATATCCCCAAGGCTATCATCGTCGGTGGCCTGTCCATCGCCGTGATCTACCTGTTCGCTGGCTTTGGCATCGGTGCTGCTGTGCCGGCCGATTCCATCGACCCCGACTATGGCATGATTGTCGCAGTCCAGACCATGGTGGGCGACTCCAT
>CABUDS010000015.1 GCA_902490405.1 uncultured Collinsella sp.
AAAGGGCGGAGGCGGGGCATTCCCCGCCTCTTACACCACATCTCTGCGCGCTACCCGCAAGTTATTGAGGGCTAGAAGTTGTAGGTGACTACTTGAGGTTCGGCGGGGTCGACGAAGATGGCTGGATTCGCCTGCTCCACGCGGACGAACTTGACGGTCACGGCCTCAAAGCCCGCCTTGTGCAACACATCGGCGTAGACGCGCGCCTGCAGGGCGTGCTTCTCCTGCAGCTGTTCCGGCGTCTCGTCCGGTGTGCCGCCCGTCTTGTAGTCGATGACCAGCGCGCGTGACGAATCCGCCGGGTTCGTCGCCAAAGCGTCGATGGCGCCCTCGGCATATGCACCATAGCGAGCGATGTCCTCGTCCTCGCAGCCCAGCGAAAAGAACGGCACCTCGGCGCGAACGCACGGCCACGCGAGCAGGTCGGCACGAACAGCCGACTTGAGCCAGCGGTCAAGAGCAACGTCGAAGCGTTCGCGCTGCTCCGGCGTCAGGTGCCACAGACGCGCCAGTGCATCGGCACGCTCAGCGGGCAGCGCATCGGCACCCATCTCGATCAGCCACTGGCAGGCAGCATGGAAGGCCGAGCCCAGCGCCATGGGATTGCCGGTGGGCTCGACAGCAGCCACGTCCGTATCCGTCATCTCCGAGCCATCCGACTCCGCATCATCGCCAGCCTCGTCCATGGGAACACGCGTCTCGGCGGCACGGTCCTCGGCCTCGGCATGGAGCGCCGCGGCGATCGACGAATAGCTGTACGAATCACGCGCCGGATACGAGCAGGTGCCCATGCGCACGCCCACCGTCTGGGGATACACGAGCTCAAACGAATCGGGCTCGGGGTCGGCGGGGCCGGGCGCGACCGGGCGATCGGCGGCAGCATCGGCACCCTCCGCCTCCGCATCACCGCGAACGAGCCTACCCTCGGCATCCAGTGAAGCGTTGGCCTCAAACGCCTGCTCGCCAAACGTAAAGTCCGCCAGCGAGATAAGCTCGTAGTCGCCCGGCTTGGAGTTGTCGAACACCAGGCGGTCGGCATCGAGCTGCGGCATGTCCAAGCCGTCCGTCGGCAGAATACGGCGCAGCACGTCGTAAGTCAGATCGGTCTCGACGTCGAAGGTCGGCGCGCACAGCTTGCCGCGGCTCACGCCGGCATCCATCGCCAAGATCACCAGCTCACGCGCTCGCGTCATGGCGACATAGAGCAAACGAGCCCGCTCCTCGAGCGAAAGCTGCAGGTCGTCGTTGCGCAGGCGAGCAAATGCCTCGGCGGGAGAACCCGTCGCACAGACGTCCTCCATGAGCTCCGGCGGCAGCCACAGCGACGTACCCTTGCCCTTAAACGCATGCTCAAACTGCTTTTTGACGTCGTCGCCCTTCACGAACGTGCCGTCCGCGAGTTTAACGCCGTCGAAGCGTGCCGGCAGCGCCACGACCTGCGCTCCGCCCTCGACACGCCCCATCTGAGCCGCACCGGACGATTTGCGCACGCCAAAACACTCGGCAACCGCCACGACCGGATACTCCAGACCCTTGGACGCATGCACCGTCATGATGCGCACCGCGCCGTCGCCCTCCTCGTTGAGCGCGCCCGGGGCCTCCTTGCCCGCCAAGAAGCGGTCGAAGGCGAGCGCGATGGAGCGCGGAGAATTGCCGAGCTCGGCCTCTGCCTCGGCCACGGCGTCGAGCGCCTTGAGCACGTTGGCGGCGATGGCCTTGCCCTCGGGGCCACGCTGCGCCAGACGCACGAACCAGCCGGAGGCATTGACCACGTCGCGCGCGATGGCGGCGAACGAATCGCGTCCCACGCGACGAAGCGCGTAGCGCAGCACCTCGCGGGCGCGCGTTACGAGCGGCAAGCCCTGCAAACCCGGCACATCGGAATCGCTCATGATGCCCGCATCGATGTTGCGACGCGACGTCTCGCCCGTTTGCTCGTCGAGTTTGGTCGCCAGCGCCAGGAACTCCTGGGCGCCGAGTGCAAACATCGGCGAGGCCAGCAGTGGCATAAAACCCTGCGCCGTATCGGCCGGATTGGCAAGCGCGCACACCAGGGCGCGCACCGTCTGCACCTCGGCAGCTTGGGCAAAGACTGAGCCGCCCGCGATGACGCAGTCGAGCCCCTGGTCGCGAAACGCCTGTGCGTAGACATCGGCATTGGTCATGCGCCCCAGCAGCAGTACCATGCTGCCCTGGGGCTGTTTTTTATCGGCAAGCGCGCGGAAACGTTCGGCAATCGCACGAGCTTTCGCCTGCGTTCGCTCCTGTGTGCTGCCACCGGCAACGAAGACCGCCTGGCGGCGCGATGCCTTTGCCTTGAGCTTGTCCTTGCGTTTGTCGCTCGGTTCAAGATCCAAGAACCCCTGCATCAAACCACCGGTGTCGCCGTCAAAGACGCGTGCCACATAGCGCAGCACCTCGTCGTGGCTGCGGAAGTTGCGCACAAGTTTGACGAGCTCGCCGGCGGGGGCATCGGATGCGGCAGCCGTCTCGGGCGCAGCAGAGGAGCCCACTTTGCGCTCCTGGCGGCGGAAGACCTCAACCTCGGCGCCACGGAAGCGGTAGATCGACTGCTGCGCATCGCCCACGGTACACAGCGCACGCTCACCCGCGCCGGTCAGGTAACGGATCAGGTCAACCTGCATCTGGTCGGTATCCTGGAACTCATCGATCATGACCATCTTAAAGCGGCCCTCATAGGCTGCTCGAATAGCCGGGTAGTCGCGCAGCGCCTCGTACGCCATGCGCAGCAGGTCGTTGTTATCGAGGGCAGACTGGCCGGCCTTCAGTGCGCGGTACTCAGCCTCTACAGAGCGGGCCAAGTCCACCAGTGCATCGAGCGCCGGGCCACCGCAGGCAAGCACGATATTGATAAATGCATCGGCGGCCTCGGCCTTGAGCAGCTCGACCTGCTCCTTGGGGAACGCCTTGCTCGCCCGCGGCATGGTGCACGACATCATGAGCCGCGCCGCATCCTCCATGGTTTTACCGCTCGCCTCAAACGCGTCGATGGCGTCGAGTGCCACTTGTGCCTTCTCGGTCGCGGCCTTGCTCGCACCCAACGCCGCGCGATAGGCGTCGGCAAGCGCCGAAGTGTCAGCCTGGCCGCGCGCCACGCACACATCGTCCATGCCGCCCGGCAACTGGCTCGAGAGCTCCAGCAGGTCGCGTACCAGACCCTTGATGGTCGTGCCGGCGCCAAAGGGGCCGCCCTCGCCCGCCATGGGATACCAGGCGTAGAGGGCCTTGAGCGATGCCGCGAGCTCGGGGGCGGCATCGGGTGCCGTCGCGCGACCCAGCACATGCTCAACAGCCTGGTCCATAAGCTCGTCGGTATCGATGAGCACCGTGAACTCGGGATCGATGCCCAGCTCCAACGCGTGCGCGCGCAGGATACGCGAGCACATGCCGTGAATGGTCGAGATCCATGCGTCGTCGACGGTCAGGGCCTCCTCGTCCATGCCCTCGTCGATGAGCGCGCGGCGCACGCGGTCACGGATCTCGGCCGCGGCATCTTTGGTAAAGGTAATGGCGAGCACCTGGTCCAGATGCTCAACGAACGGACCGGATTCGGGCGAGAGCGCGTAGACGATGCGGCGCGTGAGGGTAAAGGTCTTGCCCGAACCGGCGCCCGCCGAGACAAACAGCGGACGGTCGAGCGTCTTGACGATCTGCAGCTGTTGCGGCATCAAGGTCGAAAGATCCATGGTCTACACGTCCCTCCTTACAAACGTTCCTTCATGGTTATACGAGCAGCGCGCATGCGCGGCCTGCGTCGACGCCGGGTCGACAGCAGCCACGTTGCCCGCCTCGAGTTCGCGCAGGCGCTCGGCGATACCGGTCTCCACGCGATCGAGCAGCGCATCGAAGTCCATGTTGCCGCCCTCGCCGGGAAAGCCCTTCTTAAGCCCCGGGATGCGACCGTCGCCGCGCTCTTCCTCGAGCAGCTCAGCGCTCGCGGCACCGCGCAACGCCGGCTTGCCGCCCTTGGTCGAAAAGTAGAGCGCCGCGCGGGTGTCCAAATCCAGCGCCCGGCGCATGGCCTGGGCGTAGATGAGCGTTTGGGTATGTGGCGGTAGCCACCGCGGGTCGTCGATGGCAGCCTCACCCGATTCCTCGTCGCGCACCGTAGGGTCGGCGAGTTTAAACTCCTCGACACCCGAACGATGCTTATAGTCGATTACCACGGCGCGATTCTCGACATCCACATCAACGCGGTCGATGCGCCCGCCAAGCGGCCAACCGGCATACTCGACCTGGAGCTCGTTGAACGCAAACTCCAGGTAGCGCGGCGCGAAGGGCGCGAGCGCCTCGGACTCGTAGGCAAGCACGCCCTCCAGCTGCGGCAAAATCTCGGCCACCTGGCGCTCCTCCACCGGGGAGAGCGGCACGAGCGGGCCCTCGGTACCGCGCTTGCCCGCATGCTCGGCCAAGGTCTCGTCAAAGACCTCGCGCAGCAGCTCCTTCGCGCGTGGCAGATTCATGGGTGTCACGCGCTCCATGCCCTCCTGAGGCAGACGGGCATGCAAGTGTTCCAGCACGTCGTGGACAAAGTTGCCCTTCTCCATATTGCCAAAGCCAGCGTCGATCGACTGGGGTTTGACGCGATACGAGACGAACCAGCATAGCGGGCAGGTCGAATAGGCCTCGATCTGCGAGGCAGACGTCAGGTGCGGCACCAGCGGCGCATCCTCGCCCTCGCCATCGCGACGACGCAGGACCAAATACGGAATGGCTTCATCGCTCAGATGCTGAGGAGCTTCGCAGGTCACGCGCTCGCGCCTAAGACCTTCGCCTGCCGCGGGATCGAAATCCCTTACGATATCGCCCTCACCCACACACTTCGCCTTGTCGGCGCCAACGGCCTTAGCGTCGTCAGCGGCCTTGTCGGCGTCAGCGGCCTTAGCATCGTTAGCGGCCTCGGCATGCGCCCGCAACTCGGTCCACACGGCCGCCGGATAGCACTCGCGCGCCTGACGATCGTGGGTCACACGGGCGAGCGTAACCGGACCACGCGACGCTTGTGTCGCGCGGCCAAAGCGTGCGCGCAGCAAGGCCGCAGGCTCAAGCGTCACGCCCTCGCGACCGAGGCTCGCCGTCAGCGTGGTCAGCGGCCCCTCTTCGTGTGAGAGAGGATAGCTGTCCAGGTCGACGTCGGCAAACAGCACGGCATCGTAGCTGCCGGGGCGCAGGGCCGCCGCATCGGCAAGCGAAGCAAAGCGAACCTGGGCGCGTGGCGCACGGTCAACCTCGTAGGTCTCGTAATCGTAGGCGGCGCTACGCTTGTCCACCTTGGTGCGAATGTCATCGAGCACGGGCACGGTCGCGGCCTGCGACACGTCGAGCGCACGGGCGCCATTCATAAGGATGTCGATGACGTGGCGCAGCAGGGCCACCTCCGCCTGGCGACGGGCCTGACCGTCGAGACCGCCAAGTGCGCGATCGGGCAGTGCCTCGGCAACGGCAAGCATGGCCTTGAGCGCCGTCACGGGTTTGTCGCGCCACAGCGCCTGGAACACGTCCGAGATCACGCACGGCACGTTCTTAAACCAGTTCTCGTCGCTCGCCGCTTTACGCGCGCCCCTCACCTGGCCCTGCACGCTCTGCAGCAGGCTCTTGACGCCCGCAGTGGTCTTGCTGCGCGACAGTCGCATATTCTTGTCGAACGTGCGCGCGCTGGCGGCGTCGGCACCCGAAAGCGGGCTGTAAATCCAGTCGGTAAGCTCCGGAGCGGGCCACCACTCAGTCTTAGAAGCTGCCCCTTCGTCGGCGGCCTTCATACGCTCGATCAGGTTGGCGAGCGCCGTGAACTGCCTGCCCGCAATGGATTGGGAAAACGCCGTGAACTCGGCCGTCTCGGCAGCAACGTGGCGCGCCGCCAAACGAGCGGCAAGCTCGCCGAACAGCTGGGGTGCCCGGGCAGAAACAACGAGCACGCGTACGGGGTCGGCGGGTGTTGCAGCAACTTTATCGTCCTTGAACTCCTTGTGCGCTTTCACCAACTTATCGATGACGTCCGCATAAGCATGGGCACGGGCATGGGGGCCGGCGACCTCAATAAAGGCAGGCTGAGCAGCGGACTTGGAGGCAGTCTGGGGCGCGGCGGCGCCCTCCCCCAGCGGCGCGATCTCAAACAGCACACCGCGGACATCAAATGCCGCGGCAAGCTCCTCGCGCATCGCCGCTTGCTCGCGGGCAAGCAGCACGACAACCTCTCCCCCGTTGTTTGCCACGGCGGACAGCAGCTCGAGCAGGCTATACGTAAATGACGTGACGCCGCGCACGCAAACGGCGCGGGCGCGCCCCGGCAGGTTGTCGGCCAAAGCGCCGGCCATAATGTCAGCCGCCTCGCAGGGCTCGACCATATCTCGACGGTCCAAACCGCCCGCGTAGGCACGCAAAAGCTCGAACACGCGAGCCTCAGCGTCGCTTTTGGGCTCGGGCTGAGCGGCGGCATCGCGGCAGCGTTCGTCGCCCGTCCCCGCCACGCCAGGCAACACATCGCGGGCCATACGCGAAAGCATGCGTACCGTGCCTTGGCTGCGCGAGAGCGGCTGCAGAGCAGCGTCGTCGCAGCGGTCGATCATGTCCGAGAACAGCATCTGGCGCTGAAGGTTATCCACAAAGCTGCGGCCATCGCCCATAAGCTCCCAAAGCGAGCGAAGCCACGATGTAGGCGTCTTGTAGTCAATACCCAGCGAAATCCCGGCTTCCGCCGCATCATGACGGCACAGGTCGAGCTCGGCAAACGTAGGTGCCAGCAGCACGGCACGTCCGTGGCAGTCAACAAGGTCGGCAAGCAGCGCCGACTCGGCATCACTCAAATCCGTGCCGGCATTGGTGGTATAGATTCGAACAGGCATGGTCCTCCACTCAAACCGTTCGCAATAATCAATACTTCCATCCTACCCGCCCACGCGGACAGATTTGCCCCACGCCAACAGATTTCCTCCGTCCCCAAGGGATCAAAAAACCGCCCCCGAAGGGACGGTTCTGCGCAATTCGTTTTTCGCCGATGGCCTACTCGCCATCCTCCAGTTTGATGAGGATCTTGCGATAGCCACCGTACTCGCCATTAAGCGCCTTGGACACGCGGCTCACCGTGGTGGACGAAGCGCCGGTGCGGGCCTGAACCTCAACATAAGGCTCGCCCTCATCCAGATAACGCGCAACCTGCAGACGTTGCGAAAGATCGCAAATCTCGCGCGGCGTGCAGATATCGGTCAAAAACGCTTGGATATCTTTCTCGTCGTCCAAAAGGCTAAATGCGTGGACCAGCTGCTTGACATCAGGCTTGTCAAACATGTTCTCGATATTCATCGATCACCGCCAAACCCGCCAAAAGGCATCGAAGTTGATACTGACATCGGGCATCGTTCGCCCGTTCTATGCAATAGGGCAACGCCTGTGGCTTTTGCCCGTAGCAGTTTAGCACACCACCAAACTAAAGCGACAAAACTCTCTGCCAGCGGCGCGTTTTCTAGGACGAACGCCGTTTTGAAACCGAATGCGCACGCAAGCTCCACGAATATCTGAGACAATGGGCGCCCAAACAGGGCCGTGCCCCGCACCCATCCAAGTTGCAAAGGCATGTGCCCCTCACGCTCCCTCACCACGCCATGCGCAAGAAAGGATTCACACCATGCGCTTTATGCTTAACTGGCTCTTTACCTCAATCGCCATCGCGATCGCAACGTTTCTCGTCCCCGGCATTCAGCCCTTCGGCATGGCCGACGCCTGGGTCTGCTTTGCCTTCGTGGGACTGTTCCTCAACATCGTCGACTCGCTCGTTAAGCCGTTCCTGACGGTCATCTCGCTGCCACTCACTATTATCACGCTTGGTATTTTTCAGCTTGTGGTCAACAGCTTTATGCTCGAGCTGGCCAGCTACCTGTCGGTCAATCTGCTGGGCGCGGGCATCTCCATCGCCAGCTTTGGATCGGCCTTTATGGGCAGCATCCTGGTATCCATCATGCGCAGCATTCTCGACAGCGTCGCCAGAAACTAAAGCGACCGGATACGGACCGCCACAACACGCCAAAACGAAGGCCGTCCATCGCAACGATGGGCAGCCTTGTCATTTGTCGAGCCTCAGAGGGCAGGAAAATCTACCATTTCTGCCCCGTCCCCCAATAGCAGGTGGGGCTAGATGACGTAGTCGTAGCCCTCGTTGGGGGCAACGAGTGTATCGAGTGTCACGCCGTCGAGGTAGTCGTTGATGAGCTTGTCCAGGTTCTTCCAAACATCGAGTGTGGGACACTCATCAGATCGCGAGCAACCTTTGCAGTCGCCGTCCAGGCATGCGACCGGTGCTAGGCTACCCTCGGTCAGGCGCAGGATCTCGCCCACCGTGTACTGCTCGGGCGGGCGCGTGAGCACGTAGCCGCCGCCCTTGCCGCGCATGCCCGAGAGCATATTGGCGCGGACGAGCGTGGCCAAAATGTTCTCCAGATACTTCTCCGAAATCCCCTGACGCGCGGCGATCTCTTTGAGGGGAATACGGCCTGCCGCCTGATGCTCGGCCAAGTCGACCATAACGCGCAGGGCATATCTGCCCTTTGTGGAAACCAACATATATATTGCTGCCTTTCGGTCTTTTAATTCGTAGAAATTCTAGCCGAAATATTGGTTTTGAAAATACCTATTCCCGTCAAGATGGTTAATCGACTCGTAATAATCTTCTATTTCCTATTGCATTACTAGGCTTTAGTGCCTACTATGCTTGCCAACAGCAAAACGAACAACCCATAAGGTTTGTGGGTTTCGCCGCTACCCACACCGTAAAACCACACGGTATCCAGTCACTTGAACACTTTGGAGGTTCACCATGAGCAAGGTTTACACGTCCATCGATCAGCTTATCGGCCACACTCCGCTTCTGGAGCTCACTCACTTTGAGGCCGATGAGGACCTCAAGGCCCGTGTGCTCGTCAAGCTGGAATACTTCAACCCCGCCGGCTCCGTCAAAGACCGCGTCGCCAAGAACATGATCGACGAGGCCGAGAAGGCCGGCAAGCTCGTGCGCGGCGGCGACTACACCATCATCGAGCCCACGAGCGGCAACACCGGCGTCGGCATCGCCTCGGTGGCGGCCGCCCGCGGCTACAAGGTGATCATCACCATGCCCGAGACCATGTCCGTCGAGCGCCGCAAGCTTATGCAGGCATATGGCGCACAGCTCGTGCTCACCGACGGCTCCAAGGGCATGAAGGGCGCCATCGCCAAGGCCGAGGAGCTGCAGAAGGAGACGCCCAACAGCATTATCGCCGGCCAGTTCGTGAACCCCGCCAACCCCGCCATCCACAAGGCCACGACCGGCCCCGAGATCTGGGATGACACCGACGGCAAGGTCGACATCTTCGTCGCCGGCGTTGGCACCGGCGGCACCGTGACCGGTGTGGGCGAGTTCCTCAAGGAGCAGAACCCCGAGATTCAGGTCGTCGCCGTCGAGCCTGCCACCTCCCCGGTGCTCTCCAAGGGCCAGGCCGGCCCGCACAAGATCCAGGGTATCGGTGCCGGCTTTGTGCCCGATGTCCTCGACACCCAGATCTATGACGAGATCATCCCCGTCGAGAACGACGACGCCTTTGCCACCGGCCGCGCCGTGGGCCACAAGGAGGGCGTGCTCGTGGGCATTTCGTCCGGCGCCGCCGTGTGGGCCGCACTGCAGCTGGCCAAGCGCCCCGAGAACGAAGGCAAGACCATCGTGACGCTGCTCGCCGACACCGGTGAGCGTTACCTGTCCACGGCGCTCTTCCAGGACTAAGGTCTGCCGCCCATAGGTTGAGCCCAGGACGAACCGGTCTCCTCTCTCCCGGCAGTCTGAGCCCATCCCATCAGGGTGTCCCACGAGACGTCCGAACTTGCTACAATGTCTGCGGCGCGGAACCAGCCTCCCGCGCCGCTTTTCTTTTTTGGCCACATGCCACCAAGGAGAACCTCCCCATGCACAACAAGCGCGTGCTCGTCGCCATGAGCGGCGGCGTCGATTCCAGCGTGACCGCGTATCTGCTCAAAAGTCAGGGTTACGAATGTGTCGGTGCCACCATGCGCCTCACCTGCCCCGCGCCCGATCCCGTCACGGGCATGAGCAAAGTCGATCGCGACATCGCTGACGCGAAGGCCGTCGCCGGGCGCCTGGGAATACCCCATCACGTGCTCGACCTGCAGCAAACCTTCGACCGTAACGTGATCGAGCGCTTTGTGAACGCCTACCAGGAGGGGCTGACGCCCAATCCGTGCATCATCTGCAACCGCCATATTAAGTTTGGCGCGCTGCTCGATGCGGCACTCGATATGGGCTGCGACCACATCGCCACAGGCCATTACGCCAAAACGAGCCAGGCGTCCGACGGCACCTGGCAGCTGCACCGTGGCGAGGACCCCAAAAAGGACCAGAGCTACTTTTTGTATTCGCTCACGCAAGAGCGCCTGGCACGCACGATCTTTCCGCTGGCAGGCTTGGACAAAGAGCGCGACGTGCGCCGCATTGCCGCCGAACAGGGCTTCATAAACGCCAAGAAGGCCGAGAGCGAGGATATCTGCTTTATCGCGGACGGCGACTACGCGGGCTATATCGAGCGCCGCTGCGGACATGCCGCTGCACCGGGCAATATCGTGTGGCGCGACGGCAGCGTGGTCGGAAGCCACAATGGCGCCTTGCGCTATACCATCGGCCAGCGCAAGGGCCTGGGCGTCGCGATGGCGCACCCCGTGTACGT
The DNA here is from genome assembly GCA_902490405.1 of uncultured Collinsella sp. Lineage (GTDB taxonomy): Bacteria > Actinomycetota > Coriobacteriia > Coriobacteriales > Coriobacteriaceae > Collinsella. Next base: position 10,722 of record CABUDS010000015.1, read on the forward strand.
AACGGGCGTCGATGCCGCCAACAACATTGTGCATCTGGGCGAGGCCGAGGACCTGACGGCCACAGCGCTCACAGCCAACGACTGGATTTGGAGCGCCCCTGCCGACCACATGGAGGCCGAGCTGGATGCCGGCGGCATTCGCGTGGGTGCCAAATACCGCTACCGACAGAAAGACCAGGCAGCGACCCTTACGCACGGCGAAGGCGGGCAAATGTTGCTGACCTTTGACAAGCCACAGCGCGCCATCGCCCCCGGCCAGGCCGTTGTAGTCTACCGCGGCGACATCGTCCTGGGCGGCGGCACCGTTACGGCAGCCATCAGGTAGCCCCATTCCCTTCATGAGTTGCGGTGAAATAGGGACTGTTTAAGCGTTTAAAACCGCCAAACAGTCCCTATTTCACCGCAACGCACAAGAGCGCCCCTGCCGACAACGTTATACCGGCTAGGACGCTCTTAACTTGCCACGCGCTATAAATGCGCCTAGCGCTGTACGTAGGCGCGGACGAGTTCGAAGGTATTGCGCACGCCGTCCATGTGGCTGCGCTCGTAGTTGTGGCTCGCGTACACGCCGGGGCCGATCAGACCATGGCGAATGTCGTAGCCGGCCGAGAGCGTGGCCTCGACGTCCGAGCCGTAATGCGGGTACACGTCGATGGCGTAATCGAGCTCGAGCTCGCGCGCGATGTTGGACAGCGTGGTTACCAGGTCGTAGTTGTAGGGGCCACCCGAATCCTTAGCGCAAATCGAAACCATGCGCTCGGTGCAGCCCAGGTCGTCACCCACGCAGCCCATGTCCACGCTGATCATCTCGCGCGTGTCAGCCGGCACAAAGGCACCGCCGTGGCCGACCTCCTCGTACACCGTAAAGAGCAACGAAACCTTACGCGAAAGGGTCACCTCGCCGTCAGCAACGGCGCGGGCCAGACCCAGCAGAATCGACGCCGACAGCTTGTCATCCAGGAAGCGGCTCTTGATGTAGCCACTCTCCGTCACCGTCGTGCGAGGATCCATAGCGATGATGTCACCGGTCTGAATACCCAGTTCGAGCACATCGTCCTTGCTGTCGACGTTCTCGTCGAGCAGGATCTCCATGTTCTTCTCGATGGTCTTGACCGGCTCATCGGCCACATGCGCCGAAGGCTCAGTGTTGAGAACCACACCCGTGTACACATTGCCGTCGCGCGTGTAGACGGTGCAGTTCTCGCCATCGGCCGTAGACCACTGGTGCCCACCAAGCGTCGTGGGACGCAGGCGGCCATTGTCCTTAATGGAGCGCACCATGGCGCCCAGGGTATCGACATGGCTCGCCAGTACGAGCGGCTCGCCCTCGCCGCCAAGTTCAACCAGCACGTTACCCTTATTGGAGCGCTCGGGGCCAAAGCCCATATCGCGCAGGGCCTCCATTAGATAATCAGTCGCCGCACGGGTATAGCCCGTAGGCGAAGCAATCGAGGTAAGCGCCTTCAACTGCTCAGTAATATAGGAGAGCGTAGAATCCATCTTGGACACCAAAGTCACCCTTTCATATCGAATTAAACCCACAGCAACAATACCACCGCGAACCATCTTTTTACCTAGCGAGATGACCCATCGAGCTCCCCAGAACTGCGCCCGCCACGATAACGAGCCGGCGAGCCCCTGCCCGTTAGCCCACAATCTTTCCGCAGGACAGAAGGAGGCCCCGCCGCACGTAGTGCGCAGCGGGGCCTCCGACATGTCCGAGGACGATTCTGGGGCTAACGGGCAGGGGTCCGCCGAACCAAGTTAGGCAGCCGGGCAGATCTTCTTGAAGAGCTCGATGACGTCGTCGAGCGTCGCCTCGCGCGGGTTACCCGGGAAGCAAGCGTCGGCCATGGCGTCCTTGGCCAGGACCTCGATCTCGTCAGCCTTCATGGCCTCGCAGACGTGCGGGATGTTCACGTCGGCGGAAAGCTGCTTAACGGCGGCGATAGCGGCGTCGGCAGCCTCGTCGGTGCTCATGCCCGTGGTGTCAACGCCCATGGCAACGGCAACCTTGGCCAGGCGCTCGGCGCAAACCGGCTTGTTGAACTCCATGGCGATCGGCAGCAGCATGGCGCAAGCAACGCCGTGCGGGGTGTCGTAGTGAGCGGACAGGGTGTGAGCCATGGCGTGGTCGATGCCCAGGCCGACGTTGGAGAAGCCCATGCCGGCGACATACTGGCCAAGAGCCATGCCCTCGCGGCCGGAGCCGGGCTGACCGGACTTGGCCTCGGCGACCGAGTCGCGCAGGTTCTCGCTGATCAGCTTAATAGCCTCAAAGTGGAACATGTCGGAGAGCTCCCAAGCGCCCTTGGTGGTATAGCCCTCGATAGCGTGGGTCAGAGCGTCCATACCGGTGGAAGCGGTCAGGCCGGCGGGCATGGAGGCCATCATGTCGGGGTCGACGACGGCGACCTCGGGGGCGTCGTTGGTGTCGACGCACACGAACTTGCGGACCTTCTCGGGGTCGGTGATGACGTAGTTGATGGTCACCTCAGCAGCAGTACCGGCGGTCGTCGGCACGGCGATGGTGAACACGGCGTGGTTCTTAGTCGGAGCAACGCCCTCAAGGCTGCGGACATCGGCGAACTCGGGGTTGTTGATGATGATGCCGATAGCCTTGGCGGTGTCCATGGAGGAGCCACCACCGATGGTCACGATAGCGTCAGCCTCGGCGGCCTTGAAGGCCTCGACGCCGTCCTTGACGTTTTGGATGGTGGGGTTGGGCTTGATCTCGGAGTAGAGGCTCCAAGCGATGCCGGCAGCGTCGAGCTCGTCGGTCACCTTAGCGGTAACGCCAAACTTGACCAGATCGGGGTCGGAGCAGACGAAGATCTTCTTGTAGCCGCGACGCTGGAGCTCGCCGGGGATCTCCTTGATGGCGCCGGAACCATGATAAGAAATGGTGTTGAGAACGAAACGATTAGCCATTGATAGCCTCCCATCGTGTGCGGGGCGCCCATTACGCCCCACGCTATGAGTCCCATCCTAACGCTTTTGAAACAAAAAATGCATGAGAACGTCAAAAGTGTTAAAGCGTTTCAACATAATAACGGAGCCCCGGTCCTTCCCTCCCGACTGCAGCGAAGGCTAGATTATAGGAGCAATTGCCCAAAGAATACGACCAACTCAGTCTATAAATTGTTTCTGTTTTAGCAATATATGTTTGACAATACGTTTAATAAAAGGATACTTTATAGTAATTAATATGCATGCAGCAAATAGTGTCATTCATTTTGTTAGAAATTGCCCATGCGGTTATTGCAGCTGCATGTACTGCAACATACAGCGTAATTCTCCGCACGAAGCAGAAGACGGTTCCAATTCAATCGAGGCGATGACGCGTGATGGCTACTGGTCCTAAATCGAGCAAGACGGCTACAAACGAATATCGAATCTCAATTGAAGGTAACCCTTATCCGCATGCTCTGGCTCTCGTCAACCCAGCGGGAGACAACCTCAACATCAAAAGACATGGGTTCACGGGTCCACTAGGACAGCTATTGAGTCTTAAATACACCGTTTATGACGATGCAAATGAAAAGCTCTTTACTGTCGTCGACGGTGGTTTTAGTAACATGCCCAGGGTTGCGCTCATCATCGAACACAAGGAAGTTGCGGTGTTCGATTATGGCCTAAACAGACTTGAGATGAAGTGCGTAACGAACATACCGAATTACACAATAAAAGGTAACTTCCTATTTGGAGATTACGATATATTCAGTCAACGGGAAGTGAAGCTATCTTCAGTTAACGTCCTTCAATGTGATAAACAATCGTGCTTTAACATACAGGTTTTGGATAAAGCCGAATTAGCCGCCGCAATTGGGATACCCACAGCCATTGCCCTTCTGAGGGCTCGGATTGAAGAGCATCTCGAATAAATTGCAAAAAGCAGTTCGTAACAACATTCAGGAGCTAGATAGTTTTTTTCTGGCTCCTGAAGCTGTACTACATAGAGATGAAAAATAATGCGGCAAAGGGGCTGTCTCTTTGCCGCATTCGGTTACTTTCGGCAGCCCTCTTTCCAAGCCTCGGCCGCAACCTTCCAGCGAAAGCGCAAATCGCGCTCGCGGTCGATAAACATGATGGCAAACGCGACAAACAGCAGCACGCTCGCCACCGCAATGGCGTGCAGGCCCATGCGCTCGATGCACCAGTTGCCCAGCACGGCGCCAAACACAAAGGTAAAGATCACGCCAAAGTACAGCACGCCGTTTTCCAAAAAGCCGCGCTTGTGGGTGATGATGTAGTCGTCCACGTTTTGCAGCGCATTGCGCAGGTTACCGATGCACATGGTCGTAGCGATGCCGTGACCGTGGATCTTGCGGAAGCTCTCGACCTGCATGCCGCAGGCAAACGAAGTGAGGCAGTTGGCGAGCAGGTTGTAACCGCCACCGGGGATAAAGCTCACGCCCAGCAAGATGACGGCTTCAAAGAACACCGTCACTTGGCGCCAGTGAATCACGCTGCCAAACCGTTCGTGCACCAGGTCGGCGAGCATAATGCCCACGGCAAACGACACCACAGGGAAGAAATAGCGTCCCGCCAGCGCCCAGTTGCCCTCGGAGATGCTCACGCCCACGAGCAGGATGTTGCCCGTCTGCGCGTTTGCGAAAACATGGTCGCGCCCAATGTACGAATACACATCCATAAAGCCACCGGCGAGCGCCAAGATGATGCCCAGCTCAATAGACTCCGATATCTGTTTGGCACGCTGCATCGTCGTGCATCCTCCTTGTTGACGACTCTCTCGTGCGTTGGCGGAGACATAGCCGCCGTTCATACTGTAACCCATTGACAACATGGCGTGCGCGCGAGACGGCTTCCCCAACGCGCAGATACACAGTCTGGAAACAAACAGCGGACGTGGCACCGACACCCGTATCGACGCGCCGATCCCCCAGCTCATGTACTCCCCCAGTCTTTTTAGCCCCGTCCTAAAAAGACTGGTTACAATTACGTGCAGTATACAAACACCGGGAGGGATCGTGGCAAAAAAGCCTCAGCACGCTCAGAACAACCAGCGCAGTCAGCAGGGCAAACAGGGCCAGCAGCAAAAGCGCGGCGGTAAGGAGCAGGGTGGGCACACCACTCATGCCCCAGCAGCGCCCTCACGCCCCTGGCGTCCGGGCCGCGACAAGTTCCTCCCCGTCAGCCGCGCCGACATGGATGCGCGCGGCTGGGACCAATGCGACTTTGTCTACATTTGCGGCGACGCCTACGTGGACCATCCCAGCTTTGGTATGGCCATCATCAGCCGCGTCCTTGATGCACACGGTTACAAGGTGGGCATTATCTGCCAGCCCGACTGGACTGATCCCGCCAGCATCAGCGTGCTCGGTGAGCCGCGCCTGGGCTTTCTCGTCAGCGCCGGCAACATGGACTCCATGGTCAACCACTATTCGGTGACCAAGCACCGCCGCCACACCGACGCCTACACTCCCGGTGGCGAGGAAGGGCACCGCCCCAACCGAGCCGTCACGGTCTACGGCAACCTCATCCGCCAGACGTTCAAGGACGCTCCCATCATCATCGGCGGCATCGAGGCGAGCCTGCGCCGCCTGGCCCACTACGACTACTGGCAGGACAAGCTCAAGCGTTCGGTACTGCTCGACTCGGGCGCCGACATCCTCATCTACGGCATGGGCGAGCACGCGATTGTCGAAATCGCCGACGCGCTCGACGCGGGGCTACCCGTCGATCAGATCACCTATATCAACGGCACCGTTTACCGCACGGGTTCGCTCGACGAGGTCTACGACTACGACCTGCTACCCAGCTGGGACGACCTTGCTGCCGACAAGCTCAACTACGCACGCAGCTTTAACGTACAGCAGCAGAATATGGACCCCATCACCGGACATCGCCTGGTAGAGCCCTACCCCAACAGCGTCTATGTGGTGCAGAACCCGCCGTCGGCGACGCTCACCACCGACGAGATGGACGAGGTGGCCGAACTCCCCTACGCGCGCGACTGGCATCCCGACTACGATGCCGCAGGTGGCGTGCCGGCCTTTGCCGAGATCAAGTTTTCCATTAGCTCCAACCGCGGCTGCTTTGGTGAGTGCTCGTTTTGCGCGCTCACCTTCCACCAGGGCCGCGTACTGCAGATGCGCAGCCACGACTCAATCATGCGCGAGGCCGAGCTGCTCACGCACGATCCCGAGTTTAAGGGCTACATCAACGACGTGGGCGGGCCGACGGCAAACTTTAGCCGTCCGGCCTGCGACAAGCAGCTCAAGCACGGCGTGTGCAAGAACAAGCGCTGCCTGTGGCCGAGCGTGTGCAAGAACATGGTGGTCGACGAGAGCGGCTACACGCAGCTGCTGCGCGACCTGCGCCAGCTGCCGGGCGTCAAGAAGGTCTTCGTCCGCAGCGGCATCCGCTTTGACTACACCATGGCCGATGCCTCGGACGAGTTTTTGCGCGAGCTGCTGGAGCACCATGTCTCGGGCCAGTTGCGCGTAGCGCCCGAGCACGTGAGCGACGCGGTGTTGTCCGTGATGGGCAAGCCGAGCCGCGCCGTCTACGACGCATTCTGCCGTAAATTTGAACGCTTGAATCGCGAATACGGGCTCAAGCAGTACGTGGTGCCGTATCTGATCTCGAGCCATCCCGGCTCGACCATGAAGGAAGCCGTGGACCTTGCCGAGGCCGTACGCGACATGGGCTACATGCCCGAGCAGGTGCAGGACTTCTACCCCACCCCGTCCACCATGTCGACGTGCATGTACTACACCGGCGTGGACCCGCGCACCATGGAGCCGATCTATGTGGCGCGAGACCCGCACGAAAAGGCCATGCAGCGCGCGCTCATCCAGTATCGCAAGCCCGAGAACTACAAGCTGGTGCGCGAGGCGCTGGAAAAGGCCGGCCGCCGCGATTTGATCGGCTACACCAAGCATTGCCTGATTCGCCCCGTGCCGCCACGCCCGGGCGAGACGTCTGCTGGCGGTGGGCATGGCACCGGCAAGAAGGGCGGCAAGCCGCACGGTGGCGCCGCCGGCAAGGGGCCCAAGGGCAGCAAGGGCCACGGCGGCATGTCGCGCGCACAGAACACCGCGGGTCGCAACCGTGCGGCGCAGGGACGACAGGGCGCCAACGGCGGCGGTCGCCGCAACTAGCGTGGCGAGGGCCAGCCGGCATCTCTTGGCCAGCCGGCGCCCCTTCATCGGCCCAGGCGTGTTTTCCCTAGGGGAAACACGCTCAGACACGCCTAGCCGTGTTTTCCTTAGGGGAATCACGCTTGCTGGTAGGGACGATCCGTCTGGCACGTCAGTTTGAGCGACCGCATCGCCTCTACCAGCACAAAGCCGGCGATGGCAACCGTGATCACTACGTCGAGCGGCGTGTTCACAAACCACAGCAGGCCCATGAGGTACGACCCGGCATTAAAGGCAAAGTGCAGCAGAATCGTGTAGCGGAGCTTTCCGGTCGTCACGAGCACCCAGCCAAAGATGAGGCCGGCGGCACCCGCGTAGCAACCCTGCACCCAATTCATGTGCATAAAACCGAAGATTGCCGCCTGCAGCACAATCGCCGCGGCGATACCCCACGTACTTGGGGCCGCCCAGGGCACCATGGCGCCGTTCTGCGCGCTCGCACGACGCGGGCGCTTCCAAAGTGGGCGGCACTGCGGATTAAACGCTCGGAGCGAAAACTCAAAAATAATGCCGCGCACCAGCAGCTCTTCACAAAATGGGGCGCCGAGCACCGTAGTCAGGACGGCGAGATAGCTGGTGTCGCCCATACCTGTTTCCTCGACAAGCTCGCTGTAGTCGGCCGCGGCGTCGGGCAACAGCGACAGCACGGCGTCGGTCACGTAGCCAACGACCACCTGCAGGGCAAGGCCAATCACGACAACGCAAGCGATGCGCTTCCATGCAGCACTTGCTCCCCCGCCGAGCGGACGTTCACCTTGCCGGCGCGCCATGAAGGAGCGGGGCCACAGATAACGCCACCACAGCAGCGCCATCAAAAACGACGCCGTCTGAGCGGCAGCCTGGAACCATTGGATATCGAGATTGTCGATCGGATAGCCCGTCAGCACCGATACGGCATCGAGAACCGAAAACAGAACCACGCTCAGGGCTATATCGGCAGCGACAACGCCAAAACATGCAAGCGCCCACGCCATCGCATTGAGCATGCCAACCTCCTCAAAACCGTTCCCTAGTTCTACCACAACTCGGCAGAGAGCTGATCCCATGGGGACGGAGGAAAACGGATCACTTATTGATGAGAATCGGGCACAGTGCCAAAGGCCCCGCTGGGCGAAATGTCGAACGGGAAGGTGCCACAGCGATTGAACGCGGCAATGAACATGCGGATGGCGTTGGACGGCGTGGTGCCCACGAGCTGAGTTGCCGCCGCGAAGGCTGCCTTCTCCTCGGGCAAGACCTTCGCGACTACGGGGGTCATGTGTTCTGCCATGGCGCTTCCTTTTTGAAACGACGGTAGTGCGGATAGATGCGGGCCACGCGGCTGGGCGACGGGCTGTGAAGGCAACCCGATTGGCCCGCATCTGGAGTTTGTTTCTGCGGCGTTGGTATTACTTGGTATTCCTAAGTATTACCCCGCAGATAGAATACCACATCTGACCCCATGGGGACGGAGGAAAACGGATCATTTTGTTGCTGAATTAGTATTTAGAGCGTGATGATGTCCGAGATATCGAGGGCCTGAGCGTCGGCGGCATCGTGCGTGGCAAGCAGGAGCATGCGACCGTCGAGCAAGTCGAGCACGACCTCGGCGCATGCGTCGCGCGCAGCGGTATCTAGACCGGTAAAGGGCTCGTCCAGAATCACCGCGTCGCCCGGGCACAGCAGGGCTCGAGCGATCTCGACGCGACGGCGCTGCCCGCCCGAAAGCTCGGCCACGCGAGCATGCACATCGACCCCCGGCACCAGCAAGCGCAACAGGGCCGCAGCACTCGAGGCGTCCACGCGTGCATCGGCGCACACCAGCGCGTTATCCAGCGCCGAGGCGGACTCGACCAAGCGCGCGTCCTGAAACACCATCGAGCACGGCGCGCACTCCCCCGCTGCCAACGAAAGCAGCGTCGACTTGCCCATGCCCGAGGCGCCCATCACACAGATACGCCCACCCGCGGGCACGTTGAGCACCAGTCCGTCGAGCGCCGGCGCCCAGGGCGCGCGATCGCCCACGGCAAGCGCAAGCTCCGCTGCAGCGCCATCGCCCGCAGCCCTCGCACGCCCGCGCAGCCCATGCCCATGCGCCCGCACGGCCGCACCCCACGCCACGGGCCCCGAAACCCGCAGCAGCCACACCAGCACGCGCTCGCACGCCCATGAGGCGGCAACGACCAGCACGGTCCACGCCAGCAGATCAGCCGTCTCAATCAAAAGCTTCGCCTGATAGATGCGCTCACCCACGGTGCCCACCGCCATGCCGATCAGCTCGGCTGCCACGCCGGCCTTCCAGCTCATGCCAATCACGGCTCGGGCACACGAAAGCACAAACGGCAGGACTTCGCGCCAGGTATGGGCGCAAAACAGTCGCCAGCCGCGCACGCCATGCAGACGGAACATCTGCTCCAGTGGCTTATCCACCTGCGACAAGCCTTCGACCAGTGAGAAATATACGCCCGGCAGCGCCATCAAAAAGACCGCCGCGATGCTCACACGTGCCGACCCCAACCAAATAAGCAGCAGGACCACCACGCAGGCAACCGGCGTCGCCTTAACAAACGAAAGCGCCGGCGCCACCAAGCGGGCAAACGCCCGCGACCGTACAGAAATCCCGGCCAACAAACCGCCGCATACCGCGGCAAGCGCCAGCCCGCCCAGTATCCGCGCGCCCGAGCCCGCCAGAATCGCCCACGTGCCGGCATCGCATATCAGGCGCAGCAGCGCCAAGGCAACAGCACCCGGCCCCGGCAAAATCAGCGGCTGCGCCACCAGCGCCGCCACCAGCACCCACACAGCAAGCCAAAAGGCGGCGACGGCACCTGCTGCCGCCGCCGCCTTCATGCGCTCTGTCATTTGTCGAGCAAACGCACGCACGGGCTACTCCAAGTAGTAGAAATCGTCAGCCGGGAGCTTGCCGCCCACGGCGCTCGCATCCGCATCGGCCAGCACCTGCAGGTACCCACCGAGCGCCGCCTTCATATCTTTCCCCGTCTGGCAGACAAGCATGCACCCGGGAATCGCCTTCTCGGCAATCTTGGCGTTGTCGACGATACCGGCATCGACCACGGCCTGTGCCCAGTCTGCCGGCGACGCATTGACAGCCTTAACGCTCGCCGCATGGCAGCTCAAGAACTCCGCCACGGCCTCGGGATGTTCCTCGGCAAACGCGCGGCGCACCACGGTCACGCCCGTCAGCAAGCGCGAACCCGTGTCACCTGCCAGCTCGTCCCACACATCGGTCAGGCTCACCGGCGCCGACAGTTTGCCTTCGCTCTTTGCGATGGCAGCGGTCTTGAACGGCTCCGGCAGCACGCCCACGGCGGACGGGTCGGCAAGCAGGGCCGACAGCACCTCGGTGGGCTCGCTCTTAAACTCAAGCGCCACCTGGCCTGTCAGGCCCGCGCGCTCCAGCAGGTAGTTCATGACGTACTCCGGCGTGGTGCCCTTGCCCGTCATATAGACGGTACGCCCCGCCAGATCGCCAAACGAGGCCACGCTCGCATCGCCCGTCACCACGTTCAGCACGCCCAGCGTGTTGATGTCGATGACCTGGACCGCGCCCTCGGTCTTGTTGTAGAGCACGCTCGCCACGTTGGCGGGCACCAGGGCAATGTCGATATCGCCCTGAATGACCTTGGGCACAATCTCGTCGGCGGCAGTGTTGATCGCAAAGTCGAACTCATTGTCCGTCTCGCCATCGGCAGCCTGGTCCATAAACTGCACCAGGCCAATCGAGGTCGGCCCCTTGAGCGAGGCGACGTGCACCTCAACCGGCTCCGCGGCGGCACCGTCAGCGGCAGACCCGGCACCGGTAGCCCCGCCGCCACAGCCCGCGAGCGCAAGCGACAGAGCGCCCGCGGCGAGCGCCGAGGCAAACCCCCGGCGCGACATCTCAAAATCAAACGTACGCATCGCTAGCACGTCCCCTCGTTAGGCATCGACCAGGCGTGATGGTCGGTATGCAGCAGCTCTTCGGCCAGTGGCGAGAGCGGCTCGCCCAGGAACTCGCGGTAGCACGCCTGGACATCGGGATTCTCGTGCGAGAAGCGAATGTCCGCAGCGGCATCCAGGCCCCACAGCACCTGACCACGCTCGGCTGCCAGCTCGCAGCCGTCGTGGATGGGCTGACCGCCGCCACCGACGCAGCCGCCCGGGCATGCCATGACCTCAACGAAGTCATAGCTCACGCGGCCGTCGCGAATCGCGTCAAGCAGGCGGGCGGCGTTGCCCAGCCCGTGCGCCACGGCGACGCGCACCCTGGTGCCATCGATATCGGCCACGGCTTCCTTCCAGCCGTCCAGGCCGCGCACGTCGGTAAAGAAGTCGGCGTCGGGGTTCTTGCCCGTCACCAGGTAATAGGCCGAGCGCACGGCGGCCTCCATCACGCCGCCCGTGGCGCCAAAGATCACACCCGCGCCCGTGCCAAAGCCCAGCGGCGTATCGAGCGGCTCCTCGATAAGCGTGTCAACGCTCACGTGGCTCGCGCGGATCATGCGCACCATCTCGCGCACCGTCAGCGCAACGTCCACATCGGGCGTGCCGCCCTCGCCCACCATACTCGGCAGCGCGCACTCGGCCTTCTTGGCCGTGCACGGCATCACGGACACCACAAACAGGCGCTCGGGCTCCACGCCCAGCACCTTGGCGTAGTAGGTCTTGGCGATGGCGCCAAACATCTGCTGCGGCGACTTGGACGTGGACAGGCTGTCGACAAACTCCGGATAGCGCGCCTTCACAAAGCGCACCCAGCCCGGGCAGCAGCTCGTAAACATGGGCCAGCCGCGACTGTCACCCTCGCCCTTGGCGGTCTTGCTCAGACGCTCGAGCAGCTCGGAGCCCTCCTCCATAATGGTGAGATCAGCCGAGAAGTCGGTGTCGAACACGTACTCAAAGCCAACGCGGCGCAGCGCGCAAGCCAGGCGCTCGACGGTAGCCTCCTCGCGCGGAATGCCGAGCTCCTCGCCCCAGGCGCTACGCACGGCCGGCGCAATCTGCACCAGCACGATTTTGTCGGGATCGGCGAGAGCATCGAACACGGTCTCGGTATCGTCGCGCTCGCGCAGTGCGCCCGTCGGACAATGTGTAATGCACTGGCCGCACGCGACGCAATCGGTCTTGCCGATCGGCGCACGCCCACGGGTGCCCACGGCGGTATGCGTGGCGCGGTTGGTCAGATCCCAAATCCCTAAGCCCTGCACGCTCTCGCACACCTTGATGCAGCGCATGCATTTAATGCACTTGTCGTTATCGCGGATGATGGGGAAATCGAAGTCCCAGCCCTCGCGCGCCAAGTGCTGCTCGTACGGCAGATAGAAGATGCCAAGGTCGTTGGCGATGGTCTGCAGATTGCAGTTACCACTGCGCACGCAGCTCGTACAGCGCGAGTCGTGCTGGGACAGCAGCAGCTGCACGTTGGTGCGACGGGCCTCGCGGGCCTTGGGACTGTTGGTATGGACCACCATGCCGTCGAGCACGTAGTTGTTGCAGGCGGCAACCAGCTGGTCGCAGCCCTCGACCTCGACCACGCACACGCGGCAACCGCCGATCTCGTTCAGATCGCGCAGATAGCACAGGGTGGGAACCTGAATGCCGGCGGACTTGGCCGCATCTAGGATCGTGGTGTGCTCGGGCACCACGACCTCGCAATTATCGATCGTGAGCTTGACCATGTTGAGTGCTCCGCTTTCGGTGTTGTCGCTGACGGTGGTTTTGTTGGGCTCTACCATTCCAGGTTCCTCCCTCCGCGGAACGCACCAAAGCCAAAGTGGTCGCAGCGCAGGCAGCGGCTCGCCTCCTGGCGCGCCTCCTGCTCGGTAAGACCTTGCTCGACCAGATTCCAATCGTGAATACGCTCGCCGGCCTCGCGCTCGCCCAGCTCGCAGCGGCCGCACTCGTGCTTGCCCTTAAACTGCACGGTCGGCAGCTCAACGTCGAGCTTGATCTTGTGGTCAAAGCCCAGGTAACGGTCGATATTTGCCGAAGCAACTCGGCCGGCGTTGATGGCACGGATGACCGTGGCGGGGCCGGTCTGGCAGTCGCCGCCGCTAAAGAGGCCATCGAAGTTGGGCACGGCGCCGTCCGAATCGGTGACGACGCGACCCCACTTGCAGGCGATGCCCATGTCCTCAAACGGCTTGGAATCGATGTCCTGGCCAATGGCCACAAACACGCGCTCGCAGGGAATGACGCGCTCGGGCGTGGCGGCGGCACGCGGGGCCGGACGCCCACGACGGGGCTCACCGATAATCTGCGGCTGCACGCGCAGGCCGCTCACGCGACCGTCCTCGCCCGTCTCGATAGCGAGCGGGGCGGTGAGCTCCAGCACCTCGCAGCCCTCGGCCTGGGCGCCGGCGATCTCGGCGTCCTGTGCCGTCATATCGCAGATGCGACGGCGGTAGACGATGCTCACCTTTTCGGCACCGCAACGCACGGCAGAGCGCGCCACGTCCATGGCCACGTTGCCGCCGCCGATGACGCACACGCGCTGACCGCTCAGGTCGGGCAGTTCGTCGTCGCCGATGGCGCGCAGCATCTTGACGGCCGACTCCACGCCGAGCGCCTCTTCGCCCGGAAGGCCGAGCTTCTTATCGCTGTGGGCGCCAATGGCCAGGTAGACGGCTTCGAACTCGTCGCGCAGGCGGGCAAGTTCCTCGCCGTTCACGGAATGGTCGAGCTCCACGTCGATGCCGGCGCTCAAGATCCAGTCGATCTCGGCCTGCAGGCGCTCGCGCGGCAGACGATAACTGGGGATGCCGTAGCGCAGCATGCCACCCAGGTGGTGGCGCTGCTCAAAGATGGTCACCTTATGGCCCATCACGGCTAGGTAGTAGGCACAGGAAAGGCCGGCCGGGCCGCCGCCAATCACGGCGATGCGGCTGCCGGTGTTGTCAGCCACGCTGGGCTTGTAATCGTTGAGGTCGCTGTGCTCAACGGCAAAACGCTTGAGGGCGAGGATGTTCATGGGATCGTCGACCATGCCGCGACGGCAGTGCATCTCGCAGGGATGCTCGCACACCAGGCCGCAAACGAGCGGCAGCGGGTTGTTCTTGCGGATGACCTTGACGGCGTCGGCATAGCGGCCGGCCTCGACGAGCGAAATGTAACCGGGAATGTCGACGTGCGCCGGGCAGCCCGAGACGCACGGGACGCGGGCCTCGCGGTCAAAGCCACAGGAGTGTTCGCGGATGTGGTGCTCAAAGTCGTCGCGGAAGCCACGGATAGCCGTAAGTGCCATAGCACCGGCCTCGTAACCGATGGCGCAGTCGCTCGAAAGATAGATGGTGCGGGCGGTGCGCTCGATCAAATTGAGCGTGGACTCGTCGGCGCGGCCCTCGAGCACATCGGCGAGCAGGTCGCTCAGCGCGCTCAGGCCCACGCGGCAGGGCGTGCACTTGCCGCAGCTCTGGGTGGAGCACAGGTTGACGAGCGCTGCCGTAAACTCAACGGGGCACGGGGCGAGCGAACTCACCGCCAGACGGCGTCCAAGCGCATCGTGCAGGTCGTCCATGACGGCCTGAGCGTGGCTGCGTTCCATTACATGCAGTCGTGCCATAAGATCCCCTCTCATGCGGCAGCCCAGAGGCGAGGCCGGGCGAAGTTGCTACACACACAACACTGACCTAAAAAGTTGTTAGGTCTCCACGCAGTTCGGCAGGCGGTATGAAATGTCACCCTCGGCGGTGAAATAGAACATTACCGCAGATAAATGCCATATTTGATAAAACGCGTTACCAAATGACAATGCCCCGCCCACGCAATCGCGTGGACGGGGCATTGCTCCAGGTATGCGGCCGGCAACCCTGTTGCTTTTACTTAAGCTCGGGCCAGTAACCCTTGTTGGCCTCGATCATGTCGTCGAGAACCTCCTTGGCGACCTTCATCGAAGGCACGGTCTTGTTCAGCGTAAAGGCCTTGAGCGCCTTCTCGTAAGAACCCTCGATCGTAGCCTCGACCACGAGCTTCTCGGAGTTCAGCTGCTGCATCATAAGGCCCTGCTGGAACAGAGGAATGTTGTCGCGGCTGATGACCTCGGGGCCATTCTTGCCAATGTAGGCAGGCAGCTCGACCATAGCGTCGTAGGGCATGTTGGGGATAGCGCCCTTGTTCTCGCAAATGACCAGGAAGCGCTGCTTGGTGTCGTTCTTCAGAGCGATAGCCAGATCGGCAATCCAGTCGCCGTGGCTGCCCGCATAGAACGTGCTCTCGTCGATCTCGCCCGTCTTCTCGTAGTGGTCGATGCCGTCGAAGAGGTTCTTCTCACGCGTCTCCTCAACCTCGTTAGCACGGGTGCGCTCGGGGTTGGAATGCTCGACGAACTCCTTCTGCTGCAGGTAGTAGTTCAGATACGTGTTGGGCAGGTACTCCGGGAAGCACTCCATGATCTCGTACTCGCCCTTCCAGACGTAGTACCAGCTGCCCTTGGTGTGGCGGTTCTGCTCGGGGTGCTCGTCGACGGTCTCCTCGGGCTTCTTTGCCATGAGCGAGCCCATGCCCTTGAGGTAGGAGTCGGGCAGCAGAATCTCATGCTCCTTGATGTACTCGCGCAGCTGCGGGAGCACCTCCTCGCCCTTGTGGCGGATCGAGGTGAACCAACCAAAGTGGTTGAGGCCAAAGTAATCGTACTCGACATCCTTCTTGTCGATATCGAGCGCGGCGCAAACCACGTCGATGATCGCGATCGGCATGTCGCAGATGTTGATGATGCGAGCGTTGGGACGCAGCACACGGCAGCCCTCGGAGACGATGGCGGCAGGGTTGGAGTAGTTGAGAATCCAGTAGTCCTTCTTGGCGTACTTCTCAACGTCATCGATCAGCTCGACCATGGGGAAGATGGTGCGCATGCCGTAGGCAAGGCCGCCGCAGCCGCAAGTCTCCTGGCCCACGCAGCCGTGACGCAGCGGAATCTTCTCGTCCTGCTCGCGCATGGCATAGCCGCCCACGCGCATCTGGGCAAACACGAAGCTCGCGTCCGTAAAGGCAGTCTCCTTGTCGGTGGTCACCGTGAGCTTGATGTCCAGGCCAAGGTCCTCGTGCAAAATCCAGTCCACGAGCACGCCGATCTTGCGCTGGCGCTCCTCGTTGATGTCGTACAGACGAATCTCGTCAACGTCGAGCTCGTCCTTGCGCAGAGCGATGGACTTGACGATGCCGGGGGTAAAGGTGGATCCGCCACCACACAGAGTAATGATCATTGTTTACTGCTCCTTCTCAATTGCGTTTTCGACCTTGTCGCGCATCTCGGCGACCTTCATGCCAAAGATGATCTGGATATTATTGCCGTTGCGGTTGATGCCGCTGTTGGGCACGTGGTTGATGAGGTCCTCATTGATGAGGTCCGGGTTCTTAACGTTCACGCGGAGACGCGTAAAGCAGTTCTCGAGCTCCTCGATGTTGTCCTTGCCACCAAGACCTGCGACCAGGTCGGCAATACCTGCATCGACGCCCTCTGCGGGGGCCGCGGCAACAGCGCCCTGCTTTACCGCGACAGACGCGGCGGCCTCGCCCTCGGCAACGGACTCGGCGAGCTCGGACTCCTCCTCGCGGCCAGGCGTGTGGAGGTTGAGCTTCTTAATAAGGAAGGTGAAGAGGAAGAAGTACAGAGCGGCGTTGACGACTCCAAGCACCAGCATAACCGGCCAGTTGGTCTTGTCGACACCGAGGACCAGGTTGGAAACCACGATGTTGATGATGCCGCCTGCAGTCGAAGCGGGCACGGAGAGGACCTTGAGCAGGACCAGGAAGATACCGGAAAGAACCGAGTGAACGACAAAGAGCACGGGAGCGGCAAAGACAAAGAGGAAGTCCATGGGCTCGGTGACGCAGGAGAGCACGGCGGTGATGATCAGCGGGATGATAACGGCCTTGGTCTTATCCTTGTTCCCCTTGTAAGCGGTGAAGATAAAGGCGAGACCGATACCGATGTAGGGCCACAGGTTGTTGAAGGTGTAGCTGTTGAAATACGTGCTATCGGAGAAGGGCTGGCCCGTCATTGCCATCTCGGCAACACGGATGGGATAGGCGCCGGCGATAACCTGATCGCCCAGCGTCAGGGTGCCACCCACATCGGAGAACTGGAACGGGGTGTAGATGAGGTGGTGCAGACCGGTGGGAACGAGCAGCTTGTTGAGCATGCCGTAGATAAACAGACCGATGTTGCCCGACTCCTTAATGATGCCGGCAACGGAGGAGATGGCACCCTGAACCGGAGGCCAAACGATGCAGAAGCCAGCGCCCATGATCCAGGAGATGATGATCATGATCAGGAACGGGAAGCGAACGCCCGAGAACATCGAAAGAGCAATGGGGAACTGCTTGTTCGAGTACTTGTTGAACACGGCACCGGTGATGCAACCAAGAATGATGCCGCCAAACACGCCGGTATCGAGCACCTGAATGCCCATAACGGTGCTCTGACCGGTTCCGGTAAGGCCGAGCATGCCGCTCGCCTCGGCAAGAGAGCCGGTGGCGTTGAGCACGATGTTGTTAGCCTGCAGGAACAGGAAGAACGACATCAGGGCGATCAGCGAAGCGTGGCCCTTGTTCTTCTTTGCCATGGCGCCGGCGATGCCCACGCAGAACAAAATCGAGAGGTTGTTGATGATAAACATCAGCGACTGATAGACAACGGCGCCCACAAGCTGGAACGGACCGGAGCCCAGCACAGGGATCACGGCGCAGATGGTCTTGTTGGTCAGAATGATGCCCACGATGAGCAGGATGCCGGCAACCGAGAGATACATCATCGGCTGAACGATCGACTTCGCGAACACCTCCAACGGCGCTTTGAAATTGAACTTCTTTTTTGCGGTCATAGCGGTACTCCCCTTCCTTTTCCGCAAATTGAGATAGGTGTGCCCTGGACAAGACCGTGAGCCTTGCCTTATATCAATCGATGTGTGGGCACGTTATGCCTAGAGACCAGGTTCTCCAAGCAGGTTAACAATGTGATATGCGAGATAACTCTTCTCGGCATCGGTAACGACAACGTTATAGGTAGACGCCAAGTGGTCGGCAATTGACTCCGCACACGAGAACGCCCTCGGATACGCCGTTTCATCGATTCGGAACAGCGCGTCGCCATTGATTTGCCCGGCCGCAGGATCGAGCGCTCGCTGAGCGAAAAACTGCAGGTGACGAACGAAACGCTCATAGGGCAGCGAGGTGTCATCGAGGGTCGTAGAATAGCGCTCGGAAACAATCGCGAGCACGTCGCGAACAAGCTGGACCGAGATGATAAGACGATCGGAGCGTTGCGGCATGGTGGCGTTGACGATATGCAGCGTAATAAAACCCTGCTCTTCTTCGCTCATCTGGATGCCCATATACTCCTTGATAATCTGCAGCGCACGGCCCGCAAGCGCATACTCCTTGCGATAGAACTGCTGGATCTCGAGCAGCAACGGATTCTCACAGGAGACGCCCTTGCGCTCACGCTCCAAAGCAAGGCTGATATGGTCTGCGAGAGCAATGAGAATCTTGTCGTTGACATCAACATTGAGCTCTCGACGAAGCATCTGAACGATGTCCTCGGAAATCACGAGGTTGACGGTGGGGATGGACTCTAAAAGATGTGCCAAGCGGTCGATCGTACGCGAATCCTGCGAAGTGCCCTCCTGCAGCGCATAGGTCTTTTCGACCGATGCTTCATCGATAGCGTCGCCGGCATGACGGCCAAAGCAGAGGCCTCGACCGATGACAATGAGCTCGGAGCCATCGTCCGAAGTGACCATTGCGACGTTATTGTTGAAAACTCGCTTGATAACCACGGTACCCACCACAAGAATTTACTCGGAAAGCCAGACGACAGGCTCTTTAACAGCAACAGGGCCGGAAGCATGCTCACGAAGAGTCGAGTTCTCCGAGCGCTCGCACACGATAACGAAGACCGTAGGATCGAAGCCGGCGGCGCGGACCGCGTCGAAATCGACCTCGACGAGGGGCTGGCCCGCGTCGACATGGTCACCCTGGGCAACAAGCGCATGGAAGCCCTTGCCCTCAAGTTTAACAGTGTCGATTCCGATATGCAGCATCACCTGAGCAGAGCTGTCGTCGGACATGATGCCCAGCGCGTGCTCAGTCGGAAACAGCGCCGCGACGGTGCCGGAAACAGGAGCGCACACCGTTCCCTCTTGGGGAACCACGGCAACGCCATCGCCCACGGCTCGGCTGCTAAAAGCGGGATCATTGGTTTTTTCCAGATGAACAAGCTCGCCGGAAACGGGAGCGAGGATTTCGAACTCGGAAGTTGCAGTCTTCTGCTCATCCGAACCGCCCATCAGGCGAGAAAAGAAACCCATGGTGGCATGTCCCTTCATAAATATAGCCCAACCAAAATCAAGCGAATGCGTCCATAGAGACACATCCGTTCAAAGACTTTGGTTAGGCCCACGTCCGAGGGACTCGGTAACCTTCCGCATTTCTTTTTACGGGAGCTATTGTAGACAAGCCCAAAGCCAGAACAATCATTATGACCGGTGAACGGTATTTATTCTCCGATAAACGGTATTTAGGCGACATTTGGATGTCTCTATAGTTTTGTAACCCTCATGGCTATTCCCGGTGGGGCACCCGATTCCGTATCGCGGCGCATGTCGCCCCCAATCTGGGTATTCGGCGCATGATGCCCTATTGTCTTGCATAACTTCGCTTTTGTTATGCATAAATAGACGGGGGCACCCCTTCCCGTCCCAACGTACCCCCGCTTGGACCGTGCAAAAACCGGAGTATTCAGCATCGCGGTCCCCGTCGGCGACGCCGTGAATCGGGGAGGCCGCACGATCGGCGTCATTTTGGGGCCCGGCGCGACGCGAAACGCGTGATATTGCCGCGCCGGACCCCGTCCGCCAACCCAAATAGTCTGTCGGAGGATCTCGCTGGCCCAAAAAGACGCTTCCGGTGCGTATGCAGCCGCCCCGGCCTGCTGAATACTCCCAAAAATGCACGGTGCACCCGGGGGACCCGTGCATGCCGTGAAAAAACACGCTCACATCCAAAAGAATGCGAGCGTGAAAGCCAAATGGCAGCAGGGGTGCCAGACGGCGAGCGGAATCCCTGGCGTATCCGCCCGGGCACCGCAGCCGCCGCGTGTCAGTGGGGAGTTTCACGTTCTCCGTCGATGCCAGAACCCCGCATACGCGAATCTCCAACCAAGCCGATAGCCCACATCTCTTGCCGCGACCGTCTCCGTGCATTTTCGTTAGGGAGCCGGCCCACCTCAAACTGCGCCCACTAAAAAGGACCCCGAGCATAGTCTGCTCGGGGCCCAAATTCATCTCGCCTTACCGCGCGATGCGTATGTTACTTGCGCTTGCCGCCGCCGTCACCGGGGCGACGGGAGCTACCGCCGCGCCTGCCGCCACGATTATTACCATAGCTGCCTCGGTTATCGCGACCGCCGGCACGACCGCCGCGGGAGCCGGCCTGGTTGCCGCCACGCCCGCCGCGATAGCCGCCACGGCGCTCCTCGCGGGTGTCATCGTAGTTGCGCCAGTCATCGCGACGATCGCGGCTGGCACGCGGGTCGCGACGATCGCGCGACTCATTCGAACGACCGGAGCCGCTGCGGCCACCGTTGCCACGAGCGCCCTCGCGACGCTCGCCGCCACGGCCGCCCTCGCGACCTCCGCGCTCGTCAAAGCGCTTGCCGCCGCGGGACTCGCCGCCGCGGGCACCACGCTCGTCACGCGAACCACGGCCTTCGCCGCCACGGCGCTCATCGCGCCCGCCGCGCTCGCCATCGCGACCGGAGCGACGACGGTCACCCGAACCGCGCTTGCCACCGCGCGAACCGCGGCCCTCGTCTTCGCGCTCAACACGGCGACGACCGCCGCGGTCCTCGTCCTCGCGGCGACGGCGATGCGCCTCGCCCTGGAACTGCTTGGCACGGCGCTCGGCACGGTTGCCTCGCGGGGCCTGCTCGGCAGCGCCAGCACGCTCCTCGGCAGCTACCTCGCGAGCCACGCTTTCAACGGCCTCGTCCACGCGAGCCTGAACGCCCTCGCGCACGCGGGTCTTGCCACCACGCTTGGGACGGCTCGGGCGCTCACCGTCGCCGCGACGCTCATCGCGACCGCGGTTGGAACGACCGGCAACATCGCCGTAATCGTCGCCGTTGCGTTTGCCGTCGCGACGCGCCTGCTCAAGCTTCTTCTTGCTCTTGGACTTGCCGCGCTTGGTCTTCTTCTTCACCTTAAAGGCCGCAGGGTCGCGCTCGGGATCAACCGCGGGCGGGTTGGGACCCACATGCAGGTCGCCGGCCTCGTAGATGTCGGCGGTCTTGTCCATGAGCTTCTCGATCTCATAGAACTCATCGACGTCCTGCTCGGTCACAAACGTGATGGCCCAGCCCAGCTCACCGGCACGGCCCGTGCGGCCGATGCGGTGGATGTAATCGGTCGGCTCGGCCGGCACGTCAAAGTTCACGACATAGCGCACGTCGCTGATGTCGATGCCGCGGGCAAGCACGTCGGTTGCCACCAGCACGTCGACGGTACCGTCGCGGAAGGCCGAGAGCGCGCGCTCGCGCTGGGCCTGGCTACGGTTGCCGTGAATCGCGGCGGCCTTGATGCCCTTACGCTCCAGACGACGGCAGCAGCTGTCGGCGCGGTGCTTGGTACGCATAAAGACGATGGTGCGCTCCGGACCCTCCTTCTTGAGGAACTCGGGCAGCAGGTTGTTCTTGGCCTCGATGGACACCGGGAACACAAACTGGTCGACGGTGTCGGCGGTCGACGTGGCAGGCGCGATCTCCACACGGGCCGGGTCGCTCACCAGGTCGGTGATCTCGCCCACGGCCTCCTCGTCGAGCGTGGCCGAGAACAGCAGCGTCTGGCGCTCGGCCGGCGTCTCGCGCACAATACGGCGAACGGCGGGCAAAAAGCCCATGTCGAGCATGCGGTCGGCCTCGTCCAGAACCAGCACCTTGACCTCGTTCAGGTGGCAGGCTCCCTGCTCGATCAGATCGACCAGACGGCCCGGCGTGGCGACCAGGATGTCGCAGCCGTACTTGAGGGCCGCGGTCTGGGGCTTGTAGCTCACGCCGCCCACGACGGTCACGGCAACATGGCCCGTAACGTCGGCGATCTTGCTCGCGACCTCGTCAATCTGCTGTGCGAGCTCGCGCGTGGGGGTGATGACGAGCATCACGGGACCGCGGCCGTTGCCCTCGGGCTTTTTAGCACCGCGACGGCGGTTGCGGCCGCCGCGCTCGCGCACGGGTTTGGGAGGAGCGATGTGCTCCAGATTGTTCATAGTCGGCAGCAAAAAGGCGGCCGTCTTGCCGGTGCCGGTCTGAGCGGCGGCAAGCAGGTCACGACCCTCGAGCACCACGGGGATCGAGCCAGCCTGGACAGGCGTCGGCGCCGTGTAGCCCAGGTTCTCGATAGCACGAAGCATCTCGTCCGAAAGTCCCAGCTCGTCAAAGGCGGGCAGACTATCGGTAGCGGACTCGACGGCCTGGGCGGCATTTGCCTCATCGGCGGCATCGAAGGCAGCCTGGGTCATGGCCTCGCGGGCCTCGTCCAGAATCTCGGCGTCCGTGACGTCGGATACAGAATTACGCATATGTTGTTGTTCCTTATCTGCACGCGTTATGGGCACGGCATGCGGCCGCGCGGGCGTGCTTGGTAGTGCGCTAATACATACAAAAACAGGTGCGCACAGAGAGGACGTTGCTCAGCACGCTGGCGATCGCTTTGGCAGCCCTATCACGCGCCGTCCAGACGCAGCGGCCCTAAGCGATGGAGCAGATTCGCCGCCGGTTAGTATACCCGCGCTTCGCATGCCCCCACGTAAACCACAGATGACGAGGCGGACGGGGCGGGTCTGGGCCAATTGTCTCAATCTGTAACAGTTACGAGACAAAACCGGGTCTACACGTTACAGATTGAGACGAACTCAAACATCGCAAAACATAATCTCGATCTGTAACAGTTAGAGGTCATTTTCCCCGCTAGATGTTACAGATCGAGATGTTTGACATGAGCTGCCAACGATTGAGCAGCCACCCGCATCTGTAGCGAAATGTCATACATTCTCATCTCCACTGGACACCCCCAGGGGGTATGGGTGTATAGTATCGGCAGGTTAACAATTCAAACACTACGCCACAGAAAGGAGAAGCCATGGCTCAAGATAAGTTCGATGTGGGCGGCATGACATGCGCCGCCTGTCAGGCGCACGTGGACCGTGCCGTGAGCAAGCTCGACGGCGTCCAAAGCGTCGCGGTCAACCTACTCGCCGGTTCCATGATGGTCGACTACGACCCCGCGCAGGTCTCCCCCGACGATATCTGCACCGCTGTCGACCGCGCAGGCTACTCGGCCTCGCCCGTCGATGCGGGCACCGGTGCCGCCGGCTCAAACGGCAGCACGCAAGCCAGATCCGGCGCCACCCATATGGAATCGCCCACCAAAAAGCTAGAGGCCACTGCCTCCGCCATGCGCACCCGTCTCATCATCTCAATCATCTTTCTCATTCCGCTGTTCTACATAGGCATGGGACACATGCTCGGCTGGCCGCTGCCCAGCATCTTCACCGACCACATCCACAGCATGACGCTCGCCCTCACCGAGCTTGTCCTGCTCATCCCCATCGTCTACGTCAACGACGCGTACTTTATCAACGGCTTCAAATCACTCGCGCACGGCGCGCCCACCATGGACGCTCTCATCGCCGTCGGTGCCACCGCTTCCGTCGCCTGGTCGCTCTACGCCATGTTCATCATGGCCGACCAGCTAGCCGCGGGTCAGGTGCACGAGGCCATGATGACGAGCATGGACAATCTCTATTTTGAGAGCGCCGGCACGATCCTGTCGCTCGTCACCGTGGGCAAATACCTCGAGACGCGCAGCAAGTCCAAAACTGGCGGCGCCATCGAGGCGTTGATCGACCTAGCGCCCAAGACCGCGACCGTCGTGGCAGAGGACGGCAGCGAGACCACCGTCGACGTCGACAGCATCCTTCCCGGCCAGGTCTTGCGCGTGCGCCCCGGGGAGTCCATTCCCGTCGATGGCGTAGTGCTCGAGGGCAGCTCGGCCGTAGACGAGAGCGCACTCACCGGCGAGTCCATCCCCGTAGAAAAGGCTGCCGGCGACACCGTCAACGCCGCCACGGTCAACCGCACCGGATCGTTTACCTTCCGTGCCACACGCGTGGGCGCCGACACGTCGCTTGCCAAGATCATCCAGCTCGTCGAGGACGCCAACGCCACCAAGGCGCCCATCGCCCGCCTGGCCGACAGGGTCGCCGGCGTGTTCGTGCCCGTGGTGTTCGTGATTTCGGCCGTGACCTTTGCGGTGTGGATGGCACTGACCGGCAGCATAAACGAGGCGCTCACCTCCGCCGTGGCCGTGCTGGTGATCAGCTGTCCGTGCGCACTGGGTCTGGCAACGCCCGTCGCCATTATGGTGGGCACCGGCAAGGGCGCCGAAATGGGCATTCTGTTTAAGAGCGCCGAGGCGCTAGAGAACCTGCGCAGCGTGGGCACCGTGATACTCGACAAGACGGGCACGGTCACCCGCGGCAAGCCGGCCGTGACCGACATTGTGGTGGCCACGCGCGCCGACGGCTCGCCCGCCATGAGCGAAAAGGCGCTGCTCAAGCTGGCCGCCGCGCTGGAGCGCTCGAGCGAGCACCCGCTGGCCGAGGCGATTATGGCCGAGTGCGAGTCGCGCGGAATCGTCGCGCGCATGGTCGAGGACTTTGCCGCCGTGCCCGGGCGAGGCGTTACGGCACGCGAGGGGCAAAACGCCATTGCAGCCGGCAACGCACGCCTGATGGACGAGCTGGGCGCGAAGGTGCCCGCCGGCCTTGCCGAACAGTTCGCCGCCGAGGGTAAGACGCCACTGTTCTTTGCCAAGAACGGTGAGCTCGTCGGTACCATCGCCGTGGCTGACGAGGTCAAGGAAACAAGTGCTGAGGCCATCGCCGCGCTGCGTTCGCTCGGCGTTGACGTGCGCATGCTCACCGGCGACAACCGCGTGACGGCCGAAGCAATCGCCCGCCGCGTGAGACTGAACAGCAAGCAGGTCATCGCCGACGTCCTCCCCGCCGACAAGGAGCGCCACGTGCGCGAGCTGCAGAATGCGGGCAGCATGGTCGCCATGGTGGGCGACGGCATCAACGACTCTCCCGCCCTGGCGCGCGCCGACGTGGGCCTTGCCATCGGCACCGGTGCCGACATCGCCAAAGAGGGGGCAGATGTAGTGCTCATGCGCAGCGACCTCATGGATGTTGCGCGGGCCATCGAACTTTCGCGCGCCACGATCCGCAACATCAAGCAGGACCTGTTCTGGGCACTGTTCTACAACGGCATCGGCATTCCGCTGGCGGCGGGCGTGTTCTTCCCGCTCACCGGCTGGCAACTCTCGCCGATGTTTGGCGCCGCGGCCATGAGTCTGTCGAGCGTCTGCGTCGTGTCCAATGCACTGCGCCTAAAATCCTTTAAACCTAAAGTGGCAAAATAGGCTCACCATTACGTCCATTTAGAACGGGTTGTGCAGGTGGCCGCGTTTGAGCTGTAAGAGGAGCGACGCGTACTTTGGTACGCGAGCGACGGTTTGAAGGTCAAGGTCGGGTGCCTGGGAAAGCCGACACAACAGAGAGGAATACCCATGCGTTACACAATCAAGACTTCCGGACTTATGTGCGGCCACTGCGACGCCACTGTCGAAACTGCGCTGCTCAATGTGGTCGGCGTGACCGACGCCGACGCCGATCACGAGACTCAGACCGTCCAGGTGGAGTGCGCCGACACCGTGACCGCCGAGCAGCTCGCTGCCGCCGTCGAGGGCGCCGGCGAGAAGTTCCATGCCCTTTCGGTGACCGCTGCCTAACGCTGTCGAAGACATCTGCCCCTTATCGATCAGAAACGAGGACCCGCCATGATGGCAGAC
The DNA here is from genome assembly GCA_902490405.1 of uncultured Collinsella sp. Taxonomy (GTDB): domain Bacteria; phylum Actinomycetota; class Coriobacteriia; order Coriobacteriales; family Coriobacteriaceae; genus Collinsella. Next base: position 36,769 of record CABUDS010000015.1, read on the forward strand.
CATAAATCGGTGACCCGCATGCTCAAGACGGCACGCGGTCAGATCGACGGCATCCTGCGGATGGTCGAGGAGGACCGCTACTGCGTCGATATCTCCACGCAGCTCATGGCCACACAGGCGCTCCTCGCGCGCATCAACGCCGACGTGCTCAAGGCACATATCGAGGGCTGCGTGACTTCGGCAATCGAATCGGGCGACGAAGACCTCAAAGCCGCCAAACTCGCCGAGATCGAACGCGTCGTCGACAAGCTCTCCAAGTAATTGGGGCATTGGGGACAGACTTCTTTGCACCATCTTGGTGTTCCGGGGACAGGTACGTTTGCACCACCTTGGTGCAGATTGACCTGTCCCCCTTGCTCTAAATCGGGTATAAAGGCGTGCAGCATATCGAACGAAAGGCAATTTGCATGAATGACTTTATGAAGGGCCGCAATGGCGCCGATGAGCTCACCATCGTGATGGGCTTTGTCGGCATCGTCATCGCGATGATCGGATCGATAGCCCATATCCAGTGGCTCAGCTGGATTGCCATCGCCGTAATCGTGATTGGCGTGCTGCGCGGCCTGTCCAAAAACATCGACGCACGTCGCAAGGAAAACGCGGCCTTTGTCGCCGCGACCGCTAACGTCCCCGGCCTGGGCAAGTTCGTAGCGAGCTTGGGTAGCGGCGCCGCGGCTGCCAACGCCTCGCGCACGGCCGGTACCAGCAAGGAAGACTTTGAGCGTGCCAAGCGCACGGCCAAGAAGATGTGGAAGGGTCGCAAGACCACGGCATACCTCAAGTGCCCCAACTGCGGCCAGATGCTCTCCGTCCCCAAGGGCAAAGGCAAGATCCGCGTCACCTGCCCCAAGTGCCACGCCAAGATGGAAACCCGCTCCTAGCGCCCGCACGCGGGACAAATTAATCAGGTTTGTTTGTCCCAAATCTTAAGTATTTGTTCGATAAAAAAGCCGAGGCCTCGTGTTGAGACCTCGGCTTTTTGTATGCGGCAACGGAGCTGCACCTTTGTCACATCTACGCCAAACCGTCGCGGGCCAGCTCCTCGGCCAGCGCTTCGGCAGGCATGGCCATAATCGCGTCGAGCTCGGCGTCCACCTCGGGAATACGCTTCACCTTGAGCTTGCGTATCAGATCGCCGCGACACATCACATGCATCGGCTCACGCAGAGCGCACAGGTCAGCGAGCGGGTTCTCGCGCGTCACCAGGATATCGGCCGCCTTGCCGCACTCGATCGTGCCGGTCTCGTCACCCAGGCCCAGTAGCTCAGCATTGACCTGCGTAGCCGTATGCAACGCAAACGTGTTGCTCACACCCACGTACTTGGCAAAATAAGCCACCTCGCGCCACATGTCGTACTGGGTCACGAACGGGCAGCTCGAGTCCGTGCCCAGGCCCACCTTAATGCCGGCTTCCAGCGCCGCACGAGCGCTCTCGATAATGCCCGAGCACACGATGTCGCCGTTCTTCTTTTGCGTGTCGGTCGAATGGGTCTTTCCCGGATCGAGCAGTACAAACGGCAGCGCCGGACTAATCGTGCAGGTCACACTCGGCGCACGTCCCTCGAGCTGTGTTCCCGCGGCGCCGCGGTACAGCTCCAGAATCTCGGAGGTCATCGGAGCGCCGTGCTCGATTGTGTCGACGCCGGCCTGAAGCGCGGCCTTCACACCTTCGGTGCTCTCGACATGGGCCATGACCGGAAGGCCAACCTCGTGCGCCGCCTTGCACGCCGCCGCGGCGACACCGACCGGCATGCGCAGCACGCCAGGCTCGCCTACTTCGGTCGCGTCGAACACGCCGCCCGTCACGAACAGCTTGATGACGTCGGCGCCGCGCGCATACAGATCGCGCACCTGCTCGGCTGCCTCGACGGGGCTGTTGGCCACCTGGGCGAACAAGCCCGCGCCATGGCCGCCCGGCACCGTGACGCCCGTTCCCGGCGCTACCAGGCGCGGACCCTGATACTTGCCGGCATCGATAGCGTCACGCACGGCAATGTCGGCAAACAGCGGGTCGCCCGCGCCGCGCACCGTGGTCACGCCGCTTGCCAGCTGCTGCTGGGCACTGCCCTTGAGGATATGGCGCACGACGGCGCGGCCCACGGGATTGTCGAGCTTCTTCATCAGCGCGCCCGCATCGCCCGCTGAGACTGGCTTGCCCGAACCGCACAGATGCACGTGCATGTTGATGAGGCCCGGCATGAGATACGCCCCTGCCAGGTCGATGACCTCGGCACCTGCAGGCGCCTGCGCCACAGCACTCGGTCCCATCCAGGTGATGATGCCACGCTCGACGGCCACGGCCATATCGGGCTGCGGCTCCATATGTTCCGAACCATCCAGAACGGTCGCATTGACAAACAACGTGGAACGATCGGCAGACGCCATATCGAGCTCCTCCCTCACGATTAACTTGAACATTTGTCCATTATTACCCAGCACGGCAGGATTGCTGCGGACATATCGGCTAACGGGAGGAAGAGAAGGGCGTGAGGACGAACAGACCAGTGCAGCGACGCTTCGGTCGTTCCAGCAAAATGTCTTGATCTGTAACAGATAGACCGTCTTTACCCTTCCAAATGTTACAGATCGAGATCTTTCGGCACCGCGTCCAACCTTTGTCTCAATCTGTAACAGTTTGGTCGAATTTTGGCCGTTAGATGTTACAGATCGAGATATTCTCCAGCCCTGTCGTCAAACGTCTAAATCTGTAACAGGTAGACAGGTTTTCGGCCTCTAGATGTTACAGATTGAGATCTTTTAGCGGTAGCCAACCTTCCGTCTCAATCTGTAACAGTTACGAGGCCAAACGGTCCCTTGTTGTTACAGATTGAGACAAACTCGGCAGGAACAACCACCTTCGCGTCAGTTGCACCCCTTAGCACCCATACCACTGGCGTCTCCATTCCTCAGCCAGATCGGCCCGCTGTTGAATTCCCGCCAGTCTCATCTTTTCAGCCAGTTTCCCCGGGTTCTTGAGTTCATCAAACGTAAACCGAAGCACCTTGTGCCCAAGCATCGTCAGATGAGACTCTCGCTGACGTTCTGCCACGAATGGGTCGACCGACTCCCGATTCCCACTATCCTGCAGGGTATACTTTCCCTTCCCGTCGAGCTCGCCGATGACACATGTTCCGTCCTCGAGCCGCCAAAAATAGTCGACACGAAACACTTGGCTCGAATCGAGCGGGTCGCGAAACTCCACCTGCAACTCTGGCACCGGAAAACCGTATGCAATAAAGAACGCCCGAAAACGAGACTCGCCGCCGTTTTCGGACAGCCCGTCCGCATACGACGCGATCACCTGCGCTCTGCGATACCCTCGTCTGCCCTCGCAATCGGAGCGGAGGCGCTCGCACAGACCATCGCGCGATACGCCTCTTGCCCTCAATGCAGAATCGGCAATCGCCAACCCGTACGAAAACGGCGCGCGCAGCAGGCAATCCTCCACCGTGCGCCAAAACGACGTCACCTGCACGCCGTCAACTTGTTCAAGTGCGCCCGCCGCTTGCGGACGCAACAGCCGACATCCTGCGCTCAGCGGCACCGAGCAACCTGTCTTAACAAGATATCGTGACCCAAGCAGATCATTCGGCACCTCCAGACCCCACAAAAGCGCCGCGTCATAGCCCCAAAACGCCCAATCGGGATGAAATTCCGCAAGCCCTTTGATGGTCCGCAGTGCTCGCTCCGCCGGTGTCAACGTATCCCAATCATGTTGAAAGCAGAACAAATACGGCTCGGGCTCCGCAATATCATCGGTTCCCACATGACGCCGCAGCCACATGAGCTCGGCATTGCCGTGCGTCACAAGCAGCACGCCTTGTTCAGCCGCCTCCGTGAGCCGCGCGAGCATCCTATTCCGCGCCAAGGTGTTACGTGTTGCATGCCTGTGTTTAAGAACGGTATTAGACACTTTCATCACCACCACATCGGACAAATGAGCCATCGCCGCTGTTGACGCCGCCGACAAACGTCTCGATCTGTAACAGGTAGACGTTCTCCAAGCCCCCAAACGTTACAGATTTAGACAAACCAGCGGCGCCCAAGCGTTCGTCTCGATCTGTAACAGGAAGACCGGTTTTTTGTCCCTAAACGTTACAGATCGAGACATAAAGGCAGAAGGCAAGGCAGGCGACAACTGTCCATCCCCTACTCCCATTCCTGCTCGTAAATATTGAGCGACTTCACGTACCGCCCCTGGGCGCCCATGATGTCGCGGACCAGGCGCAAAAAGAAGCTGATGCACGAGGTGTCGAAACCGTCCTCCAGGTCCTCGGGATGCACCGCGCCCGGCCCGTCGACCGCCGTGTCGCTCAGGCGCGCGATATCATACAGGTAGAGCTGCCCCGCCGTCAGCCAGACATCGTCGACGCACGCGAGTCGCACCGCAATCGCACCATCGTTCCAATGCTCCTTTTGCACGATATGTGGGTCGTAGACGTCAAAGCGACGGTCGGTGCGCGTGTCCTTCAGCACGACCATGCCAGTCGCGGGATCCTTGTCCAAAATGCCAAAGCGCGAGAAATACTGCGTGTCACGCACCTGCTTAAGTCGCCCGAGCGAAGCAGGAGAAATTGACGCTGGCGGCTCGTCCACATACAGCTCCAACAGCGTGCTGCCGTGGTAATAGGGGCGCTCAAACAGCAGCCAATCGGTAAACGCCATGTTGTAGGCCATGATTTCGTTTTGAGAAGGTTCCTCGCAATAGCTCAGCCACGGATCGACGATAATCTCGAACTGCTCGCGCGCTGGCTCCAGGAATTGAAACTTCCGCAGCATCCAAAAGTGAGCCATGTCGGCAATATCGTTGCCGACGGCTTCGGCCAGCTGCGCTCGATCAAAAACTTGGTCAGTCATGGCATCCTCCTCAAACTGATGGACCTCAATTTGAGCTTACGAGGAGGGCGAGCAGCCGAGGCAAGCGCGGGCAAAATAGGCCTTCGACTGCAAACCAGATGCTGACCAAACACTTGACGGGACACTTGACCGAATGAGTCCACCACAACAAAACCGCAGGTAGACATAGACAGCCAACCCGCCCTTTTGAGCCAGATGCCCGCAGCCACCACAGAAACAACAGGTGACCACAGCCCAAGAAGTCGACAAATGAACACCCGTACGTCGACAAACGAGCAAATCGCTCGCAAAGAGTGTCCCCAACGACTAGGCAAAAAATGACTAGTCATTGAGGACGTTCTTAAATGACTACTTTACAGCTCCAACGCCTCGGCGACCTCGGCTGCGCAGGCCAGGGCATCGGCCATAGCACTCACCACGAGCGAGCTGCCGTTGCGGGCGTCACCGGCCACGTACACCGGTGCGGCATCCGCGGCGACACCCTCCGTGCGAGCCGCGAGGTGCGAGCCCTCGGCAGCCATCACCGGCAGCGGACGACCAGCGGTGGCAACAGGCACGCCCACCGCATCGAACACGCCGTGCTCGGGACCCGTAAAGCCGCAGGCGATGAGCACCAGCTGCGCCGGTACCTCGTGCTCGGAGCCCGCGATGCGCTCGGGCTTTCCCGCCGACCAGTCCAGATCGACTACGCGCAAACCCGCAGCCGCACCCTTCTTGTCCAGCAGCACCTCGAGCGTATCCACGCCCCAGGCACGCATCTCGCCACCCATCGCAGCGATAGCCTCCTGCTGGCCGTAGTCGGTCTTCTTAACGTTGGGCCACTGCGGCCAGGGGTTGCTCGCCGCGCGCTTATCGGGCGCAGCCGGCAAGAACTCAAACTGGCGCACGCTGCGCGCACCCTGGCGCACCGCGGTACCCACGCAGTCGTTTCCAGTATCGCCACCGCCAATGACCACAACGTCCAGGCCGTGCGCGTTCACCGCGGGCTCGCCGCCATCGAGCACCGAGACGGTCGAAGCCGTCAGGTAGTCCACCGCGTACACCACGCCCGGAGCATCCACGTTCGCAGCCGAAAGCCCGCGCGGGGCACGGGCACCAGCAGCCACCACGACAGCGTCAAAGCCATCGAGCTCGGCCGCCACCGCAGGGTTCGTAACGTCGACACCCAGCTCAAACACAATGCCTAGCTCGCGCATGAGCGCCACGCGACGCTCGACCACGGACTTCTCGAGCTTCATGTTGGGAATGCCGTACATGAGCAGACCGCCCGGGCGGTCGTCGCGCTCAAACACCGTCACGCGGGCGCCACGACGCGCAAACTCCCATGCCGCCACCAGACCAGCAGGACCGGAGCCCACCACGGCAACCGTGGGTGCGCCCTCCCCCGCCGGCTCAAAGCGACGCGGACCGCCGTTGGCCCACTCATGGTCGCTGATCGCACGCTCGTTGTCATGGATCGTCGTGGGCTGGCCATCGACCGAACCCAGGTTGCACGCGGCCTCGCACAGCGCCGGGCACACGCGACTCGTGAACTCGGGCATGGGCGAGGTGAGCGACAGACGCTCGGCAGCCTCGTCCCAGCGGCCGCGGTACACCAGCTCATTCCACTCGGGAATCAGGTTGTGCAGCGGGCAGCCACTCGGGCGCGCCTTGCCAAAACTCGCGCCCATCTGGCAAAACGCCACGCCGCACATCATGCAGCGGCTCGCCTGGGCGCGACGTGCATCGTCATCGAGCTCCACGTACAGCGGATCAAAATCATGGCTGCGCTCCTCCACGGGGCGAAGCTCGTGGGTCACGCAATCGATATCAAGAAAAGCACCGGGCTTACCCATGGCACTTACGCCTCCTTCTTGGTCGAAGCAACAGGGCTGGCAGCCACGGACGCAGCGCCAGCCGCGCCGCCCGCCACGTCAAAGCGAGCGACATCCGCGGCGCTCGCGCGACCGGTCACGATGTCAAACGCCAGCTCCTCTGCCTGCGCATGCGTCTTGCCGACGGCCTCGGCGGCGGCGACAATCGCCAGCACACGCTCGTACTCGGTCGGAATGACCTTCACGAAGTGCTTGCTCATCGTCTCAAAGCTGTAGAGCAGCTTGATGCCGCGCGGGCTCTGCGTCGCGTCCACGTGCTCTTGGATGAGCTCGCGAATCTGTGCCAGCTCGCCGGCCGTCGGGGCCTTGAGCTCAACGCTCTCGTGGTTCACGCGGGCATCGAGCGTGCCGTACTGGTCAAAGACATAGGCCACGCCGCCCGTCATACCGGCGGCGAAGTTCTGCCCGACCTCACCCAGGATAAGCGCCAGACCGCCCGTCATGTACTCGCAGCCATGGTTGCCGCAGCCCTCGACCACCACGGTGGCACCGGAGTTGCGTACGCCAAAGCGCTGGCCAGCAAGACCGTTAATGAAGCCGCGGCCGCTCGTGGCGCCAAAGAACGCAACGTTGCCCACGATGATGTTCTCGTCGAACTTATAGGTCGCATGCGGGTTGGGGCGCACCGACACCTCGCCGCCCGAAAGGCCTTTGCCAAAGTAGTCGTTGGCGTCGCCGCACACGTTGAGCGTAATGCCGCGCGGCAGGAAGGCGCCAAAGCTCTGACCGGCCGAACCATCGCAATCGATGGTGATGGAGCCGGCGGGCAGGCCCTCGGGATGTGCCTTGGTCACCGCGTTACCCAGGATGGTGCCCACGCAACGGTTGACGTTGGCGATATCAGCGCGGAAGCGAATCGGACGCAAGTGGGCACGGGCATCGGCCGTATAGGGCACGAACAGCGTGGAGTCGAGCGTCTTGTCGAGCTCGCTGTCCGCGGCCATCTGCGGCAGGAAGTGACGACCGTCGGCACCCGGGATATGGGCACCGAACTCGCAGGTCGCGCTCGCCAGCACGGGCGACAGATCGAGCAGGTTGGCCTTACGGTTGCCCGGGACCTCAATCTGGCGCAAGCACTCGGGATGGCCGACCATCTCGTCGACGGTGCGGAAGCCCAGGCTCGCCATGACCTCGCGCAGTTGCTCGGCAACAAAGAGCATAAAGTGCTCGACGTGCTCGGGCTTGCCGCGGAAGCCGTGACGCAGGCGGCAGTTTTGCGTCGCGATGCCGGCCGGGCAGGTGTCCTGCTGGCAGTCGCGCTGCATGAGGCAACCCATGGAGATGAGCGGCATGGTCGCAAAGCCAAACTCCTCGGCGCCCAGCAAGCAGGCGACGGCAACGTCGGTGCCGTCCATGAGCTTACCGTCGGCCTCGAGCACCACGCGTGAGCGCAGGCCGTTTTGCAGCAGCGTCTGCTGGGCCTCGGCAAGGCCAAGCTCCAGCGGCAAACCCGCGTGCCAGATAGAGTCGCGCGCAGCGGCACCCGAGCCGCCATTGTGACCGCTGATCAAGATCTTGTCGGCAGCGCCCTTGGCTACACCGGTGGCGATGGTGCCGACGCCGGCCTCGCTGACCAACTTGACCGACACGCGTGCGCCGGGGTTGGCGTTCTTAAGATCAAAGATCAGCTCTGCCAGGTCCTCGATGGAGTAAATATCGTGGTGCGGCGGAGGCGAAATCAGGCCGATGCCGGGCGTGGACTGACGGACCTCGGCGATCCAGGGGTAGACCTTCTTACCGGGCAGGTGGCCACCCTCGCCGGGCTTGGCGCCCTGGGCCATCTTGATCTGAATCTCGAAGGCGCTGCACAGGTAGCGGCTCGTCACGCCAAAGCGCGCGCTTGCCACCTGCTTGATGGCGGAGTTCTTGGAGTCGCCGTTAGCCAGCGGGGTCTCGCGACGCGGGTCCTCGCCGCCCTCGCCCGAGTTGGAGCGTCCATGCAGGCGATTCATGGCGATGGCCATGCACTCGTGTGCCTCTTTGCTGATGGAGCCATACGACATGGCGCCGGTGTTAAAGCGGCGGACGATGTTGAGTGCGGGCTCGACCTCGTCGAGTGCCACCGGAGTGCGGCCACTGGCATCAAAGTCGAGCAGGTCGCGCAGGCGCACGGCACGGCTGGTGCGGTGCAGGCGGCTGCTGTACTCCTTAAAGGTGTCGTAGCTGTCCTCACGGCAGGCGGTCTGAAGCAGGTAGACAGTCTGCGGATCGATAAGGTGATCCTCGCCGCCGAGCGGGCGCCACTTGGTCAGACCCAGCGTGGGCAGCTGATCGGGAGCCGGACTCTTAAGGATAGCGAGCGCGGCGTCGTAGCGCTCGTTTTGCTCGCGCTCGACGTCCTCGACACCCATACCGCCCACACGGCTCACCGTGCCGGCGAAGTACGCGTTGACGAACTCCGACGTAAAGCCCACGGCCTCGAAGATCTGCGCCGAATGGTAGCTCTGCACCGTGGAGATGCCCATCTTGGACATGATGGAAACGATGCCGGCGGTCGCAGCCTTGTTGTAGTTGTCGATACCCTGCCCGGCCGTCACGTCCAGGTCGCCGCGCGCCGCCAGATCGCGGATGCACGCATGCGCGTTGTACGGATAGACACCGCTCGCGGAGTAACCCACCAGTGCCGCAAAGTCGTGCGGGGACACGGCGTCGCCGCACTCCACCACGATGTCGGCAAAGGTACGCACGCCAGCGCGGATCAGGTGGTTGTGCACGCAGCCCACGGCGAGCAGCGAGGGCACGGGCACCTCGCCCGCAGCGGCACGATCGCTCAACACCACGATGTTCACGCCGTCGCGGACCGCAGCCTCAACGTCCTCTGCAAGCTGCTTGAGCGCAGCCTGCAGCGCGCCCTCGCCGGCATCGCGGCGGTACACGGCACGGAAACGGCGAGTCTTAAAGCCCACGCGGTCGATGGCGCAAATGCGGTCGAACTCCTCCTCGCTCAACAGCGGACGCTCCAGGCGAACCAGCTGGCAGGCCGTACGGGAATCCTCGAGCAGGTTGCCGTGGTTGCCCAGGTAGAGCGTGGTCGAGGTGACCATATGCTCGCGAAGGGCATCGATCGGCGGGTTCGTGACCTGAGCGAACAGCTGATAGAAATAGTCGAAGAACGAACGCGCCTTCTTGGACAGACAAGCCAGCGGCGCATCGATGCCCATCGAGGCGAGCGGGGCCTTGCCCTGCTGGGCCATGGGACGCACGACCTCATCGACGTCATCCCAGTGATACCCGAGCTTAGCCATGCGCACGGCGGCGGGCACCTCGGCATCCTCGGCGGGCGCGGGCGCGGCGGGCTCATCGAGCGCGTCGACGGTCAGTGTCTCCTCGGCAATCCAGTCGCGGTAGGGCTTCTCCTTGGCATAGCGGGCGCGCAGCTCGTCGTTGTAGATCACGCGGCCGCGGGCAAAATCGACCTCGAGCATCTGGCCCGGTCCCAGGCAACCGCTCGTCAGGATGTTCTCGGGGCTCACCTCGATGGTGCCCACTTCGCTTGCCAGCATAAAGCGGCCATCGCGCGTCACGTAGTAGCGGGCGGGGCGCAAGCCGTTGCGGTCGAGGGCGGCGCCCAGCGTGCGACCGTCGGTAAAGGCGATGGCCGCCGGGCCGTCCCAGGGCTCCATGAGCATGGACTGGTAGGCGTCGTAGGCGCGGCGTTCCTCGCTCAGACTATCGTTGTGGTCCCACGGCTCGGGCAGCAACATGGACGCGGCACGCGTGAGCGGGCGACCGTTCATGACCAAGAATTCGAGCACGTTGTCCAGAATCGCGGAGTCGGAACCCTCGCAGTTGATGATGGGCATCACGCGCTCAAGATCGTGCTGC
>CABUDS010000016.1 GCA_902490405.1 uncultured Collinsella sp.
ACAAGCTTGCATGCCCCAGCAGCTCCTGAACAGAGCGCAGATCCGCGCCGCCCTCGAGCAGATCGGTCGCAAAGGTATGGCGCATCGCATGCGGTGCGATGTCGGCAGGAATGCCGGCAAGTGCCGCAAGCATATGGAACCGCCTCCTGAGCATGGCGGCACTCATGCGGTTTCCGCGCGCCGAGATAAACAGCGGATGCACGCCGTTCGCGCCGTCGCTATGCTTTGCCTGCGCAAGGAGCTGCGGCCTCCCTTCCTCAATATAGCGGCGGGCCGCCTCGAGAGCGCGTCGATACAGGGGCACGATACGCTCCTTGCTCCCCTTGCCCCAAAGACGCAGCGTTCGCTCGGACCAACCAATAGATTCCACGTTGAGCGCCGCGAGCTCCGAGATTCGCGCGCCGGAGGCATAGAGCAGCTCGAGCATCGCCGCATCGCGCAGCCCCGCAGGCGTCGAGGTGTCTGGGGTCTTGAGCAACGACTCGACTTGCCGGGTCGTCAGCACACCGGGAAGATCGCGCGGCAGCTTGGGCGAGGATATCGCCGAGACCGCATCGCCCTCAACGATTCCCTCGGCAGCCATCCACCGATAGAGCGAGCGAATGGCGGACAGGTGTGCCGCAAGAGTCCGAACCGCCACCTGGCCACGCGACAGCTCGGCCAAATAGGAGCGAACGGTCCGTACGTCGGCAGCGCGAGCGTCGATGCCCTCGCGGTCGCACCACGCGGTGAAGTGCTCGAGCCGCGAGGCGTAGGCGGTTACCGTATTGGGAGCGAGCCCTTCGACGCGTGCAATGTAGGCAATGAACGAGTCGACGGCATCGTACAGATCAAAGGCTATGACCTCTCGCCCCCAAACAGATCGGAGCGCGTTTCCAGATAGGCGTCCAAGGCCTTGAGGGCGCGATCCGCGTAGGCCTGGTAACGATCGCGCTTGCTGCGACGCTTACCGTCCTCGAGCGGCGGAACGAGGCCAAAGTTGACATGCATGGGCTGGTAGCCCACGGTGGCAGGATCGGTCGCATAGCCCACGAGCGCGCCCAGGGCGCCCACGCGCGGCAGCTCGACGCCCGCGGAACCGATAGCCTCGGCATAGGTGTTGAGCGCGGCAAGCAGACCCGTCGCCACGGCCTCCATGTACCCCTCGGTACCGGTAATCTGACCGGCAAGACGCACGCTCGTGCCGGGAACGGCAAAGGTGCCATCGAGCACGTGCGGCGCATCGACAAAGGTGTTGCGGTGCATGACGCCGTAGCGGAAGAACTCGGCGTTCTCCAGGCCGGGAACCATATGGAAGACGCGCTTCTGTTCGCCGAAGGTCAGGTTGGTCTGGAAGCCAACCAGGTTATAGGCCGTCTTCTCCTTGTTCTCGGCGCGCAGCTGAATCGCCGCCCAGGGACGGCGACCGGTGCGCGGGTCGGTGAGCCCGACGGGCTTCATGGCACCAAAGCGGATGGCATCCTTGCCCGTGCGCGCAACCTCCTCGGCAGGCTGGCAGGCCTGAAACAGGTCCCCGCCCTCAAAGTCCTTGAGCACCACGCGATCGGCCGTGGTGAGCGCCTCGATAAAGGCCTCGTACTCTTCCTTGTTGAGCGGGGCATTGAGATAGTCGCCACTCCCCTGCTCCTCGTAGCGCGACTGCGAGAACAGCACGTCCATATCGAGCGTCGAGGCATCGACGATCGGCGCGGCCGCGTCAAAGAACGCCAGGGCGTCACCGCCGACGAGCTTCATGACCTCCTCGCTCAATGCCGGCGAGCACAAGGGGCCCGCGGCGATAACCACATGGCCCTCGGGAATCTGGGTGACCTCACCGTGGACGACCTCGATATTGGGGCGGGCGGCAACCTCGGCCTCGACGAGCTCGGAAAACTTGACGCGGTCGACCGCCAGAGCGCCGCCAGCGGGAACGGCGGCGCGATGAGCGCAGTCGAGCAGCACCGAGTCCATACGCTCGAGCTCGGCCTTCAGCAGGCCGGCGGCGGAATCGGGACGGGTCGACTTAAACGAATTGGAGCAGACGAGCTCGGCCAGGTGATCGGTATGGTGAGCAGGAGAGCTCACCTGCGGGCGCATCTCGCACAGCTTTACGGCGAACCCGCGATCTGCCAGCTGAATCGCACATTCCGACCCCGCCAGACCGCCACCGATAACCGTCACCTGATCAAACAGCATCTGCAAACACCTTTCTAGTTGACACGTTTTCCATTGTGACCGAAGGGCGTCTGGGCGTGAAGGGCAAACTTGGAGGGCGCATACCTTCCATCCATCATGCGCTCGATGAGGCCCTCGAGCTCGAGCGATCCTAGGAGCTTGAGCACGCCGACGGCATCGAGGGAGACGAGCGCGGCGATGTCGTCGACCTTGAGCGGCGAGGCGATGAGGGCATGCATCACGGCCTGCTGCGTGGGGTCCAGATCCGCGATACCGGGCGCATCGGGACGCGAATAGCGCAGGGTACCGTAGATTCGCGAGATGGCCATCTCGATGGACTCCTCATCGATGATGCAGCAGGCTCCGTTAGCGATGAGATAGTTGGTCCCGCGCGACTCGGGTGACAAAATGGAGCCCGGTACCGCAAGCAATTCGCGCCCCAGGTCCATGGCGGCCTCCGCCGTCGAGAACGTGCCCGAGGGCATGCCAGCCTCCGACACGAAGAGCGCCTGCGAAAGGGCGGCAATCACCCGGTTACGCCGCGGGAAGGCAAACTTGCGCGGCCCCATGCCCCAAGGCGAGATGGACACAACCGCGCCGCCCGTATCGAGTGTGCGCGTGATGAGGCCGGCGCTCGAGCGCGGGTAGACCACGTCGGCGCCCGTACCCAACACCACGACGTGCCTGCCTCCGGCGTTGACCGCAGCCCAGCCCGAGGCCTGGTCGCAGCCGACCGCGCCGCCCGAGACCACCGTCACCCCCGCCTCGACCGCAACTTTCGCGGCAAGCTCTGCCACGGCAAGGCCGTACGGGGAGGCCTTGCGAGCGCCGATGATCGAGAGCGCCGACGTCGAGAGAACCCCCGGGTCGCCGCGCACGAACAGCGTTTGCGGTACATCGGGAAGTTCCAAAACAGTTGCGGGGAAAAGCCCATCACCGGGATGCAGTTCGTAGCGGGCCTCACCCATCACTGATCCCTCCTTCCCTGATACATCGCGGCCTCGAGCACGTGATCTTGCGTCACCCGCTCGCTTTCGGCGACATCGGCAATCGTGCGCGCGATGCGCACCAAGCGCACGATGCCGCGCCCCGTGAGATGCGTACGCTTCGACAATCCAAGCATGCACGTTTCCGCCGCCCGATCGAGCGCAAAGGTCGACACAACACCATCGATAGAGCGGGACTCGTCGTCCTCGGCATCCGCATCGTCCATATGGGTCTCGCGCCAAGCACGAAAAGCGCGTCCACGCACCACATAGTCGCGAAGCTCGGCCGACGACATGCCCTCGGCGCCCTCGATAATCACCTGCGGATCGGGGCGAGTCACGTCGATCATCAGGTCGATACGGTCGGCCAAAGGACCGCGCAGCTTGGACCGATAGCGCTCGACCATCGATGCCGAGCAGCGACACGGAACCTCGCGATCGCCCAAAAAGCCGCAGGGGCAGGGATTGCTCGCCGCAAGCAACTGAAAGCGCGAGGGAAACGTAAAGGCGCCGTCGACGCGCACGATCCTGACATAGCCGCGCTCGATAGGCTGACGAAGCGTCTGCAGCACACCGGTGGGAAACTCGGCAAGCTCGTCCAAAAAGAGCACGCCGCCGTGGGCAAGGCTGATCTCGCCCGGATGCACCGGGCGCCCTCCGCCAATAAGGCCCGCTGTCGAGATGCTGTGATGGGGGCTTCGAAATGGCCGATGCCCTGCAAGCAGGCCATCGATGTTCTCACCCAAGACCGAATGGATACACAGCGCCTCCTGCTGATCCTCAACAGAAAGTTCGGGCAAGATACCCGTCATGCGGCGCGCAAGCATGGTCTTGCCCGAACCCGGAGACCCAATCATAAGCAAGCCCAGCTCCCCTGCCGCCGCAAGCGCTATGCCGCGCTTGGCAACCTCCTGCCCCAACACGTCGGCATAATCGAGCTCGGGCTCAAAGGTGGCCTCGACGCCCTCGGAATCCAAATAATGCCGAGCCGCCTCACCCATACCGTGCGCTAGCTGCGACAGATGATCGATAAAACCGCAATCGACCCCCGCCAGCGGAACATGCTGGTCAGACCTGCCGGCGATAAAAGACAGCCCCATGTCGCGGGCCAGCAGCTGGAACGCCACTTCGCCCTTGACGGGAAGCACCGTGCCATCCAAGCCAAGCTCGCCGGCAATGAGGCAGCGGTCGAGATTGTCGCGGGGAATCTGCCCATCGGCCGCAAGCACCGCAATGGCTATCGGCAGGTCAAAGCCGCTACCGGTCTTTCGGATATCCCCCGGCGCCAAATTGACCGTAATACCCGAGCGCGGGATCTCGAATCCGGCGGAGCGCATCGCGCAGCGAATGCGCCCACGTGACTCCATGACCTCCATACTCGGAATGCCGAGCATCTGGATGCCCGGGATGCCGCCCGCAAGCGAAACCTCGACCGTGACGGGAATCGCCTCGACGCCGCGGATACAGGCTGCGTGAACGGCAAAAGTATCGAACGCCATCACGACACCTGCCAATCAAACGCGTTGTACTGGTGCTCGATCTCGGCGATATGCCCGCCGCGAATGGTGACGCCCACGGCATCGAAGCGGATCGCCTTGAGCGGATAATGCTCCATGAGGTAACAACTCGCGATGCGACGATAGCGCCGCTGCTTTTGGGCGTTGACCGCTTCCTCGGGAAACACCCGCGTATCGCAATCCAGCGCAACACGCCTAGTCTTGACCTCGGCCATCACCACCACATCGTCGAGCTCGTCGAGCAGTACCAGGTCGGCCTCGCCTTCCGAGCATCGATAGCCTTGCTCCAGCAATGCGTAGCCGCGCTCGTTAAAGTAATCGATTGCGATGAGCTCGCCCAGCATACCGAGTTCACGAGGACTGAGCCCCTTGATAAACTCGGGCGTGATCGACCCGCAATCGAGCTCCCCCTCTTCCCAACGTTCCTTGAGCTGCTGCGTCTTGCTCATTTTGGCTGCGGCACACATGGGGTCTCCTTTCCCACTCCCTGCATTGCCTCGATAATGAGGGCAGGTTTCATGCGGGTAAGTACCGGAAGCAAACCAAAAACCAACCAAATGCCGACAAATGAGGGGCCGCGCGCAACAATAGCGTTGCACACGGCCCCTACCAGCAAGTTTATGGAACCCTTAAGGTCCCAGTCTCCACAATTGGCCTAAAAAAGGCGCTCAGTCTGCAGAAAGTTTCCGCAAAAGCTCACACGGTGCAGCGGAGAAAGACCATGTTTGCGAATGGCCTCGATGTGTTCGGGGCTCGCATAGCCTTTCGATTCGGCCAAATGGTACTCGGGATACTCAGCATCGTACTCGACCATCATCTCGTCACGCGTGACCTTGGCCATGATGGATGCCGCGGCGATACAGGCGATCTTGGCATCGCCCTTGACCACGTCGCGCTCATGGGGCACGGCGCCCAAGGGGTTACCGTCCATAAGCACGCAATCGGGCTCAAGCCCCGTATCGGCCACTGCACCCGCGACAGCGGCTCGAATGGCGCGAGCCATGCCCATCTCATCGATATCCGCAGGAGCGATATGGCAAAAGCCGATGGCAGTCGCCACCTCGGCAATCTTCACCGAGAGCAGCTCGCGGCGCGCCGGCGTGAGCTTTTTGGAATCGTTGATGCCCCAGATGCGCGGCTCCATCGGAAGACACACGGCACACACGGTCAAGGGACCCGCTACCGAGCCACGGCCCACCTCGTCGACGCCCACGACCACACCATCACCGCCGAGCTCATGCATAAGCTCGTACATGCCGTTGACGCGCTCGCGCTCGGCAAGCTCCTTGGCATGGCGCTTTAGGGCGCGCTCGCAAGCCTTGATCACCTGCTGGCGCGGATCCTCGCGATAATGCTCAACGAGGGCGGGAATCTCCTCGAACGTGGCGCTCGCCAGCTCGCCGGCAACCTGCGATGCCGAAACCGAGCTCGTCATATTGGCCATACCATGCCCTCCTTGCATGCAAATCAGATAAAAAGAAGGGCCACCCGAAGGTGACCCTTACGTCCAAACGAGTGGACAGACGCTGCAATCTTCTTAGCGCTTCTCGGGGATGCGAGCAGCCTTGCCCACCTTGTCGCGGAGGTAGTACAGCTTGGCGCGACGGACGCGACCATGACGAACGACCTCGAGCTTGGCGATCTTGGGGCTGTGAAGCGGGAAGGTACGCTCAACACCGACACCGAAGGACATCTTGCGGACGGTGAAGGTCTCGCGGGCACCGGCGCCGGCCATGCGGATGACGTCGCCCTGGAAGACCTGGATGCGCTCGCGGTCGCCTTCCTTAATGCGGTAGTGAACCTTGACGTTGTCGGCGACGCGAACCTGAGGAATGTCCTCGCGGATCTGCTGACGCTCGATTGCGCGGATGTAATCCATGTGCAATTCCTTACTCTTCTAGAGGTGCCGTACCACCTTGGCCGGCACGTAGTTGAACAAACGTATTCGAGTATACACGCGCGGGTTTCTGCTGCAAGAACAATTTTTTACGCAGACAAAAAGACAAAACCCGCACATGACAACCGCCCGCCTCACGAATGAGACGGACGGCGTGAAGGGGGCTACGCTAGGCGCCTAATCCCAAAACGTTAGGCGGAATGCTGGGCCTCGAGCTTGGCCTGGGCGGCAGCCAGGCGCGCGAGGGGCACGCGATAGGGCGAGCAGGATACGTAGTCCACGTCGGCCACGTTAAACAGGCCCTTGATGGACTTGGGGTCGCCGCCGTGCTCGCCGCACACGCCAAAGTGCATGTCGGGATTGGTGGCGCGGCCCTTCTCGACGGCCAGGCGCACGAGCTCCAGCACCGCCGCGTCGATGGTCTCGAAGGGGTTGTCTTTCAGGATCTTTTTATGCATGTACAGCGGAATGAACTTGGCCTCGGCGTCATCGCGCGAGAAGCCAAAGGTCGTCTGGGTGAGGTCGTTGGTGCCAAAGCAGAAGAAGTCGGCATGATGGGCGATCTCGTCAGCGACCATGCAGGCACGCGGCAGCTCGAGCATCGTGCCCACGGGAATACTGAGCCCGACGCCCTCTTCGGCGGAAACCTCGGCGATTACGCGCTCAATGACCTCGCGGGTCTGGACATGCTCGGCCGTGATGGAAACGAGCGGAACCATGATCTCGGGGCGCGGGTCGACACCCTCCTTGATAAGGCGGGCAGCGGCCGTGGCGACGGCGCGAACCTGCATGAGCGGCAGATCGCCAAAGACGACGGACAGGCGCACGCCGCGCAAGCCCAGCATGGGGTTGGACTCGACCATGCCGTCAATGCGACGTAGGCGGGCGCGCAGGGCAGTGAGCTCCTCCTCGGGAGCGCCGGCGGCCTCCTTCTTGGTGATGGCGACCTCGAGCTCGCGAGGATTATCCAGGAACTCGTGCAGCGGCGGATCAAGCAGGCGAACGACCACATCGCGACCGGACATGGTCTTGAACATGGCTAGGAAGTCCTCGGTCTGGACCTTGAGCAGGTCGGCCAGGGCCTGCTGCTTCACGGCCTCGTCGTCGGACAGGATGAAGCTCTGGATGATGTTCTTACGATCGCCCAGGAACATGTGCTCGGTGCGGCACAGGCCGATGGCCTCGGCGCCAAACTCGAGGGCGAGTGCGGCATCCTCAGGGTTGTCGGCGTTGACGCGCACATGGTTGGCGTGGCCACAGGTCTCGTCCAGGCGAATCTCGTCGGCCCAGGACAGGATGGTGTCCAGATCGCCGGTGAGTTCAGCGGAGACCAAATCGACAGCGCCATCGACGACGATGCCCTGGGTACCGTCGATGGAGATGACATCGCCCTCGTGCAGTACGCGGTCGCTGCCATCGATGTGCACGACCTTCTCGGCGGCGTCGATGTGGAAGCGCTCGACACCGCAGACGCAGGGTGTACCCATGCCGCGGGCGATAACGGCGGCGTGGCTCGTCTTGCCACCATGGCTGGTGAGGATGCCCTCGGCAGCGACCATGCCCTTCAGATCGTCGGGGTTGGTCTCCCAGCGAACCAGGATAACCTTGTGACCCTCGGCGGAACGCGCAACGGCGTCATCGCTCGAGAACACAACCTCGCCCACGGCGGCACCGGGGCTGGCGTTAAGGCCGGTAGCAAGTGCCTCATACTTCTTGGAGGCATCGAACTGCGGGTGCAGGAGCTGATCGAGCTGTGCGGGGTCGATGCGCCCCACGGCTTCCTCGCGCGTGATCAGGCCCTCCTCGACCATCTCGATGGCGATGCGCAGGGCGGCCGTGGCGGTACGCTTGCCCACGCGGGTCTGGAGCATCCAGAGCTTGCCCTGTTCGATGGTGAACTCGATATCGCACATATCGCGATAATGATCCTCGAGGGTCAGGAACACGCGCTCGAGCTCCTCACCTGCAGACTCGAGGCCCGGGGTGGTCTTGAGGTCGGCGATGGGCTCGGTATTGCGGATGCCGGCGACGACGTCCTCGCCCTGGGCGTTAACCAGAAAGTCGCCGTAAAACTCCTTGGTGCCGTCGGCCGGGTTGCGCGTGAAGGCGACGCCGGTCGCGGAGGTCTCGCCCTTATTGCCAAAGGCCATAGCCTGAACGTTGACGGCGGTGCCGAGTTCGTCGGAGATACCATGCTGCTTGCGGTAGATGCAGGCGCGCTCGTTCATCCAGCTGCCAAAGACGGCCTGGATGGCAAGACGCAGCTGGAGCTCCGGGTCGTGCGGGAAGACGGGCTTGCCGTCAGCGACCTCGAGCTCGGGGTACAGGGCGGCCTCGACGTTGTCGGAGAAGATCCCCTTGAAGGTCTCGACGAGCCCCTGCAGGTCCTCGGCCGAAAGCTCGGAATCGACGCGAACGCCGGCGACCAAGCGTGCCTGGGTCAGAGCGTTCTCGAACAGGTCGGCGTCGACGCCCATGACGACGTTGGAGAACATCTGGATAAAGCGGCGGTAGCTATCCCAGGCAAAACGCGGGTTTTGCGTCTGGGCGATAAGGCCCTGAACGGAATCGTCATTGAGGCCCAGGTTGAGGACTGTGTCCATCATACCGGGCATGGAGAACGGAGCGCCCGAGCGAACCGACACGAGCAGCGGATCGGAGGCATCGCCGAGCTTCTTGCCGCAGCGGACCTCGAGATCGACCTCGGCGGCAACGATCTCGTCGAGCGCGCCCTCCGGCCACACGTTGCCGGCGCCGGAGTACTCAACGCAAGTCTGGCAGGTAATGGTAAAGCCACCGGGAACCGGCAGGCCGATACGGCTCATCTCGGCAAGGTTAGCGCCCTTGCCACCAAGCACGAAGTTCATGGACTTGTCGCCCTCGGTGACACAGGTTCCCTGGGCGTCGGTTCCAAAACGGTAAACCCTCTTGCAATCGCTCACGATACTTCCCCTTCCATGCGCTTACGCGCACGACCGTGGTAACGAATCGACCCGCCGGATGCAGGCCGTGAGGGAACTATACGGCGGGTTTTGGACAGGCTTGAGCAGAGGGTGCGCGGTTTGGTAAACGTGCTAAAACCGGCGGTAAACGGTAGGTAAAGGTGGTTACCTTATGAAGATACCACTACAAGGAAAGTGCAGGTCGGATGCGATGTTTTTGCTAAATCGCTTTACCATTTATCAGCATTATTTCAAAGTATTCTCTTTGGTTAGCTAAAAGAGCCCCGTCCCAAATTAGCTACCCAAACAACCTTGTCCCAAGTGAGCTACTTTTGTTGAGCGCGGCGGGCGGCACGGCGGGCTCTTGCCTCTTGAATCTCTTCGAGGTGAGCAATGATCTCGGCAGCGCTTTCCTCGATGGCTTTGCCGTCGGTACGCACAACAAAGCAGCCTAAGCGCTTCATGAGGGCACGAGCTTCCTCAAGCTCGCCGCGCACGCTCTCGGGCTCGGCATAGGAGCCGGCAACGGCACGAGCGTAGTCATCGCCCAAGCGGCTATCGCGAATTTCGGAAATCACATCGACGGTCGAAATCAGGCCGAACAGGCGCATCGGGTCAACCTCGTAAATCGACTTGGGCGGCACCATGCCATGCGCCAGTGGGACATTGGCGACCTTGTAGCCCTGATAGGCTAAATACATCGACAGCGGCGTCTTGGATGTACGCGACACACCCAGCAGTACGATATCGGCACCCGACAGATCGTCACAACCACGACCGTCATCGTGCTCAACGAAATACTCCATGGCCTCGATACGATGGAAATAGCGGTCATCGGTCTTGTGAATCACGCCCGCAACGCCCTTGGGCGGCACACCGATGAGCGACGACAGCACGGCGAGCGTCGGGCCGATCAGGTCGACCGAACGGATATGCAGCATGCCCAAGTAGTCGAGCACGCGAGCACGAAGGGCCGGGTCGACGATGGTATGGAACACGGCGATATCGCGATGGTCGGCATCGACGCGCGGCCCCACAAATGACTTGACCTGCTCCACGGAGGTCACCTTAGGCAGGCGCAAAACGCGAAAAGCCCCTTCATCAAATTGCCCGGACGCCGCAAGCACCACCTCACAAGCGGTATCGCCGAGCGAGTCGGAGATAACGATAACGGTGGGACGAGCGGTGACCGGGCAATCCATGCGGGGCTCCTTTTGCGCTTATGCGCAGGCTGGCTTACTTTTTGCGGGCAAGCTCACCGATGTTGGCGATGCCGGAGAAAACGGCCTCGAAGCGGTTGAGTAGCTTAAGGCGATTATCGCGAAGCTGCTCGTCCTTGTCCATGACCATAACCTCGTCGAAGAAACGGTCGATGGGCGCGCGCAGGGCGGCGAGGGCGGCAAATGCGGCCGGGTAGTCCTCGGCAGCAAGGGCGGCATCGACAGAGGTCTGAGCAGCCTCGGAGGCGTCGGCGAGCGCGAGCTCGACCTCGCCCATCAGGCTGCGGTCATACTCCGCACCCAGCTCGGGCTTGGAGATGTGCGCGGCGCGAGCATAGGCGGTCGCCAGGTTGTCGAACGTCTCAGCGTCGTTCTTGCGGGCCTCGTCGAGGGCGGCGCAGCGGGCGAAGAAGACGGACGGGGCGATGATGTGCACCGCGGAGACGGCGGCGACGGTATCGGCCGGAATCTTTTCGTCGCGGGCCATGCTCACCAGGCGGCCATGGAAGAAGTCACGAACCTGCTGGGCGACCTCGGCGGCGTCGAACTCAATGCCCTGCTCACTGTAGAGCTCGAGGGCGAAGTCGATGAGCGACGTGGGGTCGATCGGCAGGCGGTCGCGCAGGATGTTGATGATGCCGATAGCGGCACGACGCAGCGCGTAGGGGTCCGAAGAGCCGGTCGGGGGCTCGCCGATGGCAAAGATACCGGCGATGGTATCGAGCTTGTCGGCGCAGGCCACGATGCAGCCAGCGGTGCCCTCGGGCAGCTCGTCACCGGCAAAACGGGGACGATAGTGATCGCGAATAGCATGGGCGACCTCGTCGTTCTCCCCCATCGCGGTCGCGTAATAACCGCCCATCACGCCCTGCTGGCTCGTGAACTCGACGACGGCGTTGGACACCAGGTCTGCCTTGCACAGGTGTGCGGCGCGAGCAGCGTCGGCGGCAAGATGGGCGCCCAGGTGAGCCTCGCGGGCGATAGCGAGCGCGAGCTGCTCGATGCGCTCGGACTTGGCGAGCACGCTACCGAGCTTCTCCTGGAAGGCAACCTTGGACAGACGCTCACGGAACTCGTCGAGGGAGATCTTCAGGTCCTCCTCGTAGAAGAACTTAGCGTCGTCCAGACGGGCGCGCACGACGCGCTCGTTACCGTCGATCACGCGCTCGGCGTTCTCGGGCTTGCTGTTGGAGACGACCACGAACTCACGCGTCAGCTTGCCCTCCCCGTCATAGATCGGGAAGTAGCGCTGGTTGGTGAGCATGGACTCGCAGATAATCTCGTGCGGGACCTTGAGGAACTCCTCGTCGAAAGTACCGACGAGCACTGTCGGCCACTCGCAGAGGTTAATGACCTCCTCAAAGACCTTCTTGGGCGTATCGACATGGCAGCCGGGGCGAGCGGCCTCGACCTCGGAGATACCGGCAAGGATGGCCTCGCGACGGCGCTCGGCAGAAAGCACGCCGGCGTCCTCGAGTACCTGCTCGTAGGCGGCGGGGCTGGCGACAACGTGGTCACCGGGGCCGAGCACGCGATGGCCGCGCGTGGTGTTGCCGCTCGTCACGTCGGCAAACGACACGGGCACAACATCCTCGCCCAGAAGGCAGCAAATCCAGCGGACCGGACGCACGAACGTCGCGCGCTCGTGGCCCCAGCGCTGGGAGCGGTAGTTGGGCCACTGCAGGCCGGCAATGGTCTTCTCGCACAGGGCCGTCAGGATCGGGGTTGCCGGTGCGGAGGGAATGTTCTTCTCGGCAAAGACATACTCGCGACCGTCGGTATCCTCACGACGGACCAGGTCCTCGGCAGCCACACCGCACTTGCGGGCGAAGCCCTGGGCGGCCTTGGTGGCGTTACCGTCAGCGTCGAAGGCGATGTTTGCCGCGGGGCCACGCTTGACCTCGTGAACCTCATCGGTCGCGGTGGCAACGTCGGCAACGAGCGCAGCCAGGCGACGCGGGCTCGAGATCACGCGGACCTCGCCGTGGGCCAGACCGGCCTCGTCGAGACCCTTGGCGATCATGGTACCAAGCTGCTTGACGGCATTGTTCAGCGGTGCAGAGGGCATTTCCTCCGTACCGATCTCAAACAGGAAATCCTTAGCGTCTGCCATGGCTTACGCCACCTCGCCTTCCTGGTCGGCATTCTCGTTGACTCCGGCGACCTCGGCCATGTAGGCCTCGCAGCACGCCTTGGCGACGGCGCGGACGCGCAGGATGTAGTTGGCACGCTCGACCGCGGACAGGGCGCCGCGGGCATCGAGCAGGTTGAAGGCGTGGCTGCACTTCATGACACAGTCGTACGCCGGCAACGGCAGCTTGCGCTCCAGGCAGGAATGGCACTCGGCCTCGTAGTCGTCAAACTTCTGACGCATCATCTCGACGTTGGCGACCTCAAAGTTATAGGCACTGAACTCGCGCTCGTTCTCGAGGAACACGTCGCCGTAGGTCATGGGCGTGCCGTCGGGCAGATAGCTCCACACCAGATCGTATACCGAGTTGACGCCCTGAGCGTACATGGCGATACGCTCCAGGCCATAGGTGATCTCGACGGGCACGGGGTCGACCTCGATACCGCCCACCTGCTGGAAGTACGTGAACTGCGTGACCTCCATGCCGTTGAGCCAGACCTCCCAGCCAAGGCCCCAGGCGCCCAGCGTCGGGCTCTCCCAGTCGTCCTCGACAAAACGGACGTCATGGTCGTTGGGGTCCAGGCCAATGGCAGCAAGAGACCCCAGGTAAAGCTCCTGAGCATTAACCGGAGAGGGCTTAATGAGCACCTGGAATTGATAGTAGTGCTGCATGCGGTTAGGGTTCTCGCCGTAGCGGCCGTCGGCGGGACGGCGGCAGGGCTGCGCATAGCAGGTGCGCCATTCGGCGGGACCGAGCGAGCGCAGCGTGGTCGCGGTATGGAAGGTACCGGCACCGACCTCGGAGTCATAGGGCTGCATAATGACGCAGCCCTGCTCGCCCCAGTACTGCTGGAGGCGCAGGATGATGTCTTGGAAGGAAAGCGATGAAGCGTTCATGCCTCTAATATCCCCTCGTCGAAACGATTACACGGTTAGGTACTGTACTATAGCGGTTTTTAGTCGATAGCGCCGATGCGGTTGAGCGGCCAGTAGCGCACAAGCGCCACAGCGATCAAATCAGAGCGATCGACGGGACCAAAGTAGCGCGAGTCGGCAGAGTTTTCGCGGTTGTCGCCCATCACCCACACGCACCCGTCGGGAACGGTGTAGGGATAACTCACCTGGGCGCCAGGCGCTTGGACCGAAAGCGGCCAGCTCATGCCCGTCGTATAGTCCTCATCGAGCGCTTGGCCGTCAACGACCACCTTGCCGTCCTGCAGGTCGACCGTCTGGCCGGCCGTGGCAATAACACGCTTGACAAGAACATCATGCTCGGAAGTGACATCGGGGTTGTGGAACACCACGATATCACCCTGTTTGACGGGCTGACCGAGCTCGAGGCTCACCTTTTGTGCCAGGATCTGGTCGCCAATCTCGATCGTGTCCTCCATGGAGCCGGTGGGTACCACAAAGGGCTCGACCACAAAGGTGCGGATCAGGAAGGTGGCCACGAGCGCGATCGCGATGACCGCGACCCACTCAAAAGCGCCCCTCAACGCGGAATGCTGCGATGGAACCATTCTCACTCCTCGCTCTGCGAATACGAAGCGTCCAGAATCTCCTGCGCGTATGCGCGCTCCTGGGGCGTAAGCCGTGCCGTCTCGATCAGGTCGGGACGCCAGCGGCAGGTGCGCTCGATGGCATTCTTACGGCGCCAGGCGTCAACCTTGGCATGGTCACCGCTCACGAGCACCGGCGGCACGCCCTCGCCGTTGAATTCAGCAGGGCGAGTGTACTGCGCATACTCGAGCAGGCCTCCGTCCTCGGCGGTCGAGAACGACTCGTCGACGTTGCTCATCTCGTCACCAAGGGCGCCGGGAATCAGGCGTACGACGGCATCGGCAACGACCATAGCGGGAAGCTCGCCGCCCGTGAGCACGTAATCGCCGATCGACAGGCGCTCGTCGGCATACGCATAGGCACGCTCGTCGACACCCTCGTAACGGCTGCACACAAACAGCAAGCGCTCGCTTTTGAGCAGGCGCTCGGCCACATGCTGTGTAAAGGGCTCGCCACAGGGGGTAAAAAACACCACGGTGGGCTTAGGACCCTCGGAGCTAATAGCCTCGATGGCCTCGACAATAGGCTCGACCTTCATGAGCATGCCCTGCCCGCCGCCGTACGGCTCGTCATCGACGGTACGATGGCGGTCGTGCGTCCAGTCGCGCAGGTTATACGCCTTAAAATCAAAAAGGCCGGCCTTGCGGGCGCGGCCCAAAATCGATGTGGACATGACGGGCTCAAACATCTCGGGAAAGACCGAAAGGGTCTCAATCAGCATGTTGTCCTCCCTACTTGTCCATATCGATCAGGCCGTCCATAACGTGGACGGAAATTGTTCCTGTGTCGGGAAGATCGAGCACAACCTGCTCGATCACGGGAATCAGTACCTCGCCGTACCGATCGCCCTCGACGACCCAAACATCGTTAGCGGGCGTCGACATGATCTCGACGATCGTACCGAGTGAACCGAAGCGCTCGTCGACCACCTCGCGACCCATCAGGTCGGAATAGGCGGCGTCGAGTGAATCGAGCTCAAAATCGTCACGATTTGCCAACACATAGCATCCCGTGATGCCCTCGGCGGCCGTCAAGTCGTCAATGCCCTCAAACGAGACCAGATCGCCATCGCCCGTATCGGTGACGGACACGACCGTGCAAAAGCGGTCGCGCTTGAGCGCCGGCGGCGTCAGGGCGACGCGCATACCCGGCTCTAATACAGAAGGAAGCCCCCGCAGCGGCTGCGCGAGGACCTCCCCCTTCCTTCCGTGCGGCTTGACCACACGGGCGATGTTTTTGTACTGGGACCTCAAGGTCCTAGCCCAGAACCTCTACCTCGACAACAGTGTCGAGGCGAGCGGCCAGTGCACGGGCGAGCGTGCGAATGGCCTTGATGGTACGGCCACGACGGCCGATGACCTTAGCGACGTCATCCTCGGCGACCGAAACCTCAATCGTGGAGGCGTCGTCACCATCGATGACCTCAAGGCTCACGGAATCCGGGTCGTCGACGATCTGAACAACGAGATATTCGACGAGATCGGCGATGCGATCTGAGAGCATTGCCTCACCCTCGAGCTGTGCAGCGTCAACCTCAGGCACGATTTACTCCTCGGCGCCCTCAGCGGCCTCAGCGGCAGCCTTAGCGGCCTCGGCCTCTTTGGCGAGCTGCTTCTTGGACTTCTTGACGACGGTCTCGGTCTTCTCGCCCTCGTTGGCGGCCTTGACCAGAGCGGCGACGGCGTCGGTGAGCTGAGCGCCCTTGGACTGCCAGTCGGCGATCTTCTCGAGGTCGAGATTGATGGTCTTGGGGGCGGTCATCGGGTTGTAGCGGCCAACCTCCTCGATGATACGACCGTCACGCGGGGCGCGGGAATCGGCGACGACGACACGGTAGTACGGACGCTTCTTAGCGCCGTGACGAGCAAGGCGAATCTTGACTGCCAAAGGAAACTCCTCCAACCAAGCAGCTTTAGGCTGCAACTACAAACAAACAGTTGAACATAATACGCCATCGACGCGGGCAGGTGAAGTCCGTGAGACCAACTTCTTCGGTGTAGTCGAGGGCAAATCCATATCTTAGACAAGAATTCGGGATTTGCAAGCACATACACGCACCCCACATGAGCTGCGCGGTATACTCATGACATGGAAAGACGCGAACATACATACGGTTATGAGGATGCCATGGGCGTCACGCCGCCGCCCTGGACGGGTCCGGCGGTGGGCCTCATGGACCTCGATGCGTTTTTTGCGAGCGTGGAGATGCTCGATCATCCCGAATGGCGCGGAAAGACGCTCATCGTGGGCGGAGACGCCGATTCGCGTGGCGTCGTGTCCACGTGTTCGTATGAGGCACGTCGCTTTGGCGTGCACTCTGCCATGGCCTCGGCCGAGGCGCGGCGCTTGTGCCCGCAAGCCATTTGGACGCACGGGCACTTTGATCGCTACCGCGAGGTGAGCGCGCAGGTCATGGCGATTCTTGCCGAGGAGACGCCGCGCGTTGAGCGCGTATCCATCGACGAAGCCTTTATCGATATCACACCGGGTCGCTTTGCGCCCGAAGACCCGCTACTGGTTGCGCGGCGTATAAGCGACCGCGTGGCAGCGCTGGGAGTGACCTGCTCCATTGGCGTGGGCTGCAACAAGACGGTCGCAAAGATCGCAAGCGAGCGGGATAAGCCGTTTGGGCTGACCATCGTGCGCCCCGGAACCGAGCAGCGCTTTTTGGCCGCGCTGCCGGTATCTGCCATGAGCGGCATCGGGCGCTCGGCCGAGGAGCGACTGCGCCGCATGCGCATCTACACGCTCGGCGAGCTGTCACGTTCACCGGAATCAACCTTGGCCTCTATTTTTGGCGTCAACGGCGAACGCATGCGCCAGCGTGCGCTGGGACTCGAAATATCCGAAGTAACAAGCCTCGATGAGGAACGCGAGGTTAAATCCGTGAGCAATGAGCGCACCTTTGCGAAAGATTTGACTGAGCGTGGGGACATCGAAGCGGCGATTGCGCTGCTGGGTGAGTCGGTTGGACGCCGCCTGCGCCGTCAGGGACTGACGGGCGGCACGGTAACGCTCAAGCTTAAGTATTCGTATGGCAGCGGGCGTACGGCACAGCGCCGGCTGCCTCATCCGACCGACGATGAGAACATCTTCGTGGCGGTTGCACTCGAACTGCTCGACAACATCTGGCAGGAAGGCATGCATGTTCGCTTAGCGGGCATCGGCATGAGCGACTTCGACCACCAAGGCGGCATCCAGACCGACCTGTTCTGCGAAGTCGACGACCGCGGAGCCCAATCAAGCGACCGTCGCGACCTCTCGGTCGCTATCGACGCCGTCCGAGACAAGTTCGGCGACACCGCCCTATCTTTCGGCCGCCAATCCCGCTTCAACGATTAACCGCCTTTAGGCAAAAAAGAAAGCCGGGCAGGTGCGGAAAACCGCAACTGCCCGGCGAAATGCGCGAAGCTAGCTAAAAAGCCCCGTATCAAATGAGCTACTAGAGGAGATTGAGGGGGAGCTGGGGGGCGTCTCCCCAGAGTTTCTCGAGGCGGTAGAAGTCGCGGGCTTCGGGAGTGAAGACGTGGACGACAACCGAACCGTAGTCCATGAGCATCCAGGTCTTCTGCTCACGGCCCTCGATGGAGAACGGATGCTCGCCGCAAGCCTCGGCGACCTTCTCCTCGATCTCGTCGACGATCGAATCGACCTGACGGTTATTGGTACCGGTGGCGAGCACAAAGTAATCGCACACGTCGGAGAGCTCGGTCAGATCGAGCACCTGCACGTCCTCGCCCTTCTTGTCGTAGGCGGCCTGCGCGGCGGCGCGGGCGACATCCTCGGCGGCGACACCGCTCGTGGACAGCGAGGCAGCGGTGCGGTCGGACGTGGCAACGAAGCTCTTGTGCTCCACACCTTCAAGAATCTGCTCGTCGGTCATGGTCTCGTCGGCCATGGAATACCTCTTTCTAGACACACCCGAGCTAGCGCAGCTGGGCGTAATGGTTGTAAATCGTAATAGCCGTGGGATAAAGATAACGCCCGGACTGGATCACATAGACCAGACCCTGCGCAAAACAGGAGAAGAACAACTCGTCAAGCGTCGACTCCCCCACCATCTTGCGCAGCGCGTGGGCATAATCACCATGGCGGTTGGGCTCGATGGCATCGGCCACAAAGACCACCATATCGAGCGGCGTCATGTCGCAGGCGCCCACGGTGTGACGGTCGACAGCCTGGAAAACGGCTGGCGATAGCTCGGGAAATAGCTGCGGAAGCTCATAGGCGGCAACCGGGCCATGCAGCAGCGGTGTCGCGGCCGAAGGAGAGCCGGCAACCTTAATGCCGTAGTGCAACGCGCGGGCCACGAGCTCGTCGTCGGAGAGCACCTTATCCCAGTCGTGAATCAGGCCGGCGGCAGCGGCATCAAAGCGGTCAACGCCGTAGACCTCGGCCAAATGAAGCGCGGTCTCGGCAACACCCAGCGAATGCATGTAGCGCTTGCGCTTATCCTTCATACGCACATCAAGCAGCTCTTGAATGCGCTTAAGCAGCGCGCGCTCATCGCCTTCAAACTGATCCTCTACCGACAACGGAGACCCCCATCACTCAAAATCTTCTTGACCCAGATCGGTATACAGCCCGCGTTTACGAATATAGCCGAGCACGGACTCGCTCGTAAGATAGCGCACGCTCATGCCACGGGCAACTCGCTTACGAATGTTGGTCGAGCTAATCGCCAGCGCCGGAATCTGGATATAACGCACGTCAAACGGCAGGCCCGACTCTTTGATTCGCGCGCGAGCAGTATCGATATCAAAGCCCGGTCGCGTCGCCGCAATAAACGTGGCAAGCTCAGCGATTCGTTCGGCATCATGCCAGGTCACAATATCGATAATCGCATCGGCGCCCGTAATAAAGTAGAGCTTTACCTGCGGCGGGTAAAAGTCGCGAAGGGCATGAAGCGTATCGGCAGTATAGGTCACGCCCGGACGGTCGATCTCGAAACGGCTCGCCAAAAAAGCCGGATTCGCGGCGGTGGCGAGAACCGTCATGGCATAACGGTCCTCAGCAGGCGTCACCGGTTTGTCGAGTTTAAAGGCAGGAGAGCCGGCCGGCATAAAGAGCACAGCGTCCAAGTCGAGCGACTCGCGCGCCTGCTCGGCAGTCACCAAGTGCCCGTAATGAATCGGGTCGAAGGTGCCGCCCATAATGCCAAGCCGAAACTCTTTGCCCTCTTTTATGGGCAGCTCGGGCAAACCGATTCCACCGCGCAGCGACATGGCTTACTCGCCCTCCGAGGTCTCGGCATCGTCCGCGGCATCCGCCGCATCGACAACCTCGACGCCCTCATCCGCAGCATCAGCCACGTCAAGGGCCTCAACGGCAACGTCCTCGCCAGCGTCCTCGAGCTCCTCGTACTCCGAGAAGTCCTCGGCGCCCTCAAAGTCAAAGGCGCGCTGGCAAATGCGGACCTCGTCGCCCGCACGGCAGCCGGCCTTCTCGAGCGCGTCGTCAACACCCATGCGCGCAAACTTGTGCTGCAGGTAGATGACGGCTTCCTCGTTTTCCCAGTCGGTCTGGATAACCATGCGCTCGATGGCGCGACCGACCACGCGGAAGGCACCGGGCTCTTCCTGAACAATGCGGAAACGCTTCTCGCGCTGCAGGCGACGGCGCTCCCACTCCTCGTCGCGAAGATCGACCGGCTCATCGGAGACCGCCAGCTCGGCGCGCAGCTTAGCCACCTGCTCGCCCACGGCAAGCATCAGCGTGTTGAGGCCGGCGCCCGTCACGGCGGACACGGCAAAGAACATATGTCCATCGTCGAGCGCGGCGCGCTTAAGGTCGGCAATCTTGTCGGCCGTGCCCGGCGCATCGCACTTGTTGGCGACGACGATCTGCGGACGCTCCGAAAGCTCGGCGCCATACTGCTCGAGCTCACGGTTGATGATGCGGTAATCCTCAACCGGGTCGCGATCCTCAAAACCGCCCGTCATGTCGACGACATGCATGATGAGCGCCGTACGCTCGATGTGGCGCAGGAACTGGTGGCCCAAGCCCTTGCCCTCGCTCGCGCCCTCGATGAGGCCGGGGACGTCGGCAACGACATAGGAGTACTCGCCGGCACGCACCATACCCAGGTTGGGCACGAGCGTGGTAAACGGATAGTCGGCGATCTTGGGTCGGGCGGCACTCATGCGCGCGATAAGCGAGGACTTGCCCACCGAGGGGAAGCCCACGAGCGCGGCATCAGCCATGAGCTTCATCTCGAGCTCAATCCAGTGCTCCTCAGCCGGCTCGCCCAGCTGGGCGAATGCGGGCGCGCGGCGCACCGACGTCACAAAGTGCGTATTGCCCAGACCGCCGGCACCGCCGGGCGCCACAACGACGCGCTCGCCATCATGCACCAAGTCGGCAATCTCGAACATCGGGGTCTGCGTCTCGGGGTCGAGCTCGCGCACCACGGTACCCATGGGAACCTTCAGGATCAGGTCCTCGCCGCTCTTACCGTTACGACGGGCACCCTGCCCGTGCGTGCCGCGCTCGGCGCGGAAGTGATGCTTAAAGCGGTAATCGATCAACGAAGACAGCTGAGCATCGGCCTGGATGACGACATTGCCGCCACGACCGCCGTCGCCGCCATCGGGGCCGCCCTTGGGGACAAATGCCTCGCGCCTAAACGACATGCATCCGGCTCCGCCGTCGCCGCCGCACACGTTAATGCGGCTGATATCGGTGAACTGTGACAACAGAATCGCCTCCTACAAAAAGAGGGAGACCCTTGAATCCTAAAACTCAAGTGCCTCCCACATATGTGCTCTATGAAGGGTGAATTACGCGTTCGCGAGCGGGCGTACGCTGACCCTGTGCTTGATACCCTTGTGGAACTCAACGGTACCGTCGACCAGCGCGAACAGCGTGTCGTCCTTGCCACGGCCAACGTTCTCACCCGGGTGGATGTGAGTGCCGTGCTGACGGACGAGAATCGTGCCCGTGGTTACCGTCTGGCCGGCATAGCGCTTCGTGCCAAGGCGCTGACCGCGGGAGTCACGGCCATTACGGGAGGAACCGAGTCCTTTTTTGTGTGCCATTGTGTATACCTACTCTTTCGTTACGAGTGTAATCTACTCGGCGACGGGAGCCTCGGCAACAGCCTCGGCCTCTGCCTTGACAGCCTTCTTGGCGCGGGACGTAGCCTGGACCTTCACGATCTTCAGCTTGGTGAGCTGCTGACGGTGACCCTTCAGACGACGATAGCGCTTACGCTTGTGGAACTTGAAGACCAGCTGCTTCTCGCCCTTGAACTGCTCAACGATCTGAGCGGTAACCTTGGCCTTGGCCAGCTTGTCGGGATCGGTGACGATCTTCTTACCATCGTTGAGGAAGATGACCGGCAGGGTGACCTTGTCGCCCTCATTGCCCTCGATCTTCTCGACGGTGATGACATCGTCGGTGGCGACCTTGTACTGCTTGCCGCCCGTGTTAACGATTGCGTACATGTTTACTTGCCCTTCATGCATCAGTTAGTGCAACAGCCGAATATAGTAGCAGGCGAAAATACCCCCGTCAACGAGTATGTGGAGCAAATCCACAAGTTCGCACAGGTATGGGGCTGACGAGTCGGCCCTCGTCGTCCTCGCATGCTTGATTCTGACGCTCGACATCGTAGGAGCAGATGGTCACGAGGTCTTGCATACCGGTGGAAACAATAGGTGCATCCACGCCCGGGGTCAAGCCCTGCAACAAAACATCAGCAGCAGAAAGCAAAATTTCCGGACGCATGGAGCCCTCGTTGTCGGCATGGGTGTCGAGCATGAGCACCAAATGGTCCGGGCGCTCCCCCGCCGTGAGCTCATAGCCCACGAGCGTGTGATCCAAATCCAAGCGCTTGCTCTTTTTGCCGCGCGCGTAGTCGATGCCATGGTCCGCGCGCAGCGTGTCGATCGCACGACGCACCTCGTCGGTGCTTACGGGCGCCTCGGGATCCAAGTGCAGGTCGATGCGATACGACAGACGCGTGAGCTGCGCCGTCAACGCCGGCGTGCGCACGTCGATATACGCCGCCTCGATGGGCGCCAGATCGGCCGGAGACGCCGCAGCCAGGCGCCCAAACGCCTCGTCGAGCGCCACGAACTCGGTCATAAACAGGTCATACCACTCGCAGGTCGACGACGTACCCACCGGTAGCGCCGAAGAGAAGCCCACGCGCATGTGCGGAGAGAAGCCCTGCGTGACGGCATAGGGAAGTCCCGCACGGCGCACGATGCGCTCAATGGTATGGATTACTTCGAGATGGCCCAGGTACTTAAGGCGATCGCGCTTGCCATAGCGAACACGAAGTCTAAAGAGCGTGGGGTTGTCGGTCAGGCGCTCACTCATGCGCGATCACCCATCAATACATTCTTGGCGTGGAGCGTGGGGCAGATTCCGCAGCCGGTGCACGACGTGCGAGTGCAGTCGGGCGTCGTGACACCCTCCAGCGAGCGACGGTACTCGCGCTCGAGGAAGCCGCGCGTGCAGCCGGGGCTCACGTGCTCCCACGGCAGGCGCCAGTCCAACTCGTAGGGCAGGTGCACGAGCTCATTGAGGTCGATGCCGTTTTTGGCAGCAGCCTCCTTCCAGTTATCGAGCGAGAAATGCTCTACCCAGGCGTCAAAGCGAGAGCCCGCGCGCCAAGCATCGATGATGACGGGCGTCATGTCACGCCCGGCGCGGGACAGCGCGGCCTCGATGAGCGAGGTCTCGGCATCGTGGTAATGCACGCGGACGGCACGGTTGCGAACGCTCGTGATAAGCAGCTTCTGGCGACGCTTGACGTCGTCGTAGTCGAGCTGCGGGCACCACTGGAACGGCGTGGCAGCCTTGGGGATAAACACCGAAACCGAGATGGACACCGAGATCGAGCCGCGACGAGCCTTGGGCACCACGGAACGACCGAGCTCCAGCACGTGATCGGCCAGATTGGCGATGGCCACGATGTCCTCGTCGCGCTCGCCGGGAAGGCCCATCATAAAGTAGAGCTTCATGCGGTTCCAGCCGGCCTCGAAGGCCGCCTTGGCCGCACGGTCCAGGTCCTCCTCGGTCACGTTCTTGTTAATGATGTCGCGCATGCGCTGGCTGCCGGCCTCGGGTGCGAACGTCAGGCCGCCCTTCTTTTCGCCGGCGACCGACTCGGCCATATCCACGCCAAATGAATCCAGGCGCTGCGACGGAATAGACACGCGAATACCCGTATCCTCCAGGCGACGGTTGAGCCTGCCGAGCACGTCACGAATGCAGGAGTGGTCGGTCGTGGAGAGCGAGGTCAGCGACACCTCGTCATAGCCGGTCTTTTCCAGACCCTGAATCACCGACGAGACGATCTGGTCGGCCGAACGCTCGCGCACCGGGCGATACGTCATGCCGGCCTGGCAAAAACGACAGCCGCGGGCGCAGCCGCGCAGAATCTCGATAGACAGGCGATCGTGAACCAGCTGCGCATAGGGCACGCACGACTGCGACAGCGGATTCGTGGCGCCAAAATCCTCGACGACGCGTTTGTAGACCACGGTCGGCACATCCTTGCCCTCGCGCGGCACGGTGTAGCCATGCGGCGAGCAGGGCTCGTCGTGACGAACCTCATAGAGCGACGGCACGTAGTTGCCGGCAATGGATGCAAGCTGCTCAACAATCTGCGCGCGCGGGACTCCTTCGTCTCGCAGGCGGCGATGCAGCTGGCAGGTCTCGAGCAGCGATTCCTCGCCCTCGCCGATGAGGATGGCATCGAAGAAGGCCGCGTACGGCTCGGGGTTGTACACCGAGGGGCCGCCGGCGATGATGATGGGGTCGTCTTCACCTCGGTCGGCCGCTAACAGCGGAATGCCAGCGAGGTCGAGTGCCTCGAGGAAGTTCGTCACCGCCATCTCGTGCGGCACATGCAGGCCGACGATATCAAACGAAGCGACCGGCGCTGCACCCTCGAGCGAGAGCAGCGGAATGCCCGCCTCGCGCATAGCGTCACCCATATCGGGCCACGGCACATAGCCACGCTCGCAGGAGATGCCCTCGGCCTGGTTAAGGATGTTGTAGAGGATGGCGATACCCTGGTTGGGCAGACCAACCTCGTACACATCCGGGTAGATCAGGCAGCAACGGTAGTCGGCATCGGCCTTGGAAAGCGTGCCCCACTCGTGATCGATATAGCGACTCGGCTTCTCGACCTTGGCGAGCAGCGGCTCAATTAAATGAAAGCAGTCTTGATACGGAACGCGCAACGGAAAACCCCTAAGCAGCGAGATCGGATGCGTCTTGGTAGGACGCCATAGGACGGGTAGCGCCCGCGACCGTGGTCACCAGATCGCGAACGCGGGAGAACGTGGCAGTGACCACCTCGTTGGCACGGCTGTAGTCGACATCGCGCTCGTAGAGCGAAACGAGCGCACGGCCCATGCCATAGGTGCCCGCGGCAGCAGTGAGCGCCTTGACGGCAAACCCAATATGCGGCGTCTGCTTGACGAGCGCACGGGTGACCGCGCGGATCACAAGACCGCCGGCAAGCACGCCCGCGACCTCGTAGCCGCGCTCAGGCTTAATGCCGCGTCCAAAGACGGCAGCGAGCTCAAAGAGCATGCCCACCTGAGCCAGCGCCATAACGGGATAATCGGCGCCCGGCAAAAACACCAGCGCACCGGTCGCCATATTGGTGAGCGCGCACGAGGTAATGATACGATTGGCCGCCGCGATGCGCATGAAGGCAAAGTTCGCCGCAAAAGCCGTTTCCTTTTCGGTGCGATCGAGAATCCAGCGGGCAAGCGTCTCGAGCAGATACGTCTTATCGGTTGCCGCCACCACGCCGAGCATGGGCGTGGACTCCTCGATAAACGGCACCTCCACAGCAGACTCGGCAAGCACGCACACGGGCGCGCCGGCGATCACGAGCTCCTGCACGGCACTCTCCAAGCGGTCGGAACCGCACGAGAGCACCAGTACCACATCGGTATCGGTCTTTGGAGCAATTCGCTCCTCCCCCAGACGCTCGACGCGCACAATGCCCGAGGTCGTCTGCGGCACAAAGGCGTCACGCACCGTCTCGGCCAGAAAGCGCGAGGCGGACGAATCCAAATAGACCGAGACGCGCACCGGCGTATCGGAATCCTTCTTAACGGACGCGCCCATCTTAAAAGCGCGGGTCAGCTTATCTACGGGAATTTTCATAGCAAACCCCTCCAGCGGTTACGCGGCGCCCGAACGATGCCGCCATATGGATTGTACGATACCCACCGTCAGCAGCTGAATCATCATCGAAGACGAACCGAAGCTAATAAACGGTAGCGGAATACCGGTAATCGGCATCATGCCGATGCACATGCCGATGTTTTCGAAGGTCTGGAACGCCCACATGCCAACGATGCCCACACACGATAGGCGCAAGAACAGCGACTCGCACTTAAAGGCGACGCGAATCGTCGAAAAGATCAGCAGCACGTAGAGGCACAGGAGCAAAAAGGAACCGCAAAAGCCAAAGGTCTCGGACAGGAAGGCGAAGACGAAGTCGGTGTGGAACTCAGGCAGAAAGCCGCCGGCCGACTGCGTCGCATGGCCTAAACCCTTACCAAAGAAGCCGCCCGAGCCAACGGCGATAAGCGACTGCTGCAGGTTGTAGGCATCGTCCGAATCGGCATTATCGGGGTCGATAAAGACCGTCAGGCGGTTCATCTGATACTGCTTGATGAGCACATCGTGGCCGAGCAACGAATCAAAGACCGAATCGAGCGCCAGAACGAGGGCCACCAGGCCCACAAGCAGGGCCAGGGTCGACAGCACCCATTCGCGGCGCGCACCGCTCATGCAGATGACGATGGCGCCCGAGACCAGCACGACCAGGCCCGAGCCCAGGTCGCCCATGGCAACGACGGCCAAAAACGGGATGGACAGCATGCCGCAGAGCTTGACGTAGTCGCGAACGGTATCGATGCGGCCGTTATACTGCGAGCCAAGCGTGGCGATAAAGAAGATGGTGATGAGCTTGGCAAGCTCAACGGGCTGGAATGTCAAACCGATACCGGGAATCTTGATCCAGCCCGTCATGCCCAGACCGCCCGTATAGGACAGACCCGGAATCTTGGGCGAGAAGATCACGATCAGGTCGATGACGAGCAACGCCGTCGAAAAATTGGAAATACCGCGCAGGTCGGTACGCCAGACCAGCACCGCCAGCAACGCCCCGATACCAATTCCCAGCAGGTGGCGCGAGAATGAGGCGTCGGCCTTAAACTGTGACGCCGACCAAATAATGATGGCGCCATAGGCAACGAGCGCGACGGTAGCCAGCAGCACACCGATATGCACCTTTTGGCGAAACGTACCGCGCGAGGCCGAAAGTTGCTTGTTGACGCGGTCCAGGCTGCTGCGAGAGCCGGTCTTGGTTGAACGGAACAGATCCGCCGGAGAAAAATCCATCGCAACCTCCTATCGAACCGAAGAATCGCCCGAGGCCGAAGAGGTATCGGGCTCGTCATAAATCGCGCCGAGCACGTCGCGCACGACATGCATCGCGGTATCTGAGCCACCGCCGCCCTGCTCCAGGACAGTAGCGATGACATACTTGGGATCATCGGCCGGCGCATAGGCGCAGAACCACGCGTATTCGTCCTCGCCGCTTTTCTCGCCCGTGCCCGACTTGCCGTATACCTGCGGCGTCAGGGTGCCAAAGTGAGCCGCCAGGGACGTCGATGCCGTGTAAATCACGTCGTGCATGCCGTTGCGAACAAGAGCCAAATCCGAATCGCTGTTGATCTTGGCCTCCAAGCGCTTCTTCTTGCCTTTGCCGTTGTACTTATAGGCATCGCCGTCGCCATCGCGCGACACGGCAGACAAAAACACGTGAGGCACGTACTGCTTACCGCCGTTGGCAAGGCCCATGTAGGCGCATGCCATCTGCAGAGGCGTCACCAAAATGTCGCCCTGGCCGATGGCAATGTTGGTCATATCGCCGGCATTCCACTTGCGGTCCTCGGCAGAGGCGTCGGTAAAGTACGACTCTTTCCACTCGGCATCGGGAATACGGCCCGCGCCCTCACTCGGCAAATCGATACCGCAGGTCTTGCCTAGGCCCCAGCGACGAAAGACCTCCTGCAGGCCCTCGGAATGTTGCTCGTCATAAAAGAACGCCTTGCCCATATCGTAGAAGACGGGGTCGCACGAGTTGGCAATACCCGACTGCAGCGTCATGGTGCCGTGTCCAGACGTCAGCCAGCAGCGCTTGCCCCAAGCCTTGCCCAAGCCCGTCCAATAGCCCGTGCAGTTGGTTGTCTGCGTTGAAGTGTAGGTTCCAAACTCAAGACCGGCCAGTGCCGAGAGCGGCTTGATGGTCGAGGCCGACATGTACTGTCCGCTAATGGCGCGGTTGAGCAGCGGGTGCGAACCCTTGTCATCATTGAGCTCGGTCCACACGTCATTTGAGACGCCGCCGATAAAGACGGACGGATCGAACTTGGGCTCGCTCGCCATGCCCAGGATCTCGCCGTTGTTGGGATCGAGACACACCACAGCGCCGTTGCCGGCATTGCTGTAGCCAGTGGTCTTGGCAAGCTCGATGGCGCTCGCCAGCGCCGTCTCACAGGCCTGTTGGATCTTGAGGTCGAGCGTGAGCTTAATGTCGGAGCCGGCCTTGGCGGGCACGGCGCCGGCCTGACCGGTCACATTGCCCGAGGCATCGACCTTGACGGTCTGCTCGCCACGAATACCCTGCAGCAGGTTTTCGTAGTAGCTCTCAACACCCGCCTGGCCCACGATATCGCCCGACTGGTACGTAATCCGGCCAGCAGAAGCATCATCGTCGCCAGAGGTTTTCTTATTCTGGGCCTCAAGCTGCTCGGAGGTAATGGTGCCGGTATAGCCCAAAATGTGACAGGCCGTCTCGCCGTACGGGTACTGGCGCTCGGTACGCTCGGCAATCTTGACGCCCGGGAACTCGCCGGCGTGCTCCTTGATATAGGCAACCGTGGAGCGACGGACGTCCGTCGCGATGGTATGCAGGCTCTGGGCGCCCTCGGAATTGTCCTGAATATTGCGCAGAACCGCCACGTAGGGCATACCGAGCACGTTGGCAAGATGGCGAACCAGAACCTCATCCTCGGCAAGGTCGCGGTAGGCCACGACAGCAAGTGAGGGACGGTTCTGGACAAGTGCCACGCCATTGCGGTCGAGGATGCGGCCGCGCACAGCGGGTGTGGTAACGGTGCGCGTCTGATTACTATTAGCCTGCTTTTCATAATAGTCCGACGAGACCATCTGCATGCCCCACAGCTTGACGGCAAGCGCCGCGAACATCGCGCCCACACCCGTGGTGAGGATGGAAAAGCGGCCCTTAAAGGCGGTCGCCGCGGTATTGCCCTCGCCCTCGGTGGCGCGCGGGGCCGTTCCATGCTGCGTATCGTAGGTAAAACGGGAATCGCCGCGACGCATGATGACCAGCGCGACCACGATGGCCACAACCAGCACGATACCGGCGATAATAACCGTCATCTGGGAAGACATCTACGGGCCTCCCCTATTTGAGCTTACGGGTCTTGGGCTTAAAGCGCATGCCCGTCTGGCGTCCGCCACGTGCGGAGAATCCATAACCGGACTGCGGCACGACGCCGGACATCAAAAACGGAATGGCAACCAGACCCGTCAGGATCGAAGACGGCAGCGCATGGCCGAAGATCGCCACGACAAAGCTCGTCTCCATACCCATAAACAGCAAGATGATGCTGTAGATCACATTAATGACGAGCGCAAAGGCGCCCACCGTGATGCCGCGCGCACTCGGGGTACCGCTCGTTTGACCGGCAGCGCTGTGCACCAGGGCAAAAGAACCCACGGTCAGCAGGAGCGACATAACTCCCACCGGCACGGCAGCGGACAGGTCATAAAACAAGCCGCTGCAAAAACCGCACACGACGGCACGGGTCGGGTCGCCCGAGAACACGCTTAGGCACACCAGGATAATCATGAAGTTGACGCGACCGCCCGCAATGGAGATCTGCGGTGCCAGGCCTGCCTGCAGCAGCACGCACACGATGGCGGCGATTACAAACGTGCGGGAGCTCATCCCCTGCTCGTGTAGATCCATGGACATGCCCCCTATTCGCTCGAGCCGGAATCGGTCGTCTCGGACGTGTCGGAACCGTCATCCGGGCTCTCGTCCTTCGTCTTGGTCGCAGCATCGCGCGACGTTCCCTGCGGCGTGCTGTTGGCCGTGTTCACATCCTCATCCGAGGCCGACTGTTCGTCGGTCAGCGAGGTAATGACCAGCACTTCCTCGTTATTCTCGGCCGTCGTCTGGGCGCGCACCACAATGGTGTAGTACACGTCGTTAGCCGATTTCTCAACCGACGAGACGGTGCCGAGCGGTAGACCCTTGGGGAACACACCGCCAATACCCGAGGTCACGATGATGTCGCCAACCTTAACGTCGGAATCGACGCTCACATACTCAAGACGCAGCGTACCGTCAGCCTGACCCTGCAGCATGCCCTGGGCGCGCGTGTCCTGCACCATGGCGGACACGCCCGAGCTCTCATCGCCAATCAGACGCACGGTGGACGTCTTGGCCGAGACCTCGATAATCTGGCCTATGACACCGGCAGAACTCGTCACAGGCATGTTGATGGTAAGCCCGTCGGCAGAACCCTTGTCGATGGTGACGGTCGAGGTCCAGGCATCGCCCGAAGCGCCGACGATACGAGCTGCGGTTGATTTGAGGTTGTAGGTCGACTGGAGGCCGACCAGCCCCTCCAGACGCTCGGCGGTCTTTTGAGCCTCGGAGAGCTCGGCAACCTTAGAGGTCAGTTCCTCGTTTTGCTTCTTAAGCTCGTCAAGCGTGTCCTGCGACGCCGTAAGGTTAGAGAACACATTGCCGATCGCATTGAAGGGAGCCGCCACAGCCGAGCCCACAAAGCGCACCGGCGAGGTAATCGTCGTCACGCCCGAGCGCACGGCATGAATCGGCCCGGCCTCGCCCTCACGGATATAAAACGTGAGCAGCAACACCGAAATCAGGCTGAAAACAATCAACGGGCGCATACCCGTTGATTGTCGCTTGGTATTCAGATTTGTAGAGAAACCCGAAGATCGTGCCAAATGGAATCCACCTTTTGGAAATTAAGCATTGGTCTGGACGAAGCCGCCATCAAACGCATTGGCCTCGAGCACGCGGGCACAGCCGTTAACAACGTTATCGAGCGCCGTGGGGCTGACGTTGACCGAAACGCCGGTCTCATCGCGCAGGCGCACGTCGAGACCGCGCAGAAGCGCGCCGCCTCCAGTCAGCAAAATGCCATAGTACATAAGGTCCGAGGCAAGATCGGGAGGCGTAGCGTCGAGCGCGTCCTTGACGGCCTTGGCCATCTCGTCGAGCGGCTTGTTGAGTGCGCGACGAATCTCCTCGCTCTCGATGCGCACGGTCTTGGGCAGACCGGTGATCACGTCGCGGCCGTTGACCTCGACGTCGAGCTCGTCCTTGAGCGGCACGGCGGAGCCGACCTTAATCTTGATGTCCTCTGCCGTACGCTCGCCGATGGCAAGGTTGTAGGCATCGCGAACGTGCGTGAGGATAGCCTGGTCGAACTCATCGCCGGCAATACGGATGGACTGCGAGACGACGATACCGCCCATAGCGATAACGGCAACCTCGGTGGTACCGCCACCGATGTCGATGACCATGGAGCCGGTGGGCTCCTCGACGGGCAGGTCGGCGCCGATAGCGGCAGCCATGGGCTCTTCGATCAGATAGGCCTGGCGGGCACCGGCCTGGATCGTGGCCTCAAAGACAGCGCGCTTCTCGACCGACGTGACGCCGGAGGGAACGCAGACGACAACACGCGGACGCGGAGTCCACGGATAGCGCTTCTCGGACGCCTTGTCGATAAAGTAGCGAAGCATGGCCTCGGTAACATCGAAGTCGGCGATGACGCCGTCCTTCAGGGGACGAACGGCCACGATGTTGCCGGGCGTACGGCCGAGCATGCGCTTTGCCTCGATACCGACCGCCAGGATGCGCTCGTCGTTCTTGTCGATGGCGACTACAGAGGGCTCGCGAATGACGATACCCTTCCCGCGCACGGAGACAAGCGTATTTGCGGTGCCGAGGTCGATGGCAAGATCGCCCGCATAGCTACCGAAGAACATATCCATCAAAGAAAACAACGCAACTCCTGATGTGTTGGATGATTGCTGGAAAACTACTAGCTCATCATACTAGCGCAAGCCCGACACCTCACTTGCGGTGAAGCGCCGGGCAAAGCTAAATCCCATAAGGTCACTACTGGTTGTCAGCAGCCGAGAAATCCATATCGAGCGAAGAAACGGCCCAGCCGATATGGTTATCGGAGCGCACGAATTTGACGGTGTACTCCTGCTCGCCGCCCTTGGACAGCGATGCCTTCACCTTGGCGGTCGTCTCGGTCATGGACTGATCCATGCCCTCGACGGACACGGTGGCACCCTGCGGAATCGAGGAGATGATCATCGACTTAGCGTCCTCGGACAGGCTCGAGGCCAGGCAAGACTCGGCCTTTGCGGTGTCACCGTCGCCGGCAGCCTGGAACAGATCGGCAACGACAGACTCCTGAGACGGGAAGCCAAAGCCGCGCGTGTAGGCAAAGCCCAGACCGCCCGCGGCGATCAAAATGAGCAGAAGCAGCACGATGAAGACTTTGAGGCCCGTGTGGCGATGGCGACGACGGACCTTGGCCTGCTTGCGATCCTGACGGTCCTGCTGGACCATCTCGGACTCGGACAGCGTAAAGAAGCCGGTGTCCGAGGGATCAGGCATAAACTGACCGGTCGCGCCCGTAGGATCGAGCGGATCGACGGCAGGAGCGTCCATCGCGGGCGCCGGAGCCGTGGCCATAGCCGTCTGGGCAGACAGCGCGGCAAGCGAATCCTGCACGCGGGCAAGCTCATCGGCCTGCTCTGAGGTGAGCTGGTAGATGCCATCGGCAGTAGCGGCATTAAAGGCGTCGAGTGCGTCGGAGGGACGGCCGGCGGCAGAAAGCGCCTGACCCATGCCGGCGTTGAGCGCACGCGTGTCGTCGCGGGGGCCGGCGAAGTCGATAGCCGTGCGGTAGGTCTCCACGGCATCCGCCGGACGGCCGAGCTTAATGAAGCAACGACCGAGCTCGCCGAGTGCGGCGGCAGGAGCCGGATTGGCGCCGTCGATGGCAGCCTGACGGAAGGCGGTTCCCGCGTTGGCATAGTCGCCCGACTGGAACAGCGCATTGCCCAGGCCCAGATAGGCCTTGAACGGCGTGGCATAGGAAGCATCCTGCGTAGCGGCAGAGAAAGCCTGAGCGGCCGTCGTGTAGTCGCCCACGGCGGCGAGCGCCTTGCCGCGGTTGGTGAGCAGCGCGCCGCGCTTGCCGTAGGTACCGTCGTTGAGGGCGGCGGCATAGGCCTCGGCGGCCTCGGCATACATGCCCAGGTGCATCAAGGCGTTGCCACGAAGGTGATCGGCCTCGCCTATAATCTCATCGGGAGTCTTTGCCGCCCCAAGCATCTGGGCTGCAGCGGAAAAATCACCCGCGCGGTAAGCGGCGCGGCCCTGTTGGATCAGCTGGCTATTCAAGGAAGTCCCCTTTACTCGTGAACGATCTCGACATGAAAGATCTCGTCGCCGGCACGCAGCTGCGAAATCACATCGAGACCCTCGACCGTGGTACCAAAGACGGTGTAACCGGAATCGAGATTATGCTGGGCACCCAGGCAGAAGTAGAACTGCGAACCCGCGGAATCGGGGTCCATGGAGCGTGCCATGGCAAGGGCGCCATCGACATGGCTGTTGCGCGGATTGGTGGCAAACTCGCCCTTGATGCAGTAGCCGGGGCCACCGGTACCGGGCATGCCGTCGGGGCCCTCAAGACCGGCAGCGACGTCGGCGCCGGACATGTCGCGGGTATTGGGGTCCCCGCCCTGGATAACAAAACCGGGCACATAGCGATGGAACTTAAGGCCATCATAGAAGCCCATCGTGGAAAGCTCGCAGAAGTTCGCGACATGAATGGGAGCGCCCTCGCCGTCAAACTTGACCTTGATGGTACCCTTCGACGTCTCGATTACGGCACACTCGTCGCCGACAAGTTGATACTCGGGCGTGTAGAGCTCTTTCTTAAAACCAAACATGTGGTTCCTTCCTCGTGCGTTTAAAGCATATTTGTACGAATTGTAGCAATAAGCACGGGCTTACATCAATTGCGCACGTAGGTTATGCCGACTATGGCGAACTAATTTTAGGAACGCTGCTGCGGCTTCCAGGAAACCACATTGGCATCGTACTGGTTCAGCGCGCTGTTGCCGCCCTGCGCGATGGGCGCCAGGATCTCGCTTTGGTGGGAACTCATCGACTCGCCATCGGGAATGGCCAGCGAGATATCCCAGCTCTGGCAGATCACGTCGACGCGCTCATACATCCACTCAGCAAGCTGCTTTAAGTGGGCGATGTCATCCGCATAGACCGTATCGTCCTGTACTTTCAGGTTGTTGAGCTCATCTTGCGTCTTTTTGATCTGGTCGCGCAGGGCGTAGGCACTCTGCGACAGCTCCTGACGGGTGGACAGCGGCGTTCGGAGATAGCCGTTGTTAAAGGAATCGATGACCTCGCCGATCTGGTCCTCGTCAGCGTAGGACACGATGGTCTGATACAGACCGTCGAGCCTGGTATAGAGCTGATCATCGGTGAGCACGGTTTCTTCCTGAACCACCTCGGCAGAATCGCCCTGCTTGGTATCGTCCTCAGTCGCCTCGCCCTTTTGACGCGTGGGGAAGGTGGTTTGTGCAGCTTGGCCAAACTGGTCGTAGAAGCCAGGCATAACACCCATGGGATCGGTCGTCACGAACCAATAGGCACCACCGCACACGACGGCAAGGACCGCGATGATAATGAGCGGCTTGGGAATATGACGCTTATGCTTGTGATAGGCGTCCTCGTCGGGGTGCACCTTGCGCTTGGG
This sequence comes from uncultured Collinsella sp., assembly GCA_902490405.1. Classification (GTDB taxonomy): domain Bacteria; phylum Actinomycetota; class Coriobacteriia; order Coriobacteriales; family Coriobacteriaceae; genus Collinsella. The sequence continues at coordinate 34,327 of CABUDS010000016.1, forward strand.
TTTTTGAGCATCGTCATGCAGGGAAACGGGCGTGGGAATATCGACCTTGGGGATACCGAAATCCTTATCGAAAGCTGGCAGCACGCAGGTCTCATTGGGGTCGGCGGCGTCCGAAAGCACCGCAGCGGCAGAGGCCGGCGCATGCGGCACCTCGGTATCGATCTGCTCTTGCGTTAGGCGCGGAAAGCCCGCCGTGCGGCCCGCTGCCAGGTCGGACGCGGCCGCGTCCTCGGAGAGGATACCCGGAGCGGGGCGTCCGCATTTGGGGCACGTACGATCATGCGGAGAAAGACGGGCACCGCAGCCCTCACAGAATACGAACTCGGTGTGCTCGGGACCATCGCCCGGACCCACATAGGCGTTGCAGTAGGGGCAGAACGAGGCGCCGTCCTCGATAGTCTTAAGGCAATGCGGGCAGATCACGGCATCCTCTTTTCGAAGCAATTCAAATAATCGAGGTTAGAGCATAACATCGCCACGGCCCCACAGGAGCAAGGCACCAATTCAACATCGCCAGGGCGCGTAGTTACTTCTTCTTTTTGCTCGGCATCGAGACTTTGATGCCTTGGGCGGACTTGGTTACGCGGGAGCGCTTGGCGCCCGTGGGCTTCTTTTTCTTGGGCTGGGCCTGGGCCACGCCCTCGAGTGCGCGGGCCTCGGCCTCGCGAACGGTGCGAGCTTCGCGGCGCTGCGCCATGTCGGCGGCGACGCGCTTGGCAAAACGCTCCGCCGTCGAACCCGTCGAGCTCACCTTGCCGCCACCGCGACCCAGGCGGACGCGAACACCGCGGCCAAAACCAGTTGCGGCATGACGACGACGCGGCTTGAGAGAATCCATCATCGTGGCGAGCTTAAAGAACACCGAGCAGGTAAAGGCCACGATGACAGCCAAGATAACCATCTGGCCCATCGACAGGTTGGCAATAGACAGCAGCTTCGGGAATCCGATAACGCCCACCAGGATGCCGGCGACCACAAACACAAAGAGCACCACACGTAAGGGCGTGAGAGGCTGCGAGATGCGCCAGATCAGGCTGACGCTCGCCGCGCACGACGTAAGCAGGCACATCGTAGACAGCGTAAGCTGGCTAAAGCCGAACACGCGCGCCACAAAGATATCGAGCGCCGCGGCCAAAATGACCGCAATCGATGCCGGCAGTGCCCGCTTGAGCACGTTCGTCAGGAACGACCCCTTCACGCGAGCATTGTTGGGCTCCAGGCCCAACACAAAGCCCGGCGCGCCGATGCAGAAGAAGTTGATGAGCGTCATCTGAATCGGCTCGAAAGGGTACGGCGGCAGCGCGATGCACAGCGCCGCCAGGCCCATCGAGAACAGCGTCTTAGTCAGGAAAAGCGAAGCCGAACGCTGCAGGTTGTTGATGGAGCGACGGCCCTCGGCCACCACGGCGGGCATCGAGGCAAAGTCGTTGTCGACGAGCACGATCTCGGCCACGTTACGCGCGGCATCGGAGCCGGCCGCCATGGCCACGGAGCAGTCGGCCTCCTTGAGCGCCAGCACGTCGTTGACGCCGTCGCCTGTCATGGCCACGGCGTGCTCGCGGCGCTTGAGCGCCTGCACGAGCTCGCGCTTCTGCTGCGGGGTCACACGACCAAAGACATGGTAGCGGTCCACTGCGGCATCGAGCTTGGCCGGCGTATCGAGCGTCGTGGCGTCCACATAAGCGTCCGCCCCCGGCACGCCCACCACGCGAGCGATCGACGACACCGTACGCGGGTCGTCGCCACTGATCACGTTGAGGGTCACGCCCTGCTCGTTAAAGTAACCGATGGTCTCGGCCGCCGAGGTACGAATCTCGTCGCGGATGGTCACAAAGCCCACGGGCTCGGCCTCGCCCGCCATATCGCCATCGGGCGTAAAGCCGTCCACGCGCGCCACCACGAGCACGCGGCAGGTATCGGCAAGCTCGGCGACACGGTTCTCGACCTGGGCAAACGCACGATCAGAGAGCACAAACTGCGCCGCACCCATCACATAGGAGCCCTGCGCAAACGACGCGCCGCTCCACTTTTTGGAGGACGAGAACGGAATGACCGACAGCGGCTCGGACACCTCGACCGGGCGATCGGCGTAATAGTTGAGCAGCGCCTGGCAGGTCTCGTTGGCATCGGCCGAAGTCGCACGTGCCACGTTAGCCAGCGCAAAATCGAGCACCGTGGTATCGACGGGAACGGCGGCTTCGCCCTCCCCCGCGCCCATGCCAAAGCCCTCGATCGGCAGCGGATACGTGCCCTCGACCTCCATGCGACCCGACGTGATGGTGCCCGTCTTGTCCAGGCACAGCACGTCGACGCGCGCGAGCGTCTCGATGCAGTAGAGCTGCTGCGCCAGCACCTTGCGGCGGGCCAGGCGCACCGTGGCGATGGCGAGCACCGACGAGGTCAGCAGCACCAGGCCTTGCGGGATCATGCCCAGCAGGGCGCCCACCGTGGACAGTAGCGCCGACGAAGGTACATGACCAGCCAACAGCTCGGAAAAGCACCACGAAAGCGCGCTATCGCCTGGAGTTCCCGCGGCATCCCACAGCTCGCTCACACTCGAGGCAAACAACGCCAAACCGAGCGGGATCATGATGATGCTCGCAAAGCGCACGATGGCGTTAAACGCGTTCATGATCTCGGAATTGACCTTTTTGACGTACTTCGCCTCGTTATTAATTTTGGCCACGTAGTTGTCGGCGCCGACATGGATCACGCGGGCGCGCAGCAAGCCCGAGTCGATAAAGCTGCCGCTCATGAGCTCGGAGCCGGGCTGCTTTTTGATGAGATCGCTCTCGCCCGTCAGCAGGCTCTCATTCACGAGCGCCTCGCCCGAAACCACCACGGCGTCAGCGGGAATCTGGTCGCCACGCCCCAGGCGGATGATGTCGTCGAGCACGATCTGATCCAGGTCGAGCTCAACCTCGGAGCCGTCGCGCACCGCGATGGCCTTCTTGGAGGTCAGCAGCGTGAGCTTATCGACCATCTTCTTGGAACGCATGGACTGAATGACGCCAATAGCGGTATTGAGGAACACCACGAACAGGAACGTCAGATTCTTAAACGAACCGGTCAAAATGACCAGGAACGCCAAGATCACGTTGATCAAATTGAACAGCGTGCAGAGGTTCTCGATGATGAGCTCTTTGACCGACTTGGTCTTGAGCTCCATGTTGCGGTTGATCTTACCGGCGGCGATGCGCTCCTCGACCTCGGCGGTCGAGAGTCCGCGCTCGATATCCGTTGCTGCCATACCACGTCCCATCACGTCGCGTCGGTATAAGAAAAACCGCCCGGACCATGCGAGGTTCGGACGGTCTCACGTTCGATGGTGCCCCATGTTGGATTCGAACCAACGGCCTTCTGCTCCGGAGGCAGACGCTCTAATCCCCTGAGCTAATAGGGCCAACGTTTGGCATTATACCCAAGTGCACCACGGGCTATCAAAAAAAGAAAAAGCTTTGCAATTCCGGGGAAGACGCGGCTCAACGGCCCACTTTAGAAGGCAAAAGCGAGTCAGATAGTATAAACTCTCATGCACCATATGTACACGGCTCGCGATGCGGGCCGTTTTTGCAAGGGCTATCCATCGAGGTGAGAGGCACACCATGATTGCAATTTTAAAAGAGAGCGCCAGCGACGAGGCCGTCAGCCATATCGTCAGCTGGATTGAGAAAAAGGGCCTGAAGACCGATGTCTCGCGCGGCGAGAATGAGACGATCATCGGCCTGGTGGGCGATACGACCAAGATCGACCCGTTCCTGCTCGAGTCCATGGATGTCGTCGAGCGCGTGCAGCGCGTCTCCGAGCCGTTCAAGCGCGCCAACCGCAAGTTCCACCCCGAGGACTCCGTCATCGACTGCGGCCACGGCGTCAAGATCGGCGGCGATCAGTTCCAGGTCATCGCCGGCCCGTGCTCCGTCGAGGGCGAGAACCTCATCCGCATCGCCCGCCGCGTGAAGGCCGCCGGTGCCACGATGCTGCGCGGCGGTGCCTACAAGCCCCGCACTTCCCCGTACGCCTACCAGGGCATGGGCCCCGCCGGTCTGGACCTGCTGTGCGAGGCGTCTGCCGAGCTCGACATGCCGATCGTCACCGAGATCATGGACCCGCGCGACGTGCAGGTCTTCCTGGACAAGAAAATCGACGTCATGCAGATCGGCGCCCGCAACGCCCAGAACTTCCCTCTGCTCAAAGAGGTCGGCAAGACCAAGACTCCGATCTTGCTTAAGCGCGGCATGTCCGGCACGATCGATGAGCTGCTCATGGCCGCCGAGTACATCATGAGCGAGGGCAACGACAACGTCATCCTGTGCGAGCGCGGCATCCGCACCTTCGAGACCCGTACTCGCAACACATTCGACCTCAACGCCGTGCCGGTGCTGCACCACCTGTCGCACCTGCCCGTCGTCGCCGACCCCAGCCACGCCACCGGCTACACCCGCTACGTTGAGCCCATGGCGCTTGCCGCGACCGCCTGCGGCGCCAACGGCCTGGAGATCGAGGTCCACGACGAGCCGAGCCGCGCCTGGTCCGACGGCGCCCAGGCCCTCACCCCCGATCAGTTCGACGACACCATGCGCCGCATCCGAGCCATCCGCGAGGTCGTCTGCCAAGAGACCATGGAGTAGCCCATGGGTACCGTGAGAAACGCGCGCGTTAACCAGGGCGGCCCCAAGTGCGCCGGCATCGTCGGCCTTGGCCTCATCGGCGGCAGCTTTGCCCGCGGCTATGCGCAGGCGGGCGTCCGCGTGCTGGCCTGGGATCCCGATGACGATGTCATGACGGCTGCCAGCATGGGCACCGTTGCCGGCGAGCTCAACGACGAGACGCTCGGCGAATGCGACATCATCGTCCTGGCTTGCTACCCCGAAGCCTGCATCGAGTGGCTCGAGGCGCACGCCCAGGCGCTCGCCGACGCCACCGATACCGAGGCCATCATGGGCCCCGTGGTAATTGACACGGTGGGCGTCAAGGGTATCGTGTGCGAGCGCGCCTTTGAGCTTGCCCGCGAGCACGGCTTTTACTTTGTGGGCGCGCACCCCATGGCGGGCACGCAGTACTCGGGCTATGCACACTCCCGCGCCGACCTGTTCCAGGGCGCCCCGCTGGTGCTCGTACCGCCCGCGGTGGACGATGCGCTCAAGCTGGAGCTTTTGGGCCAGGTGCGCGAGATGGTACGTCCCCTGGGCTTTGGCAAGTTCAGCGTAACGAGCGCCGCCGAGCACGACCGCGTCATCGCCTTTACGAGCCAGCTCGCGCACGTCGTCTCCAACGCCTATGTTAAGAGCCCGACCGCTCAGGTCCACCACGGCTTTTCGGCCGGCAGCTACCGCGACCTCACCCGCGTGGCACACCTCAATCCTCAGATGTGGTCCGAGCTCATGATCGACGACGCCGATGCGCTCGCCTTCGAGATCGACCATCTGATCGAATCGCTTGGCGCCTACAGCCGTGCGCTCAAGGACCGCGACCAGCGCTATCTGGAGAATCTCCTTGCCGAGGGCGACCGCATTAAGCGCGCACTCGACGACGAGGCCTCCCACTAGACAACCCATCACGCCAGGTCGAAAGGACCGAAGCTTATGGCGATTACCATCGATATCGACACTGCACGCCCCTACCAGGTGCATGTTGGCACGTTTTTGCTGGAGCAGGCGGGACCGCTCGTGCGTGCCACTGCCGGCGGCACCAAGGCCGTCATCGTGACGGACACCAACGTGGGCCCGCTCTACCAGATGCCCGTTAAGCAGAGCCTGGAGGCGTCAGGCTACGAGGTGAGCATCTGCACCTTCGAGGCCGGCGAGGCCCATAAGCGCGCCGAAACCTATGTTGCCATTTTGGAGTTTGTGGCCGAGCACGAGCTTTCGCGCTCCGACGTGATCGTGGCACTCGGCGGCGGCGTCGTGGGCGACGTGGCGGGCTTTGTGGCCGCCACCTACATGCGCGGCTGCAAGTTTGTGCAGATCCCCACGAGCCTGCTCGCCATGGTGGATTCGTCGGTGGGCGGCAAGACCGCCATAGACCTGGCTGCCGGCAAGAACCTGGCCGGCGCCTTTTGGCAGCCGAGCGTGGTTATTGCCGACGTGGGGTGCCTGGCCACCCTCACGCCCGAGCAGTTCGCCGACGGCTGCGGCGAGGTCGTCAAGCACGCCGTAATCGCCGACCCGGAGCTTTTCGCCGAGCTGGAGAAGACCCCGCTCACGCTGGAGCTGCTCAACCAGGACGTGGCTCGCGTGGCGCTTATCATTGCCCGCAATATCGACATCAAGCGCGCCGTGGTCGTCGCCGACGAGCGCGAAACCAACCAGCGCAAGCTCCTCAATTTTGGACACAGCGCCGGGCACGCCGTCGAGGCCTGCGAGCACTTTGAGCTCGGACACGGCAACTGCGTTTCAATCGGCATGGGCATCATCACGCGCGCCGCGGCCCTGCACGGCATTTGCGATGCTGCACTGCCCGATCGTATTGAGGAACTCTGCGCCCGCCATGGCCTCAAGACCCGCTGCGACCTAGATGCCGATACCGTCTTTGCCGAGGCGCTCCACGACAAGAAGCGCGCGGGTGACACCATCGATCTAGTGATTCCGCACGGCATTGGCCGCTGCAGCATCGACCGCACACCGCTTTCCACTTTCCACGAACTCATTGCCGAGGGCCTCGGCCAGAAGGGAGACGCATCCGCATGCTAGCCCGCATCACCCCGTCCCCGCTCAAGGGCACCGTTCCCGCCATCGCGTCCAAGTCGATGGCGCATCGCCTGATCATCTGCGCTGCGCTTGCCAACGGCGAGACACACGTCACCTGCAACACCACCTGCGCCGACATCGAGGCTACGGTGCGCTGCCTTACGGCCCTGGGTGCTCGCATCGAGACCGTCGAGGACGGCTTCCAGGTCCACCCCACCATGAAGAGTGTTGAGTTTGGCCTGCTCAAGGCCCTTGCCGGCAGCACGCTTGACTGCGGTGAAAGTGGATCCACGCTCCGCTTTATGTTGCCCGTCGCCTGCGCGCTGGGCGCAGAAGCAACTTTTGTGGGTCAGGGGCGCTTGGGCGCCCGCCCGCTCTCCCCGCTCTCGGACGAGATCATCGCCGCCGGCTGCGACCTACAGGGTCTGGGCGGTTTTCCGCTCAAGACGAGCGGCCGCATGCGCCCGGGCACCTTTGTGCTTCCGGGCAACGTGAGCTCGCAGTACATCTCGGGCCTGCTGCTGGCAGCCCCGCTGCTGGCCCAGCCCTCCTGCGTGCAGGTAACCGGCCTCATCGAGAGCCGCCCCTACATCAACCTGACGATACAGGCCATGAAGGCCTTTGGCGTCGAGGTCAACGTCGAGCGCATTCCGGCCAAGGACGGCCAGCCCGAGGTCACGAACTTCCGCGTGAGCAGTGGCTCGTACCGCACGCCCGGCAGCGTGGCCGTCGAGGGCGACTGGTCCAACGCCGCCTTTTGGCTGTGCGCCGGCGCCATCGGTACCGACCCAATCACCGTCGAGGGCGTGTCGCTAAGCTCCGCACAGGGCGACCGTAACGTGCTTGCCGCGCTTTCGCGCTTTGGCGCCCGCATCGTGCGCTCCACCAACGCCGCCACCGTGCAGTCCGACAAGCTCGCCGGCTTTGAGATGAGTGCCCACGACATTCCGGACCTGGTGCCCGTCATCTCGGCCGTGGCCTCGCTGGCACAGGGCCGCACCTTTATCCGCGATTGTGCCCGTCTGCGCATCAAGGAATCCGACCGCTTGGTCACCACCACCCGCGAGCTCACCGCGCTGGGCGCGCAGGTGCGCATTGCCGGCGACGACCTCATCATCAAGGGCGTCGACGCCTTTACCGGCGGCGAGGTCGATTCGCACAACGACCATCGCATCGCCATGATGGCCGCTATCGCCGCGAGCCGCGCCACCGGCGAGGTCGTGATCCACGGTGCCGAGGCCGTCAACAAGTCCTATCCCGATTTCTTCGACCACTACCGCCTGCTGGGCGGCAAGGTCACACTCGAGGAGGAATAGCATGTCCTCGACCTTTGGCAACGTCTTGCACTTAAGCATCTTCGGCCAGTCGCACTCCCCCGCCATCGGCTGCTCCCTCGATGGCATCCCGGCGGGCATCGCTGTTGACCAGGAGCGGCTGCAGGCCTTCCTTGACCGTCGTGCCCCCGGTCGCGACGAGACCGCGACCAAACGCCGCGAGGCCGACGCCGCCCACATCATCGCCGGTGTGGTCGATGGACATACCACGGGAGCACCCATCGCCGCGATTATCGAGAACACCAACACGCGCTCAAAGGACTATTCCGAGCTGCGCCGCAAGCCCCGCCCCGGACACGCGGATTTTCCGGCGCGCGTGAAGTATCACAACATGCACGATGTCGCTGGTGGCGGGCATTTCTCCGGCCGCCTGACGGCACCCCTGTGTATCGCCGGCGGCATTGCGCTGCAGGCACTCGAGGCCCGCGGCATTAACGTGATGGCGCACGTCGCGCAGATCGGCGGCATCTCCGACCTGCCGATGGACGATATGGTCTATCGCGAGGCCGACCGCAAGGCGATCCTAACGAACGATCTTCCTTGCATTGACGCCGCCGCAGCCGGCCGCATGCGTGAGGAGATCCTAGCCGCGCGCGACGAACTCGACAGCATCGGCGGCATCGTGGAGTGCGGCATTTACGGGCTTCCCGCAGGCATCGGCGACCCCATGTTCGACGGCATCGAGAACCGCATCGCGCAGATCGCGTTTGGCATTCCCGCCGTAAAGGGCGTGGAGTTTGGCATGGGCTTTGCCGTGGCCGCCATGCGCGGCAGCGAGAACAATGATCCGTATCGCATCGATGCCGAGACCGGCGAGATCGAGGTCGAGTCCAACAACGCCGGCGGCATCCTGGGCGGTATTTCGACCGGCGCGCCCGTCATGTGGCGCATGGCCGTAAAGCCGACGCCCTCCATTGGCCGCGAGCAGCAGACGGTGGACATGGACGCTATGGAAAATGCCGAGCTCTCGGTCCACGGCCGCCACGATCCCTGCATCGTCCCCCGAGCTGTCCCCGTAGCCGAGGCAGCCGCCGCCCTTGCCATCTGGGACGCCCTCCTCGAAGACGCCGCCCAGCGCTAACTACCCACCCCTCAACATCCCCCGACACGTGAAAGGGGTCTCCATGGACCTTGCTGACATCCGCCAGGCCATCGATGGCATCGACACCACGCTCCTCAACAGCTTTGTCGAGCGCATGGACATTGCCACCGAGGTCGCCAAGTCAAAAATCGAGATGGGCAAGGCCGTCTTTGACCCCGCCCGAGAGCGCTCCAAGCTCAACAACCTCGCCAGCCGCGCACCCGAGCGCTACGAGGCCCAGACCATCACCCTGTTCCGTCTCCTCATGAGCATGAGCAAGGCCGAGCAGCAGCGCTACATCAACGAACTCAAGGGCATCACCGTCTCGCAAAAGGTCCACGCCACGGCTGCAGCCTCCGACGCGCCCTTCCCTCAAACGGCCACCGTTGCCTGCCAGGGAGTGGAAGGCGCCTATAGCCAGATCGCCGCGTGCAAGCTCTTCGACGTGCCCGACATCGCGTTTTTCGAGACCTTCGAAGGCGTTATGCGCGCCGTGCGCGACGGCTTCTGCGAGTTTGGCGTACTGCCCATCGAGAACTCCACCGCCGGCTCGGTCAACGCCGTCTACGACCTGCTCGCCCAGTTCGACTTTCACATCGTGCGCTCGCTGCGCCTCAAGATCGACCACAACCTGCTCGTCAAGCCCGGCACCAAGCTCCAGGACGTGCACGAGGTCTACAGCCATGGCCAAGCCATTGCCCAGTGCGCCAGTTTTATCGAGGCGCACGACCTGCACGCCATCAAGTACCCCAACACGGCCATGTCGGCCGAGATGGTCGCCAGCTCCGAGCGCACCGATGTTGCTGCCATCGCATCGCGCAGCTGCGCGGCACTCTATGGCCTGGAGGTGCTGGAACCCAACATCCAGGACTCGGACAACAACTACACGCGCTTTGTCGTCATCAGCCGCGAGCCGCGCGTCTACCCCGGCGCCAACCGCACCTCACTCATGATCACCACGGCCAACGAGCCGGGTGCCCTCTATCGCGTACTCGAGCGCTTCTACGCACTCAATATCAACCTCATCAAGCTCGAGAGCCGCCCCATCTCCGGTCGCGACTTTGAGTTTATGTTCTACTTTGACCTGGACTGCCCCTTTGGCAGCAAGGCTCTCGACGACCTGCTCGATTCCATCGACGACGTGTGCGAGAGCTTTACCTACTTTGGCAGCTACACGGAGGTGCTCTAGATGACCGATACCGCCGCAACCCGCCCCTACGGCGTGCTGGGCCGCGTGCTGGGCCACAGCTACACCCCGACCATCTACAAAGAGCTCGCTGGGCTCGAGTACGTGCGATTTGAGCGCGAGCCCGAGGACCTCGCGGCCTTTATGACGGGCGACGAGTGGGAGGGCACCAACGTGACTATCCCCTACAAGCGCGCCGTCATGGAGTACCTGGACGAGCTGAGCCCGCTCGCCGAGCGCATGGGCAACGTCAACACCATCACGCGCCTGGCCGACGGACGTCTGCGCGGCGACAACACCGACTACTTCGGCTTTCGGTGCCTGGTCGAGGAGCTGGGGGTTGATGTTGCCGGCAAGAAGGCCCTCGTGCTCGGAGCCACCGGCGGCGCTGGCACCACGGCAAGTATGGTGCTGGGAGACCTGGGCGCCATCGTTGTGCCCGTGGGTCGCACGAGCGAGGTCAACTACGGCAATATCGCACAGCAGTCCGACGCCGCGCTGCTCGTCAACTGCACGCCTGCCGGCATGTTCCCCCACTGCCCCGACGCCCCTTGCACGCTCGAAGGACTCGATGCACTCGAAGGCGTTATCGACATCGTCTACAACCCCGCTCGCACGGGACTCATGCTCGAGGCCGAGCGCCGCGGCATCCCATGCATCGGCGGCCTGCTGATGCTCGTGGCCCAAGCGGCACAGGCCGTCGAGCGCTATGCCGGCCAGGTCACCCCGCGCGAGCGCATTCTGGACGTAACGGAGCGCCTGTCACGCCGCGAGCAGAACATCGCGCTGATCGGTATGCCGGGTTCGGGCAAGACCCGCGTGGGTGAGCAGATTGCCCTGCTCACAGGTCGCGAGCACATCGATCTGGACCGCGCCCTCGAGGAGCGCCTGGGCATGCCCTGCGCCGACTTTATCGTCGAGCGCAGCGAGGCGGCCTTCCGCGAACAGGAGACGACGGCGCTGGCCGACATCTCCAAGCGCAGCGGCCTGGTGCTCTCCACCGGTGGCGGCGTGGTCACGCGCGACGAGAACTATCCGCTGCTGCACCAGAACAGCCAGATCGTGATGCTCAACCGCAAGCTCGACGAGCTCGCCCACAAGGGCCGCCCCATCACCGCCCGCGACGGTATCGACAAGCTCGCCGAGCAGCGCATGCCGCGCTACTGCGCTTGGGCCGACTACATCATCGACTCACGCGACTGCGCCGCCAACACCGCCCAAGCCCTCCTCGACACCCTCCCACCCGCTCTCTAACCAAAACCACCACAAAGGGGACAGGCACCTTTGTGGTGGTTTTCCAACCGCAAAGGAAGCAACCATGAAAGCACTCGTCATCAACGGCCCCAACCTCAACATGCTCGGCATTCGCGAGCCGGGCATCTATGGCAGCGACAACTACGACCGCTTAGTGCAAATCTGCCAGGAAGCGGGCGCTGCACAGGGCTTCGACGAGGTCGAGGTCTTCCAGTCTAACCACGAGGGCAGCATCGTCGACAAGATCCAGGAGGCATACGGCAAGGTCGACGGCATCGTCATCAACCCGGCGGCCTACACGCACAAGAGCGTCGCGATCCTCGACGCGCTCAAAGCCGTCGCCATCCCCACCGTGGAGGTCCACATCAGCGCCGTGGAGACCCGCGAGGACTTCCGCCAGGTGAGCTACGCCCGCCTGGCCTGCTTCGCCACCATCACCGGCGAGGGCCTGCAGGGGTATGTCCACGCGTTGGAGCTGCTGAAAGAGCATCTCGAAAAG
>CABUDS010000017.1 GCA_902490405.1 uncultured Collinsella sp.
TTGGGCCTGGTCGTTGCCTGCATTGTGCAAATCCTAGGCACCTGGCACCTAGGCTGGCCGCCCGTCCTGGTGCCGCACCCGCGCCTTCACATTAGCTATCCTATGCTGGCCCTCTCCTTTACCGTCATCTTTGCGACCGGCGCTATCGACGACGTCTTCCAGCTCAAGCCCAAGCAAAAGCTAGCCGGACAGGTCCTCGCCGCGCTTATCGCCTGTATCGGCGGCCTGCGGATCGGCGTCATCGTCAACCCGTTTGCCCCCGGCGAGATCATGCTCGGATGGCTCGCCTACCCCATCACCGTGATCTATCTGGTGGCATTCACCAACATCATTAACCTCATCGACGGCCTCGACGGCTTGGCCACGGGCATCTGCGGCATCGCGTCGTTCACCATGTTTTCGATGGCCGTTCTCTCGGGCCGCATCGACGCCGCCGCGCTCTCCATTGCGCTCTTTGGCGCTTGTCTGGCCTTTTTGCGCTACAACTTCAACCCCGCAAGCATCTTCTTGGGCGACTCGGGGTCGTTGCTTCTGGGCTTTGCACTGGGCTCCATCTCGCTGCTCAACGTGAGCCGCACCGCCGCGCTCACCTCGCTTATCATCCCGCTCATCGTTGCCGGCGTGCCCATCATCGACACGTTTAGCGCCATCGTGCGCCGCAAGCGCGCCCACATTAGCATCGGGCAGGCCGACAAGGGCCACATCCACCACCGCCTGATCCAAGAGGGCTACAACCAAAAGCAGGCAGTGCTCCTCATCTACGCCTGGTGCATCATGCTTTCGGCCGGCGCCGCCGCGATTAACCAGGTCGAGGTGCCCATGCGCGTGCTCATCTTTACCGTACTCGCCATTGGCTCGGCGGCCTTTGCCAAGCACCTGCACCTGTTTGAGCCCGTGCTGCGCCACCATTACAACAAGCGCACGCACGAGGACGAGCTCGTCACCCCCGACGATCCCGCCTTTAAGCAGGAGGAGCAGGCGGCAGAAGAACGCAGGGAGGAGCGCCACCACAGGCGCTAGGGTAAGCTGCCGAGGATGCGCCCAGGCGCCGCCGGCCAAACGCGCAGCCACGCCGCGCCCATCGCACATGCCGCCGCTCTCCCGCCCCTCGCGTACTTACGCCCCGACCCTCCAATAAACGCGTTATCATCTTGACCCATGAACATACGTAAGGAGCAATCATGCCAAACGAGAACAGCTACGAAGTCGCGCTGCAAAAGAGCAACGCCATTCGCGAGGGCCTGGCCAAAACGCCCGAGAAGTTCACCATGCTCACCGGCGACCGCCCCACCGGCCGTCTGCACCTGGGTCACTACTTCGGCACCCTCAAGGGCCGTGTTGAGCTGCAGAACATGGGCGCCAAGACCAACGTGCTCATCGCCGACTACCAAGTCATCACTGACCGCGATACGACCGAGCACATCCAGGACAACGTGTACAACATGGTCATGGACTACCTTGCCTGCGGCATCGACCCCGACAAGACCATGATCTACGCGCACTCCGCCGTACCCGCCGCAAACCAGCTCATGCTGCCGTTCCTGTCGCTGGTCTCCGAGGCCGAGCTGGCGCGCAACCCCACGGTCAAGGCCGAGATGGAGGCCTCGGGCCACGAGCTCACCGGCCTTCTGCTCACCTACCCGGTGCACCAGGCCTGCGACATCCTGTTCTGCAAGGGCAATGTGGTGCCCGTCGGTCGCGACCAGCTGCCGCACATCGAGCTCACCCGCACCATCGCCCGCCGCTTTAACAACCGTTACGGCAAGGTGTTCCCCGAGGTCGACGCGCTGCTGTCCGAGACCCCGCTGCTGCCCGGCCTGGACGGGCGCAAGATGAGCAAGAGCTACGGCAACGCCATCAACATCTCGATGACCGCCGAGGAGACGGCCAAGCGCATCAAGAAGAGCCAGACCGACTCCGAGCGCATGATCACGTTCGATCCCGAGAATCGCCCCGGCGTGTCCGGCCTGCTTTCAACCGCCGCCATCTGCACCGGCCGTTCCGAGGTCGAGATTGCCGAGGAGATTGGCATGGGCGGCTCCGGCCAGCTCAAGAAGTACGTGACCGAGGCCGTCAACGAGTACTTCGCGCCGATCCGCGAGCGTCGTCAGCGCTATGAGAACGATCTGGACTATGTGAAGGACGTGCTGCACGAGGGCAACCGTCGCGCCAACGAGATTGCCGAGCAGACCCTGGCCGAGGTTCAGGACGCCATGGGCATGGTGTACTAGGCAAAGCGCCTTCGCACAACATAGACGGTGAGGCTGAATCCTCACCGAAACAGGAACAGGCCCGCTGGCAGATAGTTGCCAGCGGGCCTGTTCCCGAAGTACACCGTTGAATCGCACAGAGGGGAGGAATGCGAATCAAACTCAACAGGGCAGGCTTTTTCATCGCCTATTGCCTGCTCCGTTGCTGAAAACAATATAGTTCACCGTGGTTTACTTTCTAGCGTCAAACTATCCCAACACACCTTCTCCATAAGTTAGCCCAGGTAAACCTGCAACGGGAAACCACCACAAAGGGGATAGGCACCTTTGTGGTGGTTTAAGCCACGGCAGAGCCGCTAGAGCCCTGCAGGCCAGCGACAGGCGGCCAAGTCGACGTGCATGTCGTCCTTAAACGCCACACCCTCCCCTAGCAAAAGCTCACGTTGAGCATCGGGACCGCCAAAAGCAAAACCATCGCATATGCGGCCATCGGCAAACACCACGCGGTGACAGGGAATCTCGCCGGGACGCGGATTGCCATGCAGGGCATACCCCACGTACCGCGCACTTCGTGGGCGACCGGCAAGCAGCGCCACCTGACCATACGTGGCGACCATCCCCTCGGGAATCTGCTCGACCACCTCGTACACCCGCTCAAAAAAGCCCTCAGACGCCATTGCTCGCTCCCTTCCACCCGGAATAGCATAAACCACCACAAAGGTGCCTGTCCCCTTTGTGGTGGTTTTGGCAGGTGGGCTAGTTAACGGGCTGGAAGAAGGCTACGGCTACGGCGCCGGGGCCTACATGGGTGCCGATGGTGGCGCCGATGGTGTGAACGGGCAGTTCGCCCTCGGTGTGGCCAGCCCACAGTGCCGCGCTGTCCTCGATATACTTCTTGAGCACCGCATCCGAAAGGCCCGTATAGCCGAGCGCCAGCGGCATGGAAAAGTCGATGCCGCCCGCCTTTTCGACCTTCTGGTTGAGCAGGTTACGTCCGTTCTTGGAACCGCGCGCCTTGCCCAGCTGCACGATCAGACCGTCCTCGGCAGCCACCACGGGCTTTACGTTGAGCAGCGTACCCACGGCACCGGCCGCAGCAGACAGGCGACCGCCGCGCACCAGGTACTCCAACGTCTCGAGCAGGCCGATGACGACCACGCGGTCGCGCACGGCCTCGACAGCCGCCGCAACCTGAGCCGCGCCCTGGCCCTCGTCCACCAGGCGCAGCGCATACTCGACCAGCACGCGCTCGCCCAAGGTCACGTTATTGCTGTCCACGACGAACATGTCGCCGCCCGGCGCCTCGGCAAGTGCCGTACGAGCACTCTGGTTGGTGCCCGAGAGTTTGGCTCCCACGGTAATAATCACGGCCTCATCGCCGGCCTCACGCGCTTCGGCAATCGCCTGCGAAAAGGCGTACGGGTTGACCTGACCGGTCTTGGGCAGCTCATCGCGCTCCACAAGCATCTCGTAAAAGCGCTGGTGATCGATGTCGACGCCATCCATATACACATCGGTGCCAAAGGTGACGGACAGCGGCAGAACACGCAGAGCGGGGTGCTCCGCCGGCGACATATCGCTTGCGGAATCGGTAATAATGCGGACGGACATAACGAATCCTTTCTTGCGCAGGTCTCGCGCAGGGAATTTTGACAGCAATGTCCCGGCACGGCGTACGCGCTCAAACGGGACGATGCAGTTCTTGGCTGAAAGCTAGCGCCAGCGCGGCCCTAGATCTCGCGCAGGGTGTTGAGGATCGTGCGCAGCGATGCATACATCTGCTCGCGCTGCTCCACGCCCATGGCCTTGCCGGTGGTATCGAGCACCTCGCGAATGATGCGATCGGCCTCGCTCATGCTCTCGCCGCCCAGGGCAGTCAGGCGCACCGGAGCACGATACTTGACGGCCGCATCACCCGAGTCGTCAACCTCGACGTAGCCGCCCTCCTCCAGATGTGCCAGTGTGCGCGAAACGGCGGCACGGGTAACGCCGGCCATGCGGGCGAGGTCGGCGCCAGTCAGGCCGTCCTTGCTGCGCTCAAGATAGTACAGGCACATAACGTCGGAGCCCTTGAGGCCCAGCCTTGCGCCTTCGGACGTCTTGATACGCTGAATCTCCTTGTAGAGGCCGCTGATCAGTCCGACAAAGTCCTCAAAACGTGTCTCGTCGTTCTGCTGCATGGTGACGACCGCCTTTCGCTTACATGATGCTAACGGGTAAACATCTTAGCCGCACAAGGCAACACCCGTACCCAAATATCCCATTTGTTAACCCATCAACATAAAAACCACCACAAAGGGGACAGGCACCTTTGTGGTGGTTTGGGGCATCGAGTTTGATCCGCAGACTTCGCTACAGCCCCACGCAAGGATTGTCGCGGGTCACAAGCGTTTTAACGACAACCGTCGCTCCCAGATAGCGCTCGAGCAGCTCGGCTAAGCGATCGATCGCGGCCTGGCAATCCCCCATCCGCTCGGGCTCCACGCACTCAATCGCCAGGAAAGCATCGGCCGAATCATCGGACAACGCCGTTCGAACGCCATCGCGCCAGTTCCAGCAGCGGCATACGGCGCCCGCATCATCGATGTAGGCGAGCTCGCCGGGCAGCGTCGGGTCATCTGTCTCCTCGCCAAGCGGCAGAAATGAATCGCCACCGTCGGTCACCTTCAGGCAAAGGTCTCCCTCAATCGCGTGCAAATCCTCGCCGCCTACGGGCAGCGCGTAGGACAGCGACACCGTGTTGTAGATGTCCACCGCGGGCGTAATGTGGCCCACCGGCTTTCCTTTGAGCACGCGCTTGAGCAGGTTCTCAATTGAGCAACGCGCGCCCTTCTTGGTCTTGAATAGGCGATATGCCTCGCGCCATGCCTTAACCGGCGCATTCTCGCTGATGGTATCACTCGTCAGGTGACGCTCCGCATCGATATTGGCGCGGTCGAGCAACGCGGCAATCGCATCAACGTCCTCTTGAGGAATCTGAGCCGCGGGCTTCATGCCCTTTACGACCACAACACCGACAGCCGCCTGCGGAAATAGCTCCCAAAACGAATCCTCGGCAACGAAACTCTTCATGTGCTCTCCCTTCATAGCATGCGCCCGAGCCCGGGTGCCTAAACAAAAAGCGCCCTTACGACGGCCACCTTCAAAGTCCTACGGTGCCGCCACAAGAGCGCTTACGCTGCCCCCATCCGGAGAAGGGGGCGATATGTCAGGCGTATTGTAACCCGAGTCATTCGCGCGAGTAAAACCACCACAAAGGTGCCCTGTCCCCTTTATGGTGGTTTTGGGTCTGAGGCGACGCTAGTGGCGAAGTCCCAGCAGGCCGTGGCCGCGATGACGGGCGTCGGCGTGCACCTGAGCGTGCGGACCGGCGGCCTTGACGGATTCGGGCAGGTGCGAGTACTTCTTCTCGAAGTTCTCCTCGAACATCACGGCCAAGTTGTGCGCGGCCTCGTCGTAGCGAGCGGTGCTCTGCCAATACTGGCGCGGCACCAGGATGCCGTCGGGTACGCCGTGGCACGTGGTGGGAATGTCGACGTTAAAGATGTCGTCGTGCACGAACTCGCTGTCCTCGATGGTACCGTCGAGGGCGCGGGCCACCAGGGCGCGCGTGTAGGCAAGCTCGATGCGATGACCCACGCCGTAGCCGCCGCCGATCCAGCCGGTGTTGACCAGGTACACACGCGTGCGGCCGTCGGCGATGCGCTCACCGAGCATCTTGGCATAGACCATGGGGTCGAGCGGCATAAACGGCTCGCCAAACAGCGAAGAGAACGTGGGCGTGGGCTCGGTGACGCCGACCTCGGTGCCGGGGATCTTGGCCGTAAAGCCCGTCACAAAGTGATACATGGCGGCGTCGGCCGTCAGGCGCGAGATGGGCGGCAGCACGCCAAAGGCATCGCAGGTCAGGAAGAGCACGACGCTTGGAGTGGTGCCCATGCCCTTGGTCCACGCGTTGGGAATGTGCTCCACAGGGTATGCCACGCGCGTGTTGTGCGTGATCGAGATGTCGTCGTAGTTGGGCTTGCGGTTCTCGTCGAGCACCACGTTTTCGCAGATCGCGCCAAAGCGGACAGCGTTGAAGATCTCGGGCTCGTGGAACGCGTCCAGGCCCTCGCATTTGGCGTAGCAGCCACCTTCGATGTTGAAGATGCCCATGTCGGACCAACCGTGCTCGTCGTCGCCGATCAGCAGCCGCGTGGGGTTGGCCGAAAGCGTGGTCTTGCCCGTGCCCGAAAGGCCAAAGAACACGGCGGTCTCGTGCGTGACGGGATCCATGCTGGCCGAGCAGTGCATGGGTAGCACGTCGTCCTCGACGGGCAGCAGGTAATTCATGACGCTGAAGATGGACTTTTTGATTTCGCCGGAGTAACCGGTGCCGGCAACCAAAATCACGCGCTCCTGGAAGTTGATGACCACGGCGGCGCTGGAGTTGAGGCCCTTAATGGCGGGATCGCACTGGTAGCCGGGAGCGGCGAGCACGCAGAAGTCCGGCTCGCCGGTGCGTGCGATTTCACGGGCAAGCGGGCGGGCGAGCATCTGCTTAATAAAGAGTGCCTGGCTGGCACGCTCGCAGGCAACGAGCAGTCGACGCGTGTGGTTGCGGTCGGCGCCGGCCATGCCGCGGGTGACGAACACATCGCGCTCGTTGAGGTAGTTGACGATACCGGCCTTGATGGTCTCGTAGCTCTCGATCGAAAGCGGTCGGTTGACGGCGCCCCAGGCGATCTTGTCGTGCACGTCGGGCGTGTCGACGATAAAGCGGTCGTTGGGCGAACGGCCGGTGCGCTCCCCCGTCTCGATCACGAGTGCGCCATTGGATGCCATGCGGCCTTCTTCGCGGCGGATGGCGTGCTCGACGAGCTCCGCGGCGGGTAGATCGACCAGCAGACGGGGCTGATTCTCGGCGGGATCTTCGACCAGCGTAATACCAAAGTTGGACAGAACTTCTGCAGGGGTAACACCAGGCATGGGGCCTCCTTTAAAAACGCGACACGTGGACGCGGCGCGCACTTTACTCACGTAAAGCCCGTTGTACCCGATATGCAAAAACGTTTTTGCGGCAAGGGCGGCAAGCCCGCCCAACGGTCAAAAATCGCAGGCAAGCGGCCTAGTCATTGGGGACGTTTTTAAACGACTAATCGTTGGGGACACTCTTGAACAGGCAACAACCAAGGAGCGTCCCCGGATGCCGGCACTTAGGGACGTTCCCAAAGTGCCGGCACAAAAAGAGCGTCCCTAAGTGCCAACTACAGCGGCAGCCCTTGACCGAGCATGGCGATGATGCTCATGAGGACCAGCATGCCGGCGGCGTAGGGCAGGATGGCGCCCAGAAGCTCGGCGTCCTTACCGCGTACATGCACGGCGGCAAGACCGATCGCGAGCGTCTGCGGCGAAATCATCTTACCGGCAGCAACGCCAAGCGCATTCAGCGCGACCATCCAGTAGTCGCTCACACCCAGCGCTGTAGCAGCCTGGCTCTGGATGGGGCCAAACAGCATGCCTGAGGACGTGCCCGAACCGGTCACGAACGCACCGGTGGCGCCGATCCACGGAGCCAGAATCGGGTACAGGCCGCCAGCGACCGCAATGCAAAACGCGCTGATCGAAGAAATCATGCCCGCATAGCCCATCACCTTGGCGCAACCCAGCACCGAAAGCATGGTAATGACTGTCGGCATCATCTGCTTGACGGTCGCGGCCAGCACCTCACCCATCAAGCGCGGCGAAGCGCCCTGAATGGCACCGCCGACAAACGCAGCCAGGAAAATCCAAACACCCGGCGTGTTGATCCACGAAAACGTAAGCGTGCCGGGGTTCTCGCCGCAATACACCTGCACGTGACTCGCAAACGGCGCGAGCGCGGCGTGCACGACGGGCACCAGGTTGGAGGTACCCAACAGCAGCACAAAAATCAGGATGAAGCACGACCAGGCAGAAAGCGCCGACTTAGCGGTGAGCTGTTCGCCGGCCTCGATATTCATGTGAAAGCGTGCGTCCAGATGCCCCGACTTCTCGGCACGCATAGCAAGCGCAGCTGTCAGCCCGAGCGAAACGATAGAACCGACGACGACGGCAAGCTCGGGACCCACAAACCTAGCAACGACCAGAGCCGCACCGGCAAAGGACACGCCGGAGAGCACGGCGATGCCCGCCGCGCCACGTAGGCGCTCGGCAACGCCTGCAACGTTGCCCTGGTCATCGGCAACACGACCAGCAACCAGTACGATAAACAGCGGCATCATCACAAAGAAAGGCGCCAACTGCACCAGCTGAACGGTCGCCAGGTGCAGGGAATCCAGACCCACCAAGTCGGCAACGGACACCGTGGGGATGCCGATGGAGCCGTAGGGTGTGGGTACGCCGTTGGCCAGCAGGCAGATGAGCACGGCGGGCACGGCCTCAAAACCCAGGCCCGCGAGCATGCCGGCAGGAATGGCGACGGCAGTGCCAAAACCGGCCATGCCCTCCATAAAACCACCGAAGCACCAGGCCACGAGCAGCGCCAGCAGACGGCGGTCGCTGCTGATGGAGGTGATCATGCTGCCGATCACGTCCATGGCGCCCGTGCGAACGCACAGGTTATACGTGAATACCGCGGCGATGATCACCAGGACGATGGGCCACAGAGCCATCAAAAAGCCTTCAAGCGAGGCGGTCGCGATCTGCGCTGCCGGCAGGTGCCACCATGCGAAGGCAAGCACGCACGAAAGGACAAACGATCCGATAGCGGCCTTCCAAGCTGGCCATTTAAAGCACAGCAGCATCACGACCAGCCAAATAATCGGCACAAGAGCCAGTAAGAATGCGGCGACGTCCATAGGTAGAAGCTCCTTGGTACCGCGAGGGCGGCATCGGGGGGTCATAAAACTTCAACAGAATACCGCACGCTTACCGACAAATTGCTGCCGCCTGCCGAATATATTGAACAACCTGTTCAAAAACACGAATCGATACCACCGCGGCTATACTAGAGCGCAGCAATAGAAAGGAATCGCCTTGAGCATCACGCCCCTCGATAGCATCCGACGCACCATCGCCCGCCGCAACGGCGTCACCGACCCCACCGTATCGGGCGGGGCGCACGGGCAGGGCGGACGCATCGAGAACGGCCTGTTCCCCGCATCGCACACTGCCGAGGAGCTCGCACGAATCCAAGAGCTAAGCCAGCGTAACGCCGGCGGTCCCGACAGCAGCCAGGCTACACGCCGTCGCCGCGAGCGCGATCGCCAGCCCGGCCCCATCCGCCGCATGGTCAATGCCTGGTGGAACCGCCTGCTCGGAGCCGTCTACGGCGGCGGCTTCTCCACGCAAGAAGCCGAGTACGAAGATCACGCCACCCGTCGCGACTACCTTTGGAATACCCTGGGCACCGCCGTATGGGGCATGGCGTTTCCCCTGCTCACCATCGTGTCCACGCAGCTTGTGGGCGCCGAGGAAGCCGGCAAGTTCTCCATCGCCTTTGTCACCGGCACGCTCATCATGATCGCGTGCAACTACGGCGTGCGCAACTTTCAGGTCTCGGACATCGACGAAAAGACCTCCTTCGCCTCCTACCAGCTCAACCGCTGGCTCTGCGGAGCGCTCGCGCTGGCATGCGGCCTGGTATACAGCAGCGCCCGCGGCTACGATGCGCAGATGGCCACGATCGGCCTGGGCGTCTACCTCTATAAGGTGATCGACGGCATCGCCGACGTGTACGAGGGCCGCCTGCAGCAGGCCGACAAGCTCTATTTGGCAGGCATGAGCCAAACGCTGCGTTCAGCCGGCGTCATCGCGGTCTTTAGCGTGGCACTGTTCCTCACGCGCAGCATGCCCATCGCGGCCATGGCCATGGGCATCGCCGCGATTGCCTCGCTCGTACTGGTCACCGCCCCGCTCGCCCTGCTCGAAACCGAAAAATCACGCCGCATGAGTCTGCGCGAGGCTGGCCACCTGTTTGTCCAGTGCGCCCCGCTCTTTGGTGCGCTGTTCCTGTTCAACCTTATCGAGAGCATGCCCAAGTTTGTGATGGAGGGCACGCTGGCATACAAATATCAGCTGTACTTTAATGCACTGTTTTTTCCGGCGCAGGCCATTTTGTTGAGCATTGGATTTATCTATAAACCGCAGCTCCTACGTCTGTCGAGCATTTGGGCGAATCCGCGCAAGCGTCGCCGCTTTGATCTGATTATTGTTGCCGTTATGGCACTGATCGTAGTCATTACTGGAGCGTGCGCCGCATTTATGGCAGGCCCCGGCATTCCCCTCATGAGCTTTATGTACGGCCTCAACTTTGAGCGCTACCGCACGCTTGCACTGCTAATGGTTGTCGCCGGCGGCGTCACCGCGGCAATCGACTTTATCTATGCCATTATCACGGTGTTGCGCCACGCCGGCGATGTCACCAAGATCTACCTGATCTGCTTCGCCGTAAGCGTGGTGGTGCCGGTGATCCTGATTAAGCTGCTGGGTCTGATGGGCGCTGTGGTGAGCTACCTAGCCATCATGGCCCTACTCCTGGTGCTACTGATTATCGAGTACGCCCACATCCGCCAACGCATCGAACGCGACCGCAACCCATACGGCGCCTAATTAGCTGCCCCCGGTCACCGGAATTTGCGATGGAATCACCCCGGCTGGGGTCTCGTTGCGGACAATATGCATCACGCAAAACTAAGTGAGTAGACTTTTGCCGAATCCCTGACCACACCGGCAAAACACAAGTCAATGACCTGCGGTTTTGTTGAGGCAAATTTGCCGGCTGCTCGGCATTTCCAAAAAAGCCTACTCACTTAGCCAGCGGGCAGCCAAAAAAGAACCGTCGCGACGTCGTTTGACTCCGTTGCGACGGTTTTTCGAGCATTTTCGCGCTGCCGAGGACGCAGACGCTCCTCATTTCTAGCGCTTACCGAGCAAGAAGGCGCTACTCTTCGAAAGTAGTCAAAAAAGCCCCGTCCCAAATTAGCTACCCTTTGCACCGATTATTCGCCCGGGTTGATGTTCGCATAGAACTCGGCCCCGTCATCCAGGCGCAGGATGCCGACGCGGCCGAACTCGGAGCCGGTGGCGGCGGCGCAGTCGATATCGATGCGATCGGGCACGCCGGCGGTATCCTCGCCGCCCAGGCGCACAAAACGCCCCCGGCCCGATTCCTCATCGAGCCCCGCCAGGCCATCCACCACGCAATAGCGCCCAAGCGACACCGTGGGCGTGTGGCCGCTCACCACGACCGGGCCCTCGCCCTCGGCAGAAAGCAGTCCCGTCGGCGCATCCCAATAGCCGTGACGAATCCACAGCAGGTCATCGGACGACTGCACCGCGAGCATCTGCTGCAGCAGCTCGCGATCGGCACCCACCGCTCCGACGCCATCGGCACAATCGACGCCATGCTCAAGCAAAAACGCGCGCGCCGCCTTCATCTCGATTCCAGCATGTACCAGCAGATACGGGCGCTCCTCGGTCTCGGCCACCGCGTAGAGCGGCAGCGCGGCCATCCATCGCACGAGCTCCTCGTATGCCTCAAATTCCATGTCGTTGAGCTGCTCGCGCGTCGTCCAGCCACCGTTGATATCCCAGGTCTCGGCATCGAGCGGATCCTGGCCAATGATGGCATCGAGCATGATCTGCTCGTGATTACCCTTGAGCACGCGGGCGTTGGGCAGCGAGCGCACGAGCTTAATAACGCCGACCGGATCGGGCCCGCGATCGATCATGTCGCCCAGCACGTACAGCGTGTCGTCGGACGTCAACGAGATCTTAGACAGGGCCTCGTCAAGCGCACGCACGTGCCCGTGAGCATCAGATGTCACATAGATCGCCATGGTACGCCTCTCCTTGCATTGCGGCCGAAGCCCGGCGCCGCAACTAAAACTTCAAGTTGAACTTAAACGTTACCCATTGTACTCCGTTGCAATAAAGCTGGAAAGGGTTTCCAAGCAGAGGCAAAGACGGCAGCCGTCTATGACGATATCGCGCACGCCCGCAATCCAACCCCATAAACCCACCATCTTTGGGTACAAATAACCGCAGACAACTGACCGTGCCACGCCAACCACCCAGGAGCGGACACCATCCATGAACCAGATCCTTCTCTTTATCGGCCTCGTTATTATTCTGTGCCTGACCATCAAGCCCGTCGGCAAAAAACTCCCCTTCCCCACCCTGCTCATCTTTATCGCGCTCGGCATGCTGTTGGGCGTCAACGGCCCGGCTCACATCGACTTTAGCGACTACGCGCTCACCGAAACCGTCTGCAGCACGGCGCTGCTGTTCATCATGTTCTACGGCGGTTTTAACACCAACATCGACCGTGCCAAGCCCGTCGCCGCGCCTGCGGTGCTGCTGAGCACGCTCGGCGTCGTCATCACTGCCGGCATTACCGGCGTGTTCGCGCACTTTGTACTGGGCTTCGACTGGATCGGCGGCCTGCTGCTGGGATCGGTTGTGGCGTCCACCGACGCGGCCAGCGTCTTTAGCGTTCTGCGCGAGCACAGCCTTTCGCTGAGGGGCGGCACCGACTCGCTGCTCGAGGTCGAATCGGGCTCCAACGACCCCGTCGCCTACATGCTCACCGCCGTGCTCGCCACACTCGCAGCCGGCGGCGACATCAACATTCCCACACTGCTGGCCAAGCAGATTATCCTGGGCGTGGGCCTGGGCCTTGCCATCGGCTGGGCGGCGGGCCACCTGATTGAACGCGCACGCGCAACAGCCGAGGGCGCGCAGACCATCTTTTTGTTCGCCGTGGCAATCGTCGCCTACGCGCTGCCGAGCTACCTGGGCGGCAACGGCTTTTTGGCCGTGTACCTGGCCGGCATTGTGCTGGGCGCGAGCGACATCACCGGCAAGGTCGAGCTGGCGCACTTCTTTGACACCCTCACCGAGATGGCCGAGATGACGATCTTCTTCTTGCTCGGCCTGCTCGTGACGCCCGCCCGCCTGCCGCAAATGCTGCTGCCGGGCCTGGCGCTCATGGCGTTTATGCTCTTTGCGAGCCGTCCCATCGCCGTCGGCATGCTCCTGGCGCCCTTTAAGACGAACCCCCGCCAGGTCGCGCTCGTAAGCTGGGCGGGTCTGCGCGGAGCAGCTTCGGTCGTCTTTAGTCTCTTTGCCGTGGTGGCAGGTGTTCCCGGCGGACACGACCTATTTGACCTGGTGTTTGTGATTGCCGTGTCGAGCATTGTGGTGCAGGGCTCGCTGCTGCCGGCGGTGGCGAAGAAGCTCGATATGATCGATGCGACCGGCGACGTACGCCGCACCTTTAACGACTATCGCGACGAAGACGGCATGTCGTTTGTAAAGCTCAAGGTGGGCGCTGGACATCCGTTTGCAGGACGCCCGCTCGCCGATATTGGCAGCGCCACCGACATGCTCGTGGTCCTGGTGCTGCGTGACGGCGCACACCCCGTGCTGCCCAACGGCGACACCGTAATTGAAGAAGGCGACCTTCTGGTTATGGCCGCGCCAACGTTTGAAGAGCGTGCCGAGGTTACGCTGCGCGAGGTCACCGTGACGCCCCACGGTCGCCTGGCCGGTCAGCGCCTGCGCGACGTGCCGCAGGGCAAGCACCCGTTTATCGTGGTGATGCTCAAGCGCGAAGGCCAAACGATCATCCCCGACGGCAACACCCAAGTCCACGCCGGCGACGAAGCTGTCATCGCCACACTGGCGTCATAGGGGCCAGAGGCACAGCTACCCCAGCCCCTCCTTGTATTCCTATACCCGCAGGTAGATTGACGAACATGTGTTTGCTTATTATAATTTCTACTTGAATAGACTCCTCGTCTCGTGGTATAAAAGGGTTGGTACCCTCGAATAGAGGGACCTCCAAGAGCCGGGGGCTTCCCCCCGGCATTTTTTTTGCGTAATTGGAGGTCACCTCATGACGGAACTGTCGATCTTTATCGACGAATCTGGTGACGCGGGTCCCGTATCTCGCTACTACATCGTTACCCTTGTTTTTCATGAGCAGGCAATAGAGCTAAATGCAAATATCGCCGCATACGAGCGCAACGTTAAAGACTGCGAGCTCGATATTATGCCATTTCATTTTGGGCCTCTTCTCACTGGTCACGATGATTATCAATGGGTCAACATTCGCAACAGAAAGAAACAGCTCAGCCTATTCCGCCAGTTTGTAGACCGCTCCCCCATCACCTATCAGCCCTTCATCTACGATAAGAAACAGGGCCTTTACGAACCGCAAAAGCTCTCCGCAAAGATCGAGCGCGACGTAACAATATTTCTCAGAGATCACTTGGCGTATATACAGAGCTTTGACCACGTTAAGATCTACTACGACGGAGGCCAAAGCGTTGTAACGCGAGCACTTCATGGTGCCATCGAGAAGGCCATTTCCCAAAAGGCCACGGTATATCGCGACGCTTCGCCCAAGACATACCGACTCTCCCAGGTCGCCGACTATATTTGCGGAATTGAGCTCACGCTCCTTAAATTCCAGAATGGGACAGCGACCAAAACAGACACGGAATTCTTCGGCTCGATTGCCCCATTCAAAAAGAACTTCGTCAAGAAGCTGAGGAAAAAGAGAATCGAGTGAGCCAGCCGTTCTTATCGCAACCATGGTATAAATGGATTGCGTTCCTTTATGGAGGGCAGTCAAGGGCCGGGGGATCCCCCCGGCATTTTTTATGCGTAACGTTGCCGCAATTCCTACCTAGCCTCTAGGGGAGGTACAGGTAGCTAAAAGACCCCCGTCCCAAATTAGCTACATTGCGGGCAATTTGCGTCTCGCAAAACTAAGTGAGTAGACTTTTGCCGAATCGCCGACCACGTCACCAAAGCACAACTCTGTGACCTGCGGGTTTGTTGAAGCGAATTTGTCGTGTGCTCAGGATTTGCAATAAAGCCTACTCACTTAGCCAGCGTGCAGTCAAAATAGAACTGTCGCGAACTCATTAGACTCCATTGCGACGGCTTATCGTGCATTTTGAGCAGCTGTGGGTGCAGACGCCCGTCCCAAATTAGCTACCCTTGTCACATTCCTAGTCATCGTCAACGGCAAAATCGCGGAGGTCGAGGCCTTCGCGTTCGGCTCGGGCTAGGAGCTCTTGGGGCGACTCGTCCTCGATATCCATTACGTCGAGCATAGCGACTGGAAAGCCCACGCCGGCTGCACTCCCCGCACGGTCGAGTAAACTCTCGCGCAGCTGGTCAACATTAACATCGATCTTCATGGTGAAACCCCTTACCGGATCAGGCACCTACTCGGCAGCGCCGAGCACATTCACGGCGGCAACAAAAGCCGCAACCTGCTTGTCATCCATCTGCGTGGCCAAACGCCCCACGGGCTCGTCGTAGGCAAACTGCACCTTATCGATAAAGCAATCCCAGGCACGCTCATCCACACGCACAGCGGCCTCGCAATACTGGCTGAGCTTTTTGAGTCCATACCAAAACGCATTCACATGGCGCACAGGATCCTCGTCCAGTACACCATCGTAGCGCCGTCCGTTAAACTCACGCATGCGCGCCACGGCAACCTCGAGCGAATCGCCGCCGTCGGCCGAAGCCTCGTCCACAAGCTCGGGAATCGTAACTTCGCGCCGAACATTGTGCCTGGTAGCACCGTCGTACTCGCCCATCAATACGTCTTCGTCAAGTCGATCATCGTAGTCGAAATAACTACTGCCGCGGCAAATCCCATGCGGCGAACCGGCACCAAAGGCACAGAACAACCCGCCGTCGGCAACAACGCGCCTATAGGTCTCAAACGACTTCTTTACCTGAGCGAGCAACTCGGAAAGCTCTACGGCATCGCACCCCGTCTCGCACGCGACGCAAGCAGACTTCGGCAACGATACCGGCTCCACCGTGCTCCCTGCAACGCGGGCAGCGCGCTCGGCCCGATACGCTTGGGCTGCCAAGCGCGCTCGCTGCGCAGCACCGCGCACATTAGTAAGCTCGCGCTCCAGCGCCACATCGCCAGCCACATCGCTCGCAAACGCGTCAGCACCCTGCGGGCCGGTCGCACTCAGCTCGGACTCAAACGTCGCCGTGATCATGCCGGCAAGGTCCGTTGCGTCGGCGGCACAACGCAGCTGCTCCAACTGCGTGCACAGCAGATCGGCATCCAAGGGTGCGGCATCCACAACGCGCACGTCACTCAGACGCGCCGCGCCCTGCAACACCAAAGCCCCCGCAGCATCGTATGCCGCACGAACCCTGTCCGCCGTATTGGCACGCAGCTTTACCTCGATAAACGCAAGCGTCTACTCCAAGCGGGCCAACAGCTCGGCCTTGTCCTCCATACGCAAAAAGGCAGCGTAGCGCCGCTCCATCTGCAACGGGCCCACAACGCCTACCTGCTTGCGAGCGCGCGCAAGAGAATCAAATTCAACGCGACGTACATACCCGTCAACGGCCTTCACGGCAGACTCGCGCGCAGCACGCTCGGCGGCCTCGACGCCCCCGATCACGCCCAGCAGCTCGCGGGAGCGCGCCTTGCGCAATAACTCCCCGCGATCGTACTGCTCAAGCGCCGTCTGACGCTTTGCTACCGACTCAAAGCCAAAAAGCTCATCGAGCAGCTCACCAATAGAACGCTCTTCTATCATGGCAAGGCCTCCTCACACGCTGCGCGTCAACACGCCCGCGGGCCCACGCGCGCGCAAGCCCGCACGCCCGCACTTCTACAGATCTAGCGCCTTCTTCGCAGCATCAACCGGGTCACCATCCATGTAGAACACCGGACTCAGTCCCGAAATAATCTCGGAGGAAACGCTCTGCAGGCCCGCGATGGCGCTCAGCGGCAATATCACGCGCTTGGCGCCGGCGTTTTTGGCCACGCGCATAATGTCCTCGAGCCCGCGGATCTCGTCCATAGAGCCCGACATGCGCAAGATTCCCGGAACCGCCAGCGCGGACATCACCGGGCGGTTGCACGCCGCGGAGCACAGGCCCACAAACTCGGCAAGAGAGACCTCTTCGGACAGGCCCTTGCTCTGCAGGTCGTTATAGAACAGCAGATAGTCCTTGGAGCCAATGTGCATGCCCGGCGCCACACGGTTCGCCAGGTTCACAAAGTTGTCGAACGCGGCCTCCAGCGTATCGCGCACCGGCTTGTTAAAGGCAACGCCCTCGTGCTTAAACTTGCACTCGCCGGCGACAGCCTTGTTCTCCAGCTTGTACACGGCAACCTCGCCGCCCTGCGACCTGCCCACGCCAAACACGTGACCGGACAGCAGCGGGCCATCGGGAATCAACGTATCCTCGGACTGCTCCGGCACGCGCACCACGTGCACGTCCTGCGGATTGTCGGCATCCATATAGCCCAGGTTGACATCGATAAACTCGACGCCCGCCATAATCTTGAGCTGCTCCTTTACGCGACGACGGCCCTCGATGGCATAGTCCAGCAGCCAGCGGACGTCGTCCTTGTCCATAGCCTCATCGGGGAACAGCAGCTTGGCCAGGCCGCTAAAGGACTTGCGCACGGCAATCTCGTCGCGCTTGTTAAAGTCGCTGTTAAAGCGGAAGTAACGGTCGATATGATGCGTAAAGTCCTTGCGGCGCATCTCCTTGCAAAACTCCGACAGGCAGTCGGTGATTAAGCCGTAGTGCCCGGTCAGCAGGCTCGAGCGCATCTTGGGAATCTCCCAGCCCGGCAGGTAATAGTGGATACGGTCGAAAAAGGCCGAATCGTTGTTAAACTCCGGCGGGAACGGATCAAACAGGTGCGTGGTCTTAAGGACGTTTTGCACGGTGTCGTTGATGTTGCCCTCAAAGACCATGGAGGCATCAGCGTTAATCTGGTCGCGGCCGCGCGCGTAGCTGCCACTCGCCATATAGTCCTTCATGATCTGCACGGCGTTGGTGTCCTTAAAGCGCATGCCGGCGACCTCGTCGAACGTCACGCAATCCCAATGGCCCACCAAGCCCACGCGATCGGCGCGCATGGAGTTCATGCGGCCGAACAGGTTGGCCGTGGTGGTCTGCCCGCCCGAAAGCAAAATGGCGTAGGGCGAAACCTCTTTGTAGATGTGGCTCTTGCCGGTGCCACGGGGACCAAGCTCGCACAGATTGTAGTTGCGCTCGATGAGCGGCACCATGCGCTCGATAAAGTGCAGGCGCTCCTTCTCCGAAAGCTCGCTGGGCTCATAGCCGGCAGAGCGCAGCAGCATGTTGAGCCACTCGTCGCGCGAGAAATACTGACGCTCCTCGATCATGGCGTCCAGGTCCAGGTTGGGCATCTGGATGGGCGTGAGCGACGCCACGCTAAACGGAGAGTCCTCGGGCCCGCGCTTTTTGCGCTTGGCCTTGGAGCGGCGCGGCGCATCGTCGCCAAAGACTTCCATGCCAAACTCGTCTTCCTCTTCCATGGGACGACGATACTCGATGCTCATAATGCACCAAATACCACCCTGGAGAATCTTGGAATAGTCGCGCACGTACTCGGCCGGCATCACAAACGGCTCAATGGTCAGGTTGGCAAACGACGCCACGTAGATGTCTTTGTACTCGTCGAGCTTGGCCGTCACCTTATCGATGATGGTAAAGCGACCCAGCTCGCGAATCTTGGACTTGATGCGCTCGGACTCGTCGGGACGCACGTAGTTATCGGTGAGGATCTTGCGGATGCGCTCCAGGCCCTCTGCCACGGCATCCTCGTCATCGGTTGAGCAGTACATGCCCAGCAGGTACTCCAGCACAAAGGTGGGCACGTTGGCGCCACGCTTCATAAGGGCCGTGAGGTCCTTGCGCACGATCTTGCCGCCAAAGTGCTCGAGCAGCTTGCCGTCCAGTCCATCCATATCGTAGCCGTCGTCCTCGGGAGCCTCGGCCACGGCTTGGGCATAGCCATCGGTCGAGGATTCGTCCTCGGCGGGCGCCACGACCTCAGCGGGCGCAGCGGTCTCCATCGGCTCCGGGACAGGCGCAGCGGCCACGGCCTCTGCGGCAGCCTCAGCCTCCGGGGCAGGCACGGCCTCCCCTGCAGGCACCGCAGCCTGCACGGGCGTATTCACATCAATCGAGGGAACTTCCCATAGATCGTCGTCATGGCTATCAAACATAGGGCACACTCCTAAAAACCAAAGTCAGCAACAGGGGCAAACGAAACAGCGATGGTGTACGTCTCGCGCCAAACGATCTTGCCCGTCTCACGTTCGCGGCAGACCAGATAGTACGGATCCTTGGCCGAGAACCCATTGGCCGCGTGCAGCGCAAACTTGGCATGCACCACGCGATCCTGCGAGTTTGCAGAGACCTTGTTGGCATGCGCTTTGACCGTATCGCTCACCTCGTTGCCGCTTGCGTCGGTAAACACCAGCTCGTACTCACACGGAAGGATCTTGCCCCGAGCGGGCTCTTCCTGGATCAGGTTGACCGAGAAGAGCGAGTTGGTCACACGGCGTCCCTCACTTAGTACGCGTAGCGTCGCTGCACACGTATCGACAAAGTCCTTGGAACCCGAGCGTGCGCGCCAAAATCCGATAACGGGCACGCAAAGCTCCTGCAGGCTCATGCCGCCGTGGACGTAGTTGTTAGTACCGCCGGGACGCCTAAAGTGCACGTTCTCGCGCGGGGCAAACCCCTCAAAGCCGGCACCCAAAAGTCCCATATCAACATTAACAAACACCCCGCGCGCCTCGTCCGAAAGCTTGGTCACGGCCTCGTTGGGCACCACCAGATGACGCTTGCCGTGCATAACGGGAGCGTCAAAGAAGGGAAGGTCTGACTTGCCGAGCATCTGGCACTCGTTGAGTTCCCGACGCGTGTAGATAAAGCCGTGATCCGCCGTTATAACAACACGTGCGCCCGGGGCGTCGGTGCACACGCGACGCGCCAACGTGGCAAGTTCCTCCACGGTGTCCGCACAGGCATCGAAGACGTCATCCTGCGTAGCGGCCTTCTCGCCCGTGGCATCGATCTTGTTGTGGTAGAGATAAACGAGCTTGGAGTCTTTGAGCAGCGCTTTGCGCTCGGTTCCCGCCATGTTGAGGTATGCGCCCGAGCGCAAAGCGCGGCCCGTAGACTCAACGTTGGCAAGCACGGCCTCGCGCTGCGGAGTCGTCGAAGTGGGCATGCCGTCAGCCAGCACGTACGTGCCATCCGCTGCAAGCCCAAGCGCCTGGTGCGGCAGCAGCGCGGGCATACCCACCTCGGTAATGGAGGGAAAGACCGCCTGCATGCTAGAGACCTTGACGTTGCCGCCGCGCTCGCGCTCGAGCAGCGCCGCAACGTCGCGGGCCACCTCATAGCGCAGCGCGTCGCTCACGATAACGACCGTCGTTTTGGTAGAGCCCACAAAGGTGGGCAGTACATGCCAGTAGAATTCATCCTGCCGTGCGGGACCCTCGATGTAGCCGCAATCGGCCCACTCCCCTTGCGCAGCGGTCGCCCAGCATGCATTAGCATCGGCCAAGAACCAGTTACTGTAGAGATTCTCCGCCCAGTCCACCACAGCTCGGGCAGGCTCCTCGAGCACATCGCACTCGACGGAGCGCGCCCGCAGATACGCGGTGCACATATGGCGATAGGCAGCGTCCATGGCATACCAATCGGACGTGTAGGCATCCCACACCTGCTGGGGCTGCGCCAGATGGAACCCGCCCGCGTGCGCCTGCCTAAACGCACACATATCGGCCACAGCGACAAGCAGGTCAAAGTAGCTCTCGACACGGCGGTACCAGCTTAGGTCGCAGCGACGCGCCGCAAAGGCGCGCGCATCCGCAACACGGTCCGCGCCCTGAGCAAACGAGCAGAACAGCTGCGAGAGTACGGCCTCATTGACGCACGGGAACACATCAAGCGAGGTCAGCACATCGATCGACAGGGCCTCAAACCGTGCAAAGAGCCCGCGGGCATCCTCCACCAAACGGCAGATCTCAAATAAATCCTCGCTCGACGCCCGAGCATCGGCAGTCTGGTCCCACGTACGCACCGCCTCAAGGCAATAGGGTCCGTAGGCGGGAGCCACATAGCTTTCGAGTCCTTTGAGCGCCCCCTCGGGAAGCACGGTGGATGCCGCCGTGATGAGCACATGAGATGCCAGCGCAAGCAGCGAATCGCGCTCATACAGCGGTCCCTCAAACCCATAGCAACGTACAATGAAGGCAGCGAGGACATCGCGCACGCAGTACTTGTCCACCAACTCGGCCAGCGCTTCGGGGCCCTCGTGCAGCAGCGTGGTCATACAGCCGCGCAGCACAAACGCGGGGCGCGCGTCGCCAACCTCTTTACCGCCAAAAATCACCGTAAGGATACCGAGTTCGATATCTGATGCGCCCGAAGCATGCGGAACACACGCGGCAAACTTAACGCAGCGGGTCTTGGCATCAAAGAACGTCTTGTGCTCGCGCAGACTCTCGCGCACGGCGTCGATATTCTCGATTCCCAGCTGATCGGCCAAAAGCGAAAGATAGTCAGCCTGGAACTGATCGGCATACAGCTCAACATCGGCAAGCCAATCGCCCTCAAGCCTGCCGCGCGGGCAACGACGATACAGCAAGATATCGTTCGCAAGGTCATCGCGGTTGATGAGCTTCTTTACGGCAAACATGCAGCCCTCGCAAGCCTCAACAAACCGCACCGGGCGCTCAAAGTCACCGTGAGCGGGCATAACGCCGTCATCGGCCCCCGCGCCGTCGAAACCCTCGGCAGCCAATCGCTCAAACTCAGGAGCAAACTCGCCGTCCGCATCGTGCCAAATCACCACACGGCGCAGCATACATGCGGTCAACGGCTGCAAAAATCGCAGCTTGAGCTGTTCTTCTACATCGATCTTGGGCATGAATATCCTTACCGTATCTGCAGTTATTTAATCTTCGCCAGCACATCCTGAAACTTGGCGTAATTGATCTTGACGCCGTCATCCAGGTCGATCTTAATCATCTGGTCTGCCAAGTGGTGTAGTTTCTCCTCGTAGGCAATGGTCTCTTTGAGCTGGTCATTGAGCTTTTTGACGCGCTTATCCAAACACACGCGCTCGCCGCGCTCGGCACTGGCAAGGGCGTCGTTGGCATAGCCGATCTGGGAGCGATAGCGCTCCTGCTGCTCATGCACATAGTCGGTGCGGATGCGAGCCAACAGGTCGGGCTGGTAGCGATGCATGTAAACAAGGCACTTGAAGCCATTCTTCTTGCCGCTGTCGAACAGCCAGTAGATGGGACGCTTCTTATAGGTCTGGCAGTGGTCCTTAAAGAAATCCCTCAAAAAGTAGGAACGGATTACCTCGCGCGAGGTGCCCTTGCCGCCGAGCGCCTCGGCAATAAAGGCCAGGTTCTGCTCGAGCGTCTCCTCGCCGTACACGGTGCGCACAAAGTCGATAAAGTAGCGCACGATGTCGTCGTCAAAGTACTCGTCATCGGTAATGGGCAGCACGTTATCGCCATCGGGCATAAAGGTCACGTGGTCAGGGTTGGGCATCTTTGCCAGATAGTCGTCGACCGTGGCGCCCTGATCGGCCAGGACCAGCCCGTCCACATCCAGCGAATAGCGGCCAAACATACAGCCCACGGCATAGCTTATGAGCGAGGTGATCTCGTCGCGCTTGGTACGCACGCATTTGTTGCCCTTATAGCTCTCGGGAATCTCGTCGGCGGTATCGAAGATGCGCGCCACCGAAACGTACTTATCCTCGACCTCGATGGGCACTTCGCCCTCCATGTTGTAGATCTTGGCAAAGATTCGGTTGAGCTCTTCCTCGTTAGCGCGAAGCTGCTCAAACCGCTCGTTGACCTCAGCCTTGCGGGCCTCGTATTTATCTTGAAGTAAAGTGGGCATCGTAGACCGCCTCTCTATTAGTCGAAATTTCGGAAGGGGAATGCGCGTGACTTTTTAGAGTTAATGAATAAACTCTCTCCATTAGATTTCAATAAACCTAAAACAGCTCGGCTAACGGACACATTGTTATTACGCCAAACGACCCAAGGCCAAAGAGCGTTAAGATTCGCGGATGTCAAGCCGCGAAGGGCGTCGCATCGAGCAAAGCAAACAACTATTCGATATCTTTTGAAAAGAAAAGCGTTGAACATAAAGTCCAATATTTACCAGGACGAGAAAACGAGTAATTTAATACCCAATTAGTCCCATCAGAGGCAACAACTTCAAACGATAAAAAGGTGCCTTTTCCCCAAGAAGCGCCTGATTTGGAACTGGTAGTTTCCGCTTTGAAATTATCGAAATCCTCCTTCGATAACTCAAAGACTTCAGAAGCGAATGGTTGAACGCTGCGCTTTCTATCAAGTCCACAAACTTTGACGACATCAAATGCGACCAGGCATTTACTATCAATACGAACACCAGCGAGTTCTTTATTTTCGTTTCTGAAGCTCGAGACGTTAAACACAGGCTTGCAGCGATTCATTTCATCCTGCCTGTCCTTATCTTTTTGAATCTGCCAGATATAGAAACCAGAAGCGAGTCCCAAAACAACGCCCCAGAACGTTAAAACATCACTTGCTGAAATTACAGGAATACAGGGGCCGGCTGAATAAACAAGCTGAAGCAAAACGGGAAGCGCGAGCATGAGAAAAATAAGAACAGAGGTATAATTTTGCTTAATCAAATAATTTAATTGTTTTTTAGTCCGCACTTTGTTCTTCGCAGCGCGAACGGAATCAAAATAAATGAACAGCCAAAGCGCGGCAAATAAGAGCAGAAGCCCTATTGACGGTAAAAGCCAATTCCAATAACTCATACAAACCCCCTAAACCAGCGGAGACCGATTGAAGCCCCAAGATGTCTCAAACGAGTCGAAATCACACCTGGACAGGCTGACGCATTCCTTACTAATGGAGGCAGCGCAAAGATCGTCAGAAGAAGCAACAGGCAGAGAATCAACCTCCCCAGCGTTAACGTTCAACGTTGGAGAAAGAATCGAGAGACACTCACATATGACTGATGAATTACAGAGAGCTAGAAGCACAAATGGATCAGCTTTCATTGGGAAATAGCTCATCCCAGCATGCTCAGAGAGACAGCCGGATACATATCGAAAAGAGGGTTCACCGCTCGTAACGCAAGTCCAAGAGACAGACGGTATGAATTTAAAATCATCGTTGTAATCTTGACAATGACAACCAGACTCTCTTGAATTTTGCTTAACAGCTTTCCCGTTATCGCCCCATCTAACGACACTCTCTTGATTTCCGGACCATTTTCGAAAGCCACCGCCTTTAGCACATGGGAACCATTCCTTTCCAGACGAAAAGGCTTCAAAACTATTTCTTGCATTCATGCAAATTGAAGACGCTTTGATCTCCCACCACAAGCGAATGAACTTATCGTTATCACCGGTGATAATGCCTTTGGATGTCTTTGCCACAGAGCATAACTTCCTCAAGGAACCAAAGGCACCGAGAAGGGCGTCGCTGGCCCAGTAGGCTATGGGGGTGCCGGGGATTTGTTTGAAGGTGTCGGCGTCGCGGCGGTAGAACCAGCCGCAGGCGGGGTTTTGGATGGCCTCGACCAGTTTGAGCCTCTTGGCCTCAGAGCCGTTGATATCAACAAGGCGCACGTAGGCGCCCTCGTATGCCGCGCGGCCGTTGTAGATGACGTCGGCGGTAACGTTGACGACCTCGCCGCCGATAGCATCAAACGCGCGAGGGCCCAGATGGGCCATGGAAACGATTGTCTTGTTGTCGATAACCTTGGCGCGTATCTTCTCGAAGCTTCCCAGGAACATCCAGCTCTGCATGGTGACCATGGCCGCGTAGCCGCGGTCCTTGGCAAGGCTGAATCCGCGCTCGATAAAACACGTGCAAAGGTCGCTCTTCACGTCGGGATAGTTCTTCTTGACCCACTTGGACATGAAGGGGTTAAAGCTGCTGCTGCCCATATACGGAGGATTCGCCACGGTGCAGGTAAAACGACGGGACAGCTTCTCGCAGATGGCGGCAGCGTTTTCGAGCTTAGTTTTGGTAGCAGCGGCAAAAAGGTCGTCGGAACAGCTCGCGGCGGCAGCCTTGAGCTCGTCAATCTCGGCCTCTGAAGGATTGAGAAGCGAGCCGATCTCACCCAGATGACTCAGCTCCTCGGCGAGTTTCTTGTTGCCCGGCAGCTCGTCCTCCCCCAGTGGGATGCTCGAGAGCACGGTAACGTCGGCGCGCACGGCGCGCTTGAAAAAGCGACGGTCGTACTCGCGTGCGCACATGGCAAGCGCCAGCTCCGCAATCTGCGCCGCGCGGGAATCGATTTCCATACCCGAAAGGTTTTTGGTAAGAATAAGCTCGGGAATCTCGCACTCACGATAGCTCCGCTCCTTGTACATATGGAAGAGCAGCTCAAACGCATAGACCAAGATATGGCCCGAGCCACATGCGGGGTCGCAGAGCGTGATCTCCTCGGGGCCCGAGATGCGGATGAAGTCCTCGTGCGCAGCATCGGGCTCGATGTAATATTTCATGTGCTCGCGTAGAGAACTCCCCGGGTTGTTGAGCATCCACAGACGGCCGAGCGAGTTCTCGACCATATAGCGCACAATCCACTCGGGCGTGAAGAGCTGCGTGGCGGGAGCGATGTCCGCCGCCGCTGCCTTGCGCTTGGACTTGAAGAATTCGTCTTTAACGTCAGCGTTGTAGTACTGATACATCCAGCCCAGAACGGTCACGCCCTCGCGCCAGTCCTCGTCAGTGAGGACTGCGTTGAGTTTGCCCACCACGCCGTCGGCCATCATGAGCCCCTGGGGCAACAGCAGCTCCATGGCTCCGCCCACGCGTTCAAAGACGCCCGGTAGGCAATCGGCAAGCTCCTCGCACTGAGCAACAAACAGGTAGCGCCACAGCGGTTCATCCAAGCCCGCCATCTTGAGCTCGGCTATGCGATCGGTATCGACCGTCGCCATCTCCACGTCCAGTGCGTTCTCCACGGCCTCGCTGCCATGGCTGCCGTCCGCACGACTTAGTATGCGCATGCGGCTGGGAAGCCATCCGCGTGCATCCATGAAGCGAATGGCCACGATGCGGTTGAACCAGGTGTAGGCCGCACGGTCGCGCAGCGCCTCGTGACCCACCTCTGCCTGCATGCGCAGCAGTTCGTCGCGTTGCTCAATCTCAGCCGGACTTAGGGGCAGGCCGTTGACGGTCTCGGACCCAACGGGCGCGGGTGCAGGTTCGGTGATGCCATAGCGCACCATCTGCGCCTCCACGCCTTTGATGAGCTCCGTACGGGCCCAGGTGCAGAAGCTCTTAAGAGCAGAATCGTTCATGGTTGATGAGCCTTTCTAAACGCCATAAGCCACCGGTGCGCGCTTTGGCACCGGTGGCTCCGCGGGTTAGTTGATACGGATCTCGTCGTTTGCAGCGAGCGCCTGCATAAGGCGGGAGCGCAGGTCGTCCACGTAGCGCTCCACGTCCCCTGCGGACAAGAGACGACTCGGCTTGGCCAGATCGGCGCGGCGCACAGTCTTGATCTTGCGCTGGGGCACGGGTGCAGGCGTGGGCGCTGACGACGCAACGGCCTTGTTGGAGATCTTCTTGACCACCTCACCCGTACTCGTGACCTCGGTGGTGCGGCGCTCGTTGTCCATACGCATGCGGGCCGCATCCACAGCGTCGTACATCCCGTTGGTTGCTGCGCTGAGCCAGTTGGCCCAGTTAGTCGCGGCAACACTCAGCTCGTTGAGGCTTTGAGCACTGTGGGCACGGTTTTTGAACGACTCGTATTTGGCGCCGGCGTCTGCTATGGCATCCTTGGCTTGATTGACAAAGCCCTTTTGACTCTCAGCCTGTGCCTGCAGGTCTTGCAGATCGCTCTCGATTCGGCACAAAAACTCATTGCGGCGGATGCCCAGCAGCTTTTTCATGTCGTCCTCGACGGGATCCATAAGCGGCTGCAGGTCTTTAATGCGGCCGTAGGGCTTGGGATCTTTGAGAACCTCACGCACCTTTGCCACATTCTCAACCGCGCTGGGAATGTCATCGGAGGCATACTCGATACCCTCGGTGCGGCTCAAGAAATCCTTGGCGTGGTCAAACGCTGTTCGCTGGTTGGACTCGAAGAACTCAACCACCTTATCAAAGTCTTCCTTGGCATCGAGCAAGCGGTCCTCATGCTTGGTGAACGTGGTCAAGAACGCCTCGGCCTCGTTCTGGTCCTTAAGGACGTCGGCCACCTCCGAGCGCATCTTCTCGCACTCGTCCTCACCGGGATACGGGTAGGCCGGCTTGATGCCCGTGTAGTAGTCGCGTGCCATGGCGAGGCACGCCTCGCGCAAGCCCTCAAGGCGCTCCTTGAGCTCGGCCACGAGCTTATCCTCGTTGGAGGGCACGGTCTTGAGATCAAACAGATCACGCATGAGCTCTCCCGTGGCGCGCAGCAACCGGTCGCTCATGCGCACGCGCAAGCGCACCTGGGCCTTATCGGCATCCTTGCGCAGGAGCGCCACCATGCGGCTATCGTTAGCTTGAACCGTCTGGCCGCCAAACAGCACCTGCGCGCGCTGCTCCACCACAAGCTGCGCCACCACATTTGCGATGTCGACCTCGCGCCAGCCAAAGGGCCTTTGCTGGTACTGGCGCTGGATATCGCCCATAGCGGTATCCAGATGGCGCTGGTGCTGCACTTTGAGGTAGTCCTCGACCTCCTTGAGCGCACGCGTGTTACCCGCGTTCATGCCAGCGAGCCCCGCTTGAACGTTGCCCGCCAGAGTGGAGCGGATATCGGAATCGCTCGTGACCGGCGCGCCGATATAGCCGGCCTTTTCAAAGACCACATCGCACAGCTGCGCCAGCACCCGCTCAAAGACCTGGGCGGGTTTGGCAGCACGGATCTCAATCATGCGCCCGTTGACGGCGCATCGTGCATGGAGCACCGCCTCAGCCAAAAGGGCGTCAGCCTCTTTCTCGTTAAAGTCCTTCTCGCGCATTTTGGCCTCGACGATCTGGCGGGTACTCGGCGGTAGCTCCTGCAGGTTGCGCGTCTGGGCGTACATGCGAATCTTAGCGGCGTTGACGAGTGGGGCCCAATAATCCACCTCGTCGCTCAAGGCCACGATGGCCTTATCCACGGATTTCAATGCCAGCTCGGCATCGTCCGCACGGCCCAGATCGCTGGCCATGGTCACCACGGAAAGTGCCATGCCGCCCATGTTGGATCCATGAATCGAGCCATCCACGTAGCGGTCAAAGGGGAAGTCGTTGGTCCCGCGGTTGAGTTTGCGCGCAGTGTAGATGCTTTCGAACAGGCGCTTCTTGATGTACTCAATCACCTTCGCGTTGTCGATCGGGGTGCGTGCGATCTCCTGCGCTATCTCCTGCTCCTCGTCGGTGAGGAAGCTATAGGTATCGCCCTGGCGTGCCACGTAGCTCTCGCGCTCCAAGCGGGCAAGAGATTCCTTGACGCGGTCCTTAAGGGCGCGCTTGTCCACGTCCAGGCTATCGATCATAAGGATGGAGATGTTCTCGACCGTGGCCTTGACGTAGCCGATGTAGCGGATCAAGTGCAGGAGCTTAAGCACCTGAACGTCGTAGGGTTCAAGGCCCTCCGCGTTCTCGGCCGCACGGACCGCGCGGTCGACCACCAGGCTGATGCCGTGCTCAAGATCTTTGGAGATAGTGTCGAAGAAGCGCCAGAACGGCACGAGCGCACCGGTCTGGTCATGCTGGATGACCTGAGCGCTCTCCTGGAATGCGCTCAGCATGGAGCGCTCGCCCGTGGACATGTGCTTGGCCTTAACACCATGCTTGCGTACCTCGGTCATCACGTCGGGCAGGAGCTTAAACTGATAGCCCACAAACGGGTAGCTGGCGACAAACTCCTTGGAGTTGGCGAAGCCGGCAAGGTCGGAGCGCGAGCCACCCTCAAAGGTAAAGTTGTTTTTGAGCGCGGCGGCGTCTTGCTCGTAGACCTGTGCAAGCATATCGGCCGCCGGCGCGGTCTTCTCGAGCACGCGGCGCTGGATGACCTCGTCCACGCTAGAGCTGGAGAGCGAAAGGCGGGTATTGAAGCGGCCTTGGATCTTTGAAAAGTCGTTGCCCACGGGCAGGCTCAGGTTGTCGATGGCCTCCTGGCTCGTGACCATCACCCACACGCGGCCACCGCAGGCGGCACCCAGCTCCTCGACGATGGTCTGAAGGCTCAGCATAAGGCTTGGGTCCTGGTCGTTTGTAATAAACTGACCCACCTCGTCGACCATAAAGAGCAAACGGAAGTTGCCGCCGTGGGCCGCTGCCTGAGCGTCCACGTAGTCCTTGACCTTTTTGGCAAAGACATCAGGGGCCAAAACCTCGTCCTCAGAACCCTCGAGCCAGTTCCATGCGGCCTTTTCGCTCATGCCGAGCACGCTCTGCAGCACCTCGACGACGTCGTCCTCAAAGTAGCTGTAGGTGTCGCGGGTCTGGAGCCAGGACTCGCCGTTGACGCGCTCAAAGGCCTCGCGGAACTCCTGGGTCTTGCCCAGGGAATCGATGTGGTCCTCGAGCTTTGCAAGCTTTAGGTCCTCACCGTAGAAGCCGCGCGCCTCGTAGAACATGCGCTCAAAGCCGCGAAGCAGCGCCGTGGGAGCCGTATCACCCTGCTTCCACTGGCCCGCC
The DNA here is from genome assembly GCA_902490405.1 of uncultured Collinsella sp. GTDB lineage: Bacteria > Actinomycetota > Coriobacteriia > Coriobacteriales > Coriobacteriaceae > Collinsella. The sequence goes on from CABUDS010000017.1 coordinate 29,687, forward strand.
TTGCTATCGATGTTAAAGAGGATGGCCTGCGTGGGCACCGAGCAGGCGCGCTCCATGGCAGCCGCGACCATGGGGTCGACGATTTTGCCGTCAAAGTAGCGGATGGCGCTCTTACCACCGATCTGGCGATTCTCGAGCAGGTAGCTCAGCATCTTGAGGAAGTGCGATTTACCGGAACCGAAGAAGCCACTGATCCACACGCCGATCTTGTCGGTGGGCACATCAATGGCATCACCGTATGCCTTGAAGAACGTGGCAAGGTGCCCTTGCAGCTCGCGCGTCACCACGTACTCGTCAAGCTCCTGACGGATGGACCCATCTTTTGAATCCTGGACCTTGACCACGCCGTTGATGGAGCGGTTAATGTCTTTTGCAAAGAGGTCGCGAATGATCGTGTTGTCCATGGGTGCTCCTTTGGGTTTGGGAACGTTATGGCAAAGGGTTGTTACCGGCGGCGGGGCCTTGTCTGCGGGAAGCCGTGCTTACGAGATATCGATGGCGCGGTAGTAGTTATCGGCCGGCAGACGGTTAAAGAGCTGGAAAGAAGAGCCGTTGAAGCTGCCCGGATAGGCAGCGACCACAGGCACCTCATCAAAATCCGCAAGCATGCAGTGGAGAAGCGTGTGCATGCGAAAGAATGGGAAGACCTCGCCCGCGCCGGTGAGGAGAATGACGTCTCTGGGCGCGAACGGCTCGGTCTGCTCAAGGATGTACGCGGCAACTTTCTCGGGCGAGGCGAACTTGGCCACGTCCTCGAGCACGCGCTGGGTACCGCGGCGCTCCTCTTGGCGCTGGATAGCCTTGAGGACCCGGCGCTTTTCGAGAATTGCCAGCACGGCGTCGTAAAGGTTCACGACCTTGAGCGTGCATGGAAGCTTGTCGGCCTCGGCATCGCGTGAAAGGGTGTCAAATAATGCACGCGCCTCAAACTCCAGCGCGGGGTCATAGCAAAAAGTGTGGAAGCCGATCTCATTGCCTATGCCCTTGTTGGCCAAAAAGTCCTCGCTGCACAGGCACTCGCGCAGAAGCTGCGCACGGCGCTCAAATTCCTGACAGGCACGCTCGGAGCGGGCATGCGCCGCCACGACGCTCTTGCGGGAATGGATGCCGATATTGGTGGTGAGATCGGTCGCCGGGGTGATAACAGGGTCGACGGCGCTTTTGACGGGAGCCACGCTACATCACCGCCCTGCCGGTAAGGGCCGCGATAAGCGACTGCTCGCCCAGCTGAACCAAGGCTCGCTCGACATCGGAATCGAGGAAGAGTGGTGACAGGCGCTCGGACTCCGGGCCCTGGCCCTCGCCGATTAGGCCGGCATGGCGGAGCGTCTGGCGGAGCGAGCCCTTAATGCGCTTGACCGTGGCCTCGGTCCAGCGGGCCGCGTCCGGATACTCCGTGGTAAAGCGTGTCATAAAGGCGTTGAGGTCAACCGCCGTGAAGGCATAATCGAAGTTTTGCAGGCGCTCCCCCACCTCGACGAGCACGAGCTCGCGCACGATGTCGTAGCGGCAGATCATGCTGTAGAAGATGGCCTGATCCGTCTGCGTGGGGGTGCCGGATGCTATGAGGCCGGTTAGGGATAACGCAGCCTCGACGGCGGTATTGGGGTCGATGCCGCGCGCGGCGCATGCGGCGTCCGTGGGCACCATGGCGTCGAGGCGTCGAAGGCACACGGTTGCGCGGTTGGCGACCATGCGCTCCGTGGGATATTGAAAGAGGTTCTCGCTCTTTACGCGTACAATGACCTGCTCGTCGCTTGCGCCCTGCATACGCAGGGCAGCGACGATGCGCATCTCATGCGGGAGGAATTGCTCGCGGGTGAGCACCCCCCCCCCGAACGCTTTTTGTGGTTACATCCACAGTACACGCTCCAAGGGTGTCAAAGGCTGTCACAAGTGCGCCGCAACCCGGCAGGCAGGCGCGGCGCATATGACAATAATCATACCTGTTGGTAAAAAAGTTACCACGCCCAGAGTGTCAAATGTTGAGCAACAAAATTAAATCCGGTTAACGGTCATTTTCGCAGCTCAGAAGCTTTGACGAGGTCGCCCCAAATCACACTTGCCAGACAACCGCGCTTACGAATGCAGGCACGCACACGTCCAACGCCATCCTCCGCTATATTCAACATAGAGTTATATATATGCTTCTATGTATGGAGTTTCGCATGCCTGTCGTAAAGCCTATTTCTGATCAGACGCGCGCACTAACCACCATTCAGGAACACGAAGATCACATTCAACGTGCCATCACGCGTGGCTACGACGACCTCGCTAACGGCCGCGTGCGTCCTTGGACACAGGCAAAGGCCGAGGCGGATCGGATGCGAGCCTCGAGATGATCCCTCCCCCATGTAACCATCCTGTAAATCATAGCGGCGCACTCGAGTTTTACCGTGACGCGGTCGCGCCTGGCGCTCCACTGTGCTAAAGTATCCCGAACGTTCAAACGACTACGAAGGGGACCTAGAAGATGGCACGTGTGCACAACTTCTCAGCTGGCCCGGCCGCACTGCCCACCAGCGTGCTCGCCGAGATCGCCGACGAGATGATGGACTACCGCGATTGCGGCATGTCCGTGCTCGAGATGAGCCATCGATCTAGCATGTACCAGCAGATCATCGACGACGCCGAGGCAACCCTGCGTCGCCTGCTGAGCATCCCCGACAACTACCGTGTCCTGTTTTTGCAGGGCGGCGCCACGTTGCAGTTTGCGGGCATCCCCATGAACCTCATGCGCCGCGGCCGCGCCGGCTACGTCGTGACCGGCAACTTTGCCAACAAGGCGTACAAGGAGGCCGCCAAGTACGGCGAGGCCGTGCTGCTCGCGAGCTCCGAAGATACCAATTTCGACCGCATCCCCGACATGGTCGACGTCAACGCGCGCATTGCCGCCGAGGGCACGGGCGACGGGCTCGACTACGTCTACATCTGCCAGAACAACACCATCTTTGGCACCATGTACCACGTGCTGCCCAACTGCGGCGATGTGCCGCTGGTCGCCGATGTCTCGAGCTGCTTTCTGTCGCAGCCACTCGACGTTGAGCGCTACGGGCTCATTTACGCCGGCGCGCAAAAAAACGCCGGCGCCGCGGGCGTGACCGTGGTCATCGTGCGCGACGACCTCATCGCCGAAGGCCCCGCCTTTGCGCAGACGCCGCAGTACCTGGACCTTAAGACCCAGGCCGCCAAGGGCTCCATGCTCAACACGCCCAACACCTTTGGCATCTACGTGTGCGGCAAGGTGTTCCACTGGGTCGAGCAAAGCGGCGGACTTGCCGCCATGGCCGAGCGCAACTGGGCCAAGGCCAACCTGCTCTATAACCTGCTCGAGCACAGCGAGCTTTTCCATGGCAACACGCAAGCCGACAGCCGCTCCATCGCCAACGTCACATTCCGCACCGGCGACGCCGAACTCGACGCGGCCTTTGTCGCGGGCGCGGCCGAGCACCAGATTCAAAACGTCAAGGGCCATCGCCTGGTGGGCGGCATGCGCGCCAGCGTCTACAACGCCGTAACCATGGAAGACGTGCAGGCCCTGGCCTCGTACATGGAGGACTTCGAAGCACAGCATAGTTTGAGTCCGCGATCTAACTAGCCCGCAACGCGCGGGCCGACCAGCCACTTCAAACCACCCTGTTTAGATCAAAACCTGCTAAGGAGTTTTTCCATGCGTAAGATTAAGACCATCGACGACATCACCAAAGACGGCAAAGTCGAGTTTGGCGAGGGCTACGAGTTTGTGGGCACCGCCGAGGAGGCCGACGCCATCCTGATGCGCTCCACCGACCTGCACGGCTACGAGCTGCCCGAGGGCATCCGCGCTATCGCCCGCTGCGGCGCCGGCGTCAACAACATTCCCGTCGAGGAATATGCCAAGAAGGGCGTCGTCGTCTTTAACTCCCCCGGCGCCAACAGCAATGCCGTTAAGGAGCTCGTCCTAGGCATGCTGGTGCTCTCGAGCCGCGGCGTGGTGCAATCGATGAACTGGGTGCGTGACAACGCCGACGACCCCGAGATTCAGGTCGATGCCGAAAAGGCCAAGAAGGCCTTTGTGGGCCGCGAGCTCAAGGGCAAGCGCATCGGCGTCATCGGCCTGGGCAACGTGGGCTCCAAGGTCGCCAACGCCTGTGTCGATCTGGGCATGGACGTCTACGGCTACGACCCGTTCATTTCCGTCGAGCACGCATGGGTGCTGAGTCGCGAGGTGCAGCGCGTGGGCACGCTCGAGGACCTCTGCCGCGGCTGCGACTACCTCACCGTGCACGTGCCCAGCAAGGCCGATACCATCGGCATGATCAGCACCGAGCAGATCGACCTGCTGGCGCCCGACGCCGTGCTCATCAACTACGCGCGCGAAACCATCATTGACGAGGACGCCGTCGACGCCGCCCTGCGCGAGGGCAAGCTCAGCTGGTTTAGCTGCGACTTTGCCACGCCCAAGACCGTCAAGATGCCCAACACGTTTATCACCACGCATTCGGGCGCCGGCACCGGCGAGGCCGAGGCCAACTGCGCCGACATGGCCATCAGCGAGCTCAAGGATTACCTGGAAAACGGCAACATCGCGCACAGCGTCAACTACCCCGCCTGCAGCATGGGCAAGGCGCGCGCCGCAAGCCGCATTGCCTGCCTGCATGCCAACGTGCCCAACATGATCGGCCAGATCACGGCCATTCTCGCCAAGGACAACGCCAACGTGCAGCGCATGATCAACGAGTCCGCTGGCGAGAACGCCTACACCATGTTCGACACCGATGAGCACCTGGACGGCAGCACGATCGAGGCGCTCAAGCAGATTCCGTCGATGTATCGCGTGCGCGTGATTAAATAGCGCCGGTGCCAAGCCTGCCAGACAGACCACGACGCCCATTCGCCCCCCCGTTTTCACGAAACGGGGGGGCGATTTTGTTGCTCCGGACGACTTTAAAATGATACCCAGAACAAGTTTTTTCAGATAATCGATAGTGAGGCTCCAGTCGCTAAGCACACCCGCTTTGATAAACAGCTTTATCAGGGACTTTAGTAGGTAAAAATCGGTCTCTATGTGCCGAATGTAAGTTGACTGTCCATTTTCCGAAACAACTTATTCTAGGTAGCATTTTTAAGGCCCGTCCAAGGCAAAATATAAGTATTATGCGACCAAAACTCTAGTCCGCGCGACCATTTTCCGCCCGCGCGGCTACATTCCCGCCCAATCGATAAAAATCTCCTCACGAAGCCGCCGTTCGAGCTCCTGCTGCCGCGGCGTCTTGTCTTTCAGCGGCACATCGAGATAGGACATGATGAGCTCCATCACCACGCGGAAGGCATCGGAATCGGCCAGCTGACCATAGGTCATCAGAACGACGGGATATCCCATGGCTTGCAAAGCCGTCGTTCGATCGGAGTCCGAGATCTTGGATTCTATGGATCCGTGTATGGCTTTACCTTGGCATTCAACCAGGCACTCTCGGCTGCCGTCCTTATTTGCCAGCAGAATATCGGCATAGCGCCTATCAAGCCCCGAAATCAGGCGGGCACTGCGCGTCAAGCGAATCTCGACGTTATTGGTAAGGCGCAGCCCTTCGCCGCCGCGCAACCTCGTAAGGCCAAACAGCATCGAAGCCTGGACCTCGAGCGGCGATGCCGCCACCCCCGTAATGCATTTCGCGGCACGCGTGAACGATTTAGCGCCGCGGAGCCCCGGGATCTTATCGACGTAATCGGTAAGCTCAGAGAGCTCGATCAAGGGAGGTCGTTTCCACAAGTCCGTTGGATTCCCCGAGACATCCTTTACGTTTTCCCAGCCCGACCGTGCGTCACTCCATCGGCTCCCATATGCCTGCTCAAGTGCCGACTTTACCTGAGGCGCAATCTTGCACACGGCAAAGGTGCCGCACATCTCATACATGCACATGATTAGACGCTCGTTTGAGACCGAGGAAGCCAGGGTCAGCAGGGTAAAGAGCGGAGACGCGACATCGAGGCCAAACTCCGTCTGCCGCACGGAATCAAACGGCCTCCCCCCGTTCCAAACATGCCTGACAATGCGATCGCCCTTGCGCCCGCAGACGCCCTGCGCCAACACGTGTAACGGGGTGCCCAGGAAATGCTTGACGAGCGGATGCTCACATAGGTGCTCCCTGCGCGGATCGTCTACAGAATCAGGCAGGTCCGGCATTATTGCCAAGACCTGTGGGGGTATCCGGTGATACCGAAAGGCAGATATGTCGCACAGCATGTCGTCCATGAAGGGTACGTACCCGCTGCGTCGCTTGTGAACCCGCTCGGACGGTAAACGCGCTGGCTCGGCCTGCGAACGGTAAATACTGCCACGCCCACGTCGCGGATCTCTCAGGAGGCTTACAATCGGTTTGGAAAGCAAACTGATTGTGAGGTTGCATATGGTTGATGAGGACTTTGCCTGGCGGCTTGCGCAGGAGCTTGTGCGGATCGACAGCTCAGACCCGGGCGCGTATGAGGACGAGATCGAGCGCTTCATTAAGAGGCTCATTGAGCAGCAGCTGGCACAACTTGATAGTTCTGCGCTCGATGCCGTGCAGATTGAGGAGCTCGAAGTGCTGCCCGGGCGCCGCAACCTTAAAGTCACCGTGCCGGGCCAAAGCGACGAGCCACGGCTGATCTATATCTGCCACATGGATACCGTCACCTTGGGCGATGGCTGGGACGCAGACATCGCACCGCTTGGGGCGGTTGTGCGCGACGATAAACTCTATGGCCGCGGTGCCTGCGATATGAAGGGTGGCCTGGCCTGCGCCATTGCCGCACTGGTCCATACGCTCGAGCGCGTGGCGGCGGATGGCGCGCTGCCACGCCGCGGCTTTTCGCTCATCTGCTCGGTCGACGAGGAAGACTTCATGCGCGGCTCAGAGGCCGCGATCGATGCCGGCTGGGTCGGCTCGCGTGAATGGGTGCTGGACACCGAACCCACCGACGGACAGATTCAGGTGGCGCACAAGGGGCGCACGTGGTTCGAGATCGAGATGGCCGGCGTCACGGCTCATGCAAGCCAGCCTTGGAAGGGCGCCGACGCCGTCGCCGCCATGGCCGAGGTCGTGTGCTCGCTTCGTCGCACGTTTGCGACGCTACCTTTACATGAGGAGCTGGGGCCATCGACCATCACGTTTGGACAGATCGAGGGTGGCTACCGTCCCTATGTCGTGCCCGACCACGCTAAGGTCTGGGTCGATATGCGCCTGACCCCGCCGACTGATACGGCCGCCGCGACGCGCATGGTAGAGCAGGCCATTGTCGCTGCCGAAGCCGCGGTCCCCGGCTGCCATGGAAGCTATACCGTGACAGGCGACCGCCCCGCCATCGAGCGCGATCCAGCCTCTCCCCTTCTAGCTGCACTCAAGCGCGCAGCAGACGATGTGACAGGCGCGGACACGACCGTCGGCTTCTTTACCGGCTACACCGATACCGCCGTCATTGCCGGCAAGACGGGCAACCGCAACTGTATGAGCTACGGCCCCGGATCGCTCGCGCTCGCGCACAAGCCCAACGAGTATGTGCCCCACGCCGATATCAATCGTTGTCAGCAGGTGCTAATCGCGCTCGCCGATAACGTGCTCTGGGACGCGAACGGCCAAGTTGGGGCATAATAAGCCGCGAACAAACCGACTCGCGCGTTAGGACCGCCCATGAAAGCACTTCCGTTTCCCTGCATCCGCCCGGCTCAGGACCGTGTGCTCGAGGCGCTGCCTGCGATGGGCGGTATCCTGAGCGGCAACGACGCCCTGCGCGGCGCCATTGCTGACGGCCTAATGCTCAAGGATCCAGGCGCGGCGTATTACGTGTACGAGTGTTCAGGAGAGCTGGGACGCGTGACGGGCGTTGTGGCAATTTGCCCGGTTGGTGTACTGACGGACGACAACGCGTCCTCCGCAGATGCGGCCGCAGCCGCCCGCGCAATCGCCGAGCTTAAGGTGCAGCCTCGCCCTGTAACGCTCGCCTACGAAGCCTCGCCCGTCATGGATATCATCCTCGGCGCCGCCAAAGAAGGCGCGTCGCTCTATGCCGTCACCGACCCCGCCGGCATTACGCACCGTGTGTGGGAGGTCAAGCGCGAGGACGCCGTTGCTGCCATCCGTGCCACGCTCGATCAGGCACCCGACCCCGTGTTCGCCGGTGACTCCGCCTATGCCGCCGCACTGGCTGGGGCATCGCAGATTCTGGCCGATGAGGCCCGTGCCGCCGGAACGCACACCGGCAAAGAGCCGTTCAACTTTGCCGTAGCTGCGCTCTTCCCCGCCGCGCAGGTCAGCGGCGACGCGCCGCAGGTTCCGACGGGTCTGCTCACTCACCAGATCTCACGGTTCTAGCGGACTCAAACGCGAAGCTGGAAAACCCAGCATCCAAACAAACAAGGGGCGGGGATGCAATGCCCGTGCATGCATCCCCGCCCCTTTCGCATCAAACAATTTCGCCGGCAAACCGCGCCGCAACGCCAGCGCTACCCGCGCTGCGGGCCTACTGCCGCTACAAGCGGTTCAAGCCCCAGCTCGCGCGCGTAATCCTCCTGCGTAAAGACTTCGACCAACTCAAACGTGTCGGATTCGTCGTCAAACGCAAAGTGCAGCACCGAGCAGTTGCCCGGCACGCGATCGCGCTCGTCGGCCGCCGCACCCTTCACGTGATCCATAAACTCCTTGATAGCCGAGCCATGGCTTACCGCGAGCACACACGTATGGTCCGGACGCTGCATGAGTTCGGTCAGCGTCGCCACCATGCGCTCGCGCACCTGGATCTGGCCCTCGCCGCCAAATTGACGATAGAAATCGCGCCACGGGCGCTCGGGCATGAGCATCACGCGCTCGGCCTCAAAGTCGCCAAAGAACCACTCACGCAGGCCGTCCAGGCGCTCGTACGCCAAGCCCGGCCACAAGTTGGCGATAGTCTGCTCGGTGCGATGAAGCGTGGAGGTGTAGGCATGATCGGGCTCAATGCCGCGCGCACGTAAAAACATGCCGGCGCGCGCCGCCTGGTCGCAACCCAACTGCGTAAGCGGCGAATCACTCCACCCCTGAATGATACGCTTAAGGTTGAATATCGTCTGTCCATGACGGACCAGATACAGATCTTTATTCATAGGGGTCCTTTCGTTCGTTACCAGCCCAAGAGCGAAAACGCCCCGTCGCAATAGCCAAAATGAAGCACGGCACCGTTGTCGGGCAGCTCTCCCCCGCCAGTCACATACTCAAGAAACTCCTGGCAGGCTGAGCCATGGGAAACCGCCAGCACGCAGTCGTGCTGCGGCCTGGCCATGATGCGGGACAGCGCCGCGACCATGCGCGACTGAAGCTGCACTTCCGACTCGCCGCCAAAGGCCACCGGATAATCGCCCCAGGGCTGCGGCGGCATCTCGCGATTTGATGTGCCCTCCAGCGAGCCAAAATGCCACTCACGCAGGTCATCGACCAGCTCAATGGAACGGCCCTCGCCAACGATAAGCTCGGCCGTATGCCGCGCCCGGCCCAACGGCGAGGAATACACATGATCAAAGGCCACGCCACGCGCCGCAAACGCCGTACGCGCCGTCAGCGCCTGCTCGCGCCCGCGCGCCGTAAGCGGCGAATCGTGCCAGCCCTGCAAAATGCTCTGCACATTGAGCTCAGTCTGCCCATGCCGCACCAAATACAGATCTGCCACACGCCCTCCCCTCGTACCACCACAAAGGGGACAGGAGCCTTTGTGGTGATTTTGCCGCCGGATTGCACCGCGGCGACGCTCAACTACACCAGCACGTCGGCGAGCGAACGCTTGGGTACGTGGTGCACCCGCGCCTCGTCGCGCCAATAATTGATGGAGCCGTCGGGGTTGGAATCGATCGCATCGATCACCTGTGTCTCGGCCGGAACGCCAAACGCCATGATCAGCTTGAGCTCATACTTGTCGTTATCGAGCCCCATAGCATCGATCGCATGGGGCGTAAAGGCCTTGAACATGCAGGCTGCCACCTCGGGCGTGGCGCTGCGGGCGGCGAGCATCATCGTCTGCGCGGCAATGCCCGTGTCGACCTCGGTAATGGGAGCGGCAGGCTTGCCCGGAACGGCGCGCTCAGCCAGAATCGCGATGTAGCCGGTCGGGCGCTCGCCCTCAGCAGGACCCGGCCAATCCTTAAGTGCGCCGGCCCATGCGAGCTCGTCAAATACACGCGCGCAATCCTCGGCACCGCTCACCACATGAAGACGAAGACGCTGAGCGTTGGCGCCGCAGGGAGCCAGGTGCGCCAGTTCCGCCAACTCGAGCAAAAACTCGCGCGGCACGCGCATAGACTCGTCAAAGCGGCGGCACGTGCGGGCGCGGCGGACCAGCGCGTCAAACGTGTCCAGGCCGAGCTTTTCGCAACCTTGCTTTGCCATCGACTCAGCGCCTACCGGCGCCGCGGGAACTGTTTCGTTCATAGGAACCCCCAATTAAAGTCAATTGTTCTTAGGAAAATCTAACCTAAAACGTAGGCAATTTCACACAGCCGAACAATGTTCCACAGCTGTTGAATATCCCACATCCAAACGGGAACAAAGGTAACAATTCGGGAAGATGGGACGGCATTTCGCCCTCCCCGCCCCATGCAGCGGCGCCCTTGGGCGATACTGGTTGCAAGACATACGGCTTACGCCGCGCGGAAAGGAGACATCATGGGCATCTTTAAGAACGATGATAAGCAATCGAGCCAGTTTGGATTTGACGAGAAAAGCATGGCGGGCAAAGCCGTCAAGGCCGTACGCTGGATCTACGCCATCACGGGCGTCTTAGCACTCATTGCTGGTATCGCGCTGCTTTTTGCACCCGCCAAGTCCCTCGTCTTTTTGACGACCGTCCTGGGTTTTTACTTTGTAATCACTGCTGCCATCAGACTGTTCACTGCCATTTTTGAGCCGCTGCTGCCCACCGGCTGGCGCGTGACGAGCATCATCTCCAACCTACTCATTATCTTGGGCGGCGTCATAATCCTGCGCAACCAGGCCTTCTCGACCGCGACGCTCACCACGATGGTGGTTATCGTGGCCGGCTTTGGCTGGATTGTCGAAGGTGTCATGTCCATTCTGGAGTCCGAGCTTTCGTCCAACCGCGCCCTCGCCATCCTGAGCGGCGCACTTTCCATCATCGCCGGCATGTTCGTGTTTATCTATCCGCTGTGGTCGGCCAAGATGCTCGTCATCTTTAGCGGCGCCGCGCTGCTGGTGTTTGGCGTAACGCTGATTGTTCGCGCTATTCAATTTGGCAAACTGGTGCACTAGATGCCGCGAACGCTCTTTATTGATGCCGACGCCTGCCCGGTCACGCGCGAGTCGATTGACTGCGCGCGGCGGGCGGGCGTCGCCGTTGTTATCGCCGGCAACAGCACGCAAAACCTGGAACGGCACATTCGCCGCGACGACCCGCGCGATGCCGAGCACGCGCGACGCGGCTTTTGGGTCACGACGCTCGACGTGAGCGTGGGCGCCGACAGCGCCGACTTTGCCATTGTCGAACGCCTGCAGGCGGGCGACGTGGTCGTGACGCAGGACATTGGCTTGGCGAGCATGGTGCTCGGGCGCGATGCCGCCGCTATCGGTGTGCGCGGGCGCGTCTACGACAAAGCAACCATCGACATGCAGCTGTTTATTCGCCACGAGGAAAAGAAGGTGCGCCGCGCCGGCGGACGCACTCGTGGGCCGGCGGCATTTACCAGCGAAGACCGCGCCCGCTTTAAACGCAACCTCACCGAGTTGCTGCACTAACCAAGGTAGATTTTTGAGACATGCCTAAAATCTACCTTTTTGTTTTGCCGATTGACGCGCATCCAACGCCCAGGTCATGGCGGTGGAATTTATGGCATGTCCTAGTTTTACGGCATGCCCCAAACATCCACTTAGAACCCAAAGGCGGAAAGGATAAGGCCCCAGCCAGCGCCGATGACGTACATCATGATCAGGAACACGGCATTTTCGCGGGCGCTGCGGTTGGTGCGGAACAGCACCAGATAACCCACGCCGGCGGAAATGAGCGTGCCGGCGAGCATCGGGGCCAGCTGCAGCGCGCCTTCCAGGTACAGTTGCGTGATGACGACGCTGGCCGAGCAGTTGGGGATCAGGCCGACGAGTGCCGAGCCCAGGACCGCAAGCGTCTCGTTGCCGCGCAGGAACTGCTCGATTGCGGACTCGCCGAACGTCTCGAGCACGGCAACCAGAATCAGCGTCACCAGGAAAATGAATACCGATACCTGCACGGTGTGGGAGATGGCGCTGCGGATAATCGACAGGACAGGCGTCCCTTCGTGGGAATGGGAGTGACCGTGACCATCATGGTGTTCATATTCGCCCTCATGACCGTGATCGTGGCCATGTCCGTGTTCGTGCTCGTCCTCGTCTTCATCACAACCGCAATGGTCGCGCTCGCACAGCTCGTGGATGTGGTCGGCGCTCACGCCCGCCTCGGCCACCTCGTCGATGATGTCACCGCCAGTGTGGTCGTCGTGCGCGCAATTCACGTGGGCCGGGTTGGCCGCGGTTCCCAGCACGGTGCGGCGAATCGCCGCATGCGCGCGAGCGTTACGACGCAGGCCGCGAATGGCGGCGTCCACGATAAAGCCCGTGACCAGCGCGATCAGTGCCTTCGAAGCCAAAAGCATCGCCATGGTCTGCACGGGCACCTGCTCGGCGAGCAACAGCGGCAGCATCTCATCGGAGGTCGAAAGGAACACCGCCACCAACGTGCCCAAGGTCACGACACGACCGGCGTACAGTGTGGCCGCCATTGCCGAAAAGCCGCACTGCGGCACCATGCCCAGCAGCGAGCCAACCACGGGACCCGTGGCGCCGGCGCGCTTGATGGCCCCGTTAACACGGTCGCCCGCGACGTGCTCCAAGGTCTCGAGGGCCAGATACGTCACCAACAAAAACGGCACCAGCGACAGCGTGTCCTTGCCGGCGTCGAGCAAAATATCAATCAGCAAATCCATGAAGGATGGAACCTTTCGTGTCTTTCGGCAGCATTGTAAAAGTCCTAGCGGTCAACTAGGGTATTGTAGTTGTCCCGGGCGCGGTGCCAATAGTTGCCCATGGTAAACTATCATCTCGCCACAACTCAGTAACCCCGAGCCGCGCGACGCGGCCCGTCCAAGGAGCAGCCTATGAACGTTTCGCAAGCACTCGAATACGAGCGCCAGCCGTTTATCCCCATGTTTATCTACGGCGACCACGGCGCCATGGAGTCCGAGCGCCAGAAGGGCGAGGAGGCCCTCAAGGTGCTCGAGACCGAGTACTTTACCGCCGAGGGCGACCCCGGCTTCGACTTTGCCACCGTGCGCGACCTGGCCGACCGCAACCGCGACCTGTGCGACCAGATTGGCGAGGCGCGTCTGCGCAACGTGACGCCCGCGACGCTCTCGCGCGGCCTGTCCGATGCCGACACCTGCGCCGCCATCGGCAAGATGCAAAAGCGCACCGCCGCGTCCGTTATGCGCGAAATCCGCGGCGACCGCGACGCGCTCGGCGTGGCCTACGCCCGCAAGCCCATCCAGGGCACCGTGCTCGGTATCGACATCGAGACCACCGGCCGTGCACCCGAGCGCGGCTATATCATCAACGTGGGCTGGGAGATCATGGAGCTCACCAGCGACGCCGTCCCGCACGACGCCGAGGCACACTACTGCGGCCTGCCCGACATCTACCGCGGCGAGGATGTACCGCTGTCGAATATCCACCACATCACCTGGGACGACATCGACGGCAAAACGCCCTTCCGCGAGAACAAGGAGCTGCAAAAGCAGCTGCTCAAGCTTATGAAGAAGTACCCGTACATGGCGCATAACGCCGCCTTTGAGGACAGCTGGTTCAAGATTCACCTGGACGGTTACGCCGAGGCACGCCGCGCCGGCAAGATCATCGTCATCGACTCGCGCCAGATCTGCCGCAGCCTGGACGCCGACGTGCGCTCGCTCCCCCGCGAGTCCGCCCCAGCCGCGCTCGAGAACTGGGCGCGCCGCCGTGGAACCCTCGCCGCCGACGCCAACGAGCAGCACCTGGGCCTCGACGACACCGACCTCATGCTCCGCACGGTACAGGCCGAGTTCAACCTCAAGAACCTGTTTGCCAAGTAGAAACGTCTACGACAAACTCCGGCGTAGATCACGAGCGGCCTCGCAGCGGGAAACCCCGCAACGGGGCCGCCCTACGTTCCACAGATAGATCTGCCATCACAAATTCTGAACCCTCATTTTGAACGATTTCGGCCAATTCCCGACACGTAATTCGTTGTCGGATGGTGATGCATCGATATCAAATGTGCAGCAATTGAGTATTTCTATGCTATAGCCGAGCTGCGAAAACGTTTATTTATGGCATACCAACCCATAATTGCGTCAAGCTTTTGGACAGCATTTGGTTAGACCTCTAAAACGGCTTTTCCACTCAGCGCCATCAACACGGCATTAGCTGACACGATATATACCATGAGTATTGTATTGTCCCATACCACTGCAAAAGCGGTCTACCAGGCCGCGCATTCGGTGTCTGCGAAAGGCATCGAGTCCTGTAACCCTGCCGCGATTTACGGATCATGTCCCACCGGAACGCTCCTTGACGCAGCCGCAGAATGGCTCACCAAACATGATGTTTCCCTCGACGCAAATGATTCCCTCGAGGTGATGGTGTTTGATCGCAGGAATGCGCGCTATGCAATGAACTGTCAATGCCACGTGTCTTCAAAACGATTCTCGAGCTCACGCTTTATAGAGCTCAAAGATGGCATCTTCATTGTTGGCGTTGAGCTTTGCGCACTTCAGGCCGCCACCTATCTCCCTTTTCGCGAACTGGTGGAGTACTACTTTGAATTGTGCAGCGCTTACTCCCTTGGAACCGGCTCTTCCACCTCTTATAACGAGCGTTTCGCGCTCACCTCGACCGAGAGGTTAAAACAGTTCTTTAATTCCATTACCAGATGCGACGGTCTGGCCCTTGCCCGAAAGGCGATCCAATGTGTACGCGACGGATGCCGGTCTCCCATGGAAACGGCATTTGTCATGATGCTAACGCTGCCCAAAAGCGAAGGAGGGCTTGGTATTAAGGGAATTGAGACCGATTACGAGGTGCAGGTCGCCGCTGCCGCAAAGAATCTCACGAGACGCAAAAAGTTCTTTATGGATGCGTATCTAAAGAAATCTCGCACAGACATTGAATACAACGGTTTTTATCATGACGCGGAAGAAGACCGCGCCATCGATGAGGAGCGCAAGAATGCACTTGCGTCCATGGGGTACGGAATCATCACCGTCAGTCGTTATTCCTTTATGCATGCCAGCGCTTTCGTTAGGGTCATGGAGGCAATCCAACGGAAAGAGGGCATACGCCCCTCGCGTCTGCCAAAAGACTTTCAAATCATGCAAGAGGACCTGAGACAGTTTGTGCTCAGAAGGTTTATAGAAGAGGAAAGGCGAATTCAGAAGCAGCTTCGCCAGGATTCCGAAGATCGTCAACGAATCGACCTCGAAAAAGCAACACTCGAAGGCATCACGCTGGATGACCCGACAATTAATGAAGTTCCGGCAATCGATGATATGCAGACTGTCGAATCCGACAGCCCGTCATTTGCCCAAACAAGCAGCCTCGCGCCCGAGGGCAGGGTCTTCGGGGCCGGAAGCTAGACCGGCTAACAAGGTGGGCACCCTGGCGATGTGCAAAATTGCGAGTATTCAGCAGAGCCGGGTGTCTATCGCCCTCGAGTGGATCCATATGTGAAGCGAAATCACTCTTGCGTGAGAACGTTAGGCAACACTTAAGGAAGACCTTGTCTGTTTACCGTCCTTGGATAACTATTGAGTGACTTTATTTGGCCAGGAATAGATTAACAGACCCCCTATAGTTGCAGAATACTCCAATTTTTGCACGGCGCGGGGGCACCCACCCCGGCATCGGCTATCAAAACCGCTCAGTCCAGGATCTCGTCCACTATCCCCCATCATTTTGTGCGACGAATTACCTAAACGTCATTGACATATGAACATGCGCTCATATAATCGGAAGTAAGTTATATGAGCGCATGTTCATATGAAAGGATATTGCAATGAGCATCCGCGTTGATGAAACGAAACCCGACATCGA